>CAYPYY010000027.1:0-27592 GCA_964414995.1 uncultured Gemmatimonas sp.
TGCATCCGCGCGGGCGGCGGCAGCAGGTGTTCGTGCGGCAGGCACCCGCGTTCACGTCGCTCGCCGCGTATGCCGGCACCTTTGTCAGCACCGAGCTCGACACGCGTTACGACATCGTGTTCCGGGATAGCACGCTGTCGCGCGCGCATCGCAAGCTGGCGACGGTGACGCTGCGTCCTGCGGGCCGCGACGTGTTCACGTCACCCGCAGGCACGTTCATCTTCCAGCGCGACCGACGCGGGCGCGTGGTGGGCTTTACGCTCAACAACGACCGCGTACGCGGGGTCAGTTTCGCGCGTGTGCCTTGAAGAACGCCCACATCAGGGCCGTGGCGTCAACCTCGGTCGTGGGTGTGTCACCGACGCGTGAGCCGGCCCGACCGCCGGGCCACGCGTGGCCGCCGTCGGTGATGGCGTAGAGCTCTACATCGCGGCCCGCTGGGCAGCGCCAGACAAAACGCACGACGGTCCCCGAGCTGTCACGCGCCGGCGCGTCGTCGCAGCCGTTCGCCCGCGCCCAGAACTCGCCCTGCCGACGCGCGGGCTGCGCCGGACTGTTCCAGGCGTTGCGGCCGATGCCGCGCGACGGCCCCCCATCGTACGGGACGTTCTTGTCGCGCATTCCATTGAAGATGAGCGCCGGGACCGGCACCGGCGCCGGCGACTCCACCCCGAAGATCGTCCCCACCACCGGGGCGATGGCCGCAATGCGCGTCCCGAGTTCCCGCGCGAGCACGTGCGTCATCATCGCGCCGTTGGACATCCCGGTCACGTACACACGGCGGGGGTCCACGCGGTGGCCGCGCACGAGCGTATCAATGAGTGCGGCGATGAACGCCACATCATCTACGCGCTCATCCATCGCGAAGCCGCAGCACTCGCCCGCGTTCCACGTGAGCAGCCGGGTGCGCGCGCGTCCGGAGCCATCGGGATACGCCACGACGACGCCCTCGCGGTCCACCAGGCGACTGAAGCCGGTCATCATCTCGGCGTTCTCGGCGTTTCCGCCACCGCCGTGGAGCACGATCACCGCAGGCCGCAGCGCGCCCGAGTCGGCAGGCGCGCGCGGGGTGCGCAGCACAAACGTCCGCCTGACGCCAGCGACCGTGATGGACTGACGCGCCGAGCGTTGCGCGAACGCCTCGCGCGTGGAGACGAAAGTGGTGATGAACATCACCACACAGAGCAGGACGCGGGGAATCACCTCTGAAAAATGACGGCTTGTGCCCCGCAAGCGAAGCGGCAACGCCACGGCACGGCGTTTGCATTTCCACTCCGTGGACGGGTCGGGGGGCGGGCGGAACAGCGCTCGTGATGGGGAGTTGGGCCGCCGCCCCCGGCACCGTCACTACGGCTGCAGCGCAGCGCGCGCGGCCCGCGGTCGCCCCTTGTTCGCGACCCGCCTTCCCGGGTACCCTTGGGCATCCTCATCACACGGAGCCCTCCGCAATGCGTCTGTCTCGCGTCTCTCGTGCCGTCGTCTTCGGCGTGGCCTCGGTCGGCGTACTCGGATCGAGCGCCTGCTTCGGCACCTTCCAGGCCACCAAGAAGCTCTACCAGTTCAATAAGGGTGTCGGCGACAAGTGGGTCGTCGAAGTGGTCTTCGTCGCGCTGAGCATCGTGCAGGTGTACTCCCTCGTGGTCGCGGCAGATGCGCTCGTGTTCAACAGCGTGGAGTTCTGGACGGGTGAGAACCCGATGTCGTCGGTGTCCGTCTCGGGCACGGAGTCGGGCACGCAGCTCCGTCAGACGCGCCGCGTGGAAGGGGACGCACGCGTGATGGTCATCGAGGAGATGAAGGCGGGCGAACTGCTCTCGACCACCACGATGCGTCTTGAGAAGGCCAGCGAGCAGATGCTCGTGGAGACGAAGTTCGCCGATGGGCGGGTGGAGCGCGCAAGCGTGTCGCGCGCGTCCCTCAGTGGACCTGCGGGGGCACGGTAACCGAGAGCCCGCCCAGTCCGCCGGCGAGCCCGCCGCGCGGAAAGCGCGCATCACCGAATCCGACCGCCGCGGACCCGTCCGCGGCGGTCGCTTCGATTTGCACCCAGGGGAACCGCGACCACACGAGATAGTCGCGCACATCGGGATCGCGCATCGCCGCCTGCACGCGCGGATCGGTCCAGTCACCGCGCGCGATGACCGTGCCGTCGTAGCGCACGCGCGGCGACGCCCACCACGCGAGACGCCCGTAGTGATAGCCCGCATCGGTGACGGCGACGAGCTGCGCCGCGAGCGGATTCCCCATCGCCGGCTGGTACATCACCTCACGCACGCCGGCGATACCGGCCTCGCGGGCCGCGTCGGCGGCGATGCGCTCCCCGAACTTGCCCACGACGACCATCGTCAGCGGATACGCCAGTGCCACCAGCGCGACGCGGCGCACGACCAGCGCGCTCGCACCGCGTCGCGCCAGGACCAACGTGATGGCCAGCAACGCCCACCAATACGGGTCAATGATGAAGACGGCGTCGCCGTAGAACCACCGCGGGCTCAGCGGCATCAGCAGCCGAATGCCGTACGTATTCAGCCAGTCGAGCGCGGGATGGCTGATGACGCCGAGCGTGGCGAGGGCCAGCACCCAGCGCGGATCGGCGGCGGCGCGCTCAGGTGAGCGTTGGCGTCGCAGCCGGTCGTAGCCGAGCACGAGCAGCGTCACCGCGAACGGGAGCAGCGCGAGCGCAATCGGGCCGTGGGTCCACCCCCGCCGGAACGCGATGCTCCCGAAGCTCGTCTCGGTCCACGCGGAGTAGATGTCGATGTCCGGCGCGTTGGCCGCGAGCATCAGCGTGGCACCGGCGAGCGGCGTGCGGCGATCGCCGACGGTGCGCGCGAGGACCGCGCCGACCATTGTGTGCGTGATGGGATCCATCAGGGCACCGGGGTGAACCGGACGTTGCGCACGCGTCCGTTGTGGTAGCGCAGCGCGACGACGCGCCCGCGACGATCGAGCTCGAGACCCACCGCCAACTGACCCTCACCGCGCAGGGAATCCGCCGCGACGGCCAGCACGCGGCGCGGCGGGCTGTGGGCGAACTGAATGGTCACGATCGAATCGGAAGCCGAGATCTGCGCCACACCGCCGGTCTCGGCATCGCGCCAGGCGCCCGTGAGCGACGCGCGCGCGGCGGCCGACAACGGACGCGCCGCGAGGCGAGCCTGCGGTTGTACCGGAGGCATCGTCGCGGCCGCAGGGGGCTGGGAGTGGAAGACGCCAGCCACCGCGCGCGCCAACTCCACATAGTCACCGTTCCCCGCATTGCACTGCATCGCCACGCTCACGCCCGACGCCGGATAGTGCGCGAGGTACGCGCGGTAGCCCGCCGTGGAGCCGCTATGCGCCACCTCCGCGAGCCCGAGCCACTCGCGCACCATCAATCCGAGGCCGTACTCGGTCAGCCGGCCGTCGCGGAGTCGCGCCGGTCGCGCCATCGTCGCGAGCGTCGAATCCGCGCCGATGCGCCGGCCGTGCAGGGCGGCAGTCCAGCGGAGCATCTCGTCGAGCGTCATCCGCAGCCCGCCGGCCCCGTAGAGGTCGCTGAAGGGTTCGTCCAGCTCCCAGCGCCCCGCGCGCAGCGCATAGGGAACCACGCGGCCCGGCAGCACCGCGCGATGATCCGTACGCCAACGCGCGCGCGTGATGCCGGCCGGCGCGAAGAGCCGCGACTCCGTGTAGTCCTGCAGCGACATCCCGCTGACGCGCTCCACGAGTACGGCCGCCACCGTGTAGCCCGAGTTGCTGTACAGGTAGGCCGTGTTGACCGGGAAGTTGAGCGTCCGCTGCCTGCTCACGAGCGCGACCACCTCCGCGTTCGTGTGCACGACGTCGCCGTACGGCCGCCCGACGATCTCCAGTAGCCCGTACTGGTCGCGCAGGCCACTGGTGTGCTGCAACAGGTGGCGGATAGTGACTGGGCCCCCCGCATCGCGAAAGTCAGGGAACTCCGGCAGATGGCGCGAGACGGGATCATCGAGCCGCAGGCGGCCCTCCTGCTCAAGCAGCACCAGGGCGGCCGCCACGAACTGCTTGGACACCGAGCCGATCTCGGCGACCATATCTGGCCGCAACGCGACGCCGCGTTCGAGGTCGGCCATTCCATAGGCGGCGCGCAGGACCGGCGCGCCTTCGCGATCCACGCCGACGAGGCAGCCGGGACTCGCGGTCGAGTTGAAGCGGGCGAAGATCGCGTCCACCTGCTGGCGCTGCGTCGGCAGCGGGCGCGCCTGCGCCGAGAGGACGCTACTGGTGACCGCGACGGCGGCCAAGGCAAGAACGAGAGGTGCTCGAAGCATCCCTGAAGCAAATGAGGCGGCAAGGCGGTGGCAATCGCCGCGCGCGCTGGGTATCTCTAGCGTAGCCCCGTTCCCGAGGACCGTTCGCGATGCGCGCTGCGCGCCGACTTGTCGCCGTCGTTGGCCTCTCCCTCGCACCCGAGGTATCGAGTGCGCAGGTCGCCGAGCTCGTGCCCCGCTACGTGGCACTCGCCACGGACGTCACCGTGCCGGCGGAATCCGAGCGCATCCGCTGCGTGGCCCCGCGGACGATGAATCAGACGTCGCTGCAGATGACCGGCGGCTCGGGCCTGCACCAGCGCACCGGCGCGTACGGCGACTTCTATGGCGGCACCTGGCAGATTGACCTCGTGCAGTCGGGCCGCTTCGTCACGTTGGTGGTGGGACGCGGCGAGCGGCCGAGCTCGATCCGCATCCTCGCGCCGCGGCCGGCGGACGCCGGCGGCGGGTTCGACGGCGTGTTCGTGCGCTTCGACTTCGCGGGCGGTGAACTGGGCGGGCATCGCATCGCGCTCCCCGGGCGCGGCGCGCGCCGCGCGGCCCGCGCCGCCGGCGAGGAGTCGCGCGGACCGCTCGCACCGGAGGACGCCATCATCGCACTGGCGCTCGCGCGCGAGTTGGCCCACCGCTGCGCCTGGGGCCTGACGGACTCGCTGCCGCTCGGGATGATCTGGAAGCGGCTCCCGCCGCTCTAGCGCGCGCGCACGGCCAGCAGCCGCCGCGCCGACTCGACCTCGCCCTCGAGTCGCCCACACATCAGCTCGCAGAGGGCCAGCACGTCCTCGTCCGCGAGCGCGTAGTACACGAACATCCCGTCGCGGCGGCGCGTGACGAATCCCGCCGCGTACAGCTGTTGCAGGTGCTTGGACAGGTTGCCCTGCGCGAGCCCCGTTGCCTCGACCAACTCGCTCACGGTGAGTTCGCCACCCTCGAGCGCGTGCAACACGACCAGTCGCGCGGGTTCGGCGAGCGCACGGAATCGCGAGGCGACCCGTTCGAGGAGCTGCGGGGTCGCCTCGCGGCGGACGGTGGCGCGGCGCGGGCTCACGCCTGCTTGATCTCCGTCGGCAGCAGCTTGATGACGACGAGGAACAGCACGCCGATCACCAACGCGGGCACGATGGCCGGCACGTGCAGCAGGTCCTGCACGGTGATGCGGCCGAAGTCCATCACCGCGACAATCGGTTGGATGACGCTCGTGTACACGAGCGTGAACACCAGCGTCCCGACGATGCCGCCACCCAGCGCGAACCACGCGTCGCGGCGACCCTCCCCGATGCCGACGACACAGGTGCCGGGGCAATAGCCGCCGAGCCCGAAGCCCACGCCAAAGATGAGCCCACCGAGCAACACGCCGAGCAGGTACGTCGGCTTGATGTCGAAGTGCAGCAGGTTCGGGATGAAGAGGTTCAGCGTGTACGTCACCATCATCCCGACGGCGATGGTCATCGCCATAAACTTGATGATGGACAGGTTCTCGAGGCGCAGGTTCTGCAGAATCACCGCCGGGCTCGACGCGCGGACGCGCTGGATGAGGAAGCCCATCGCGATGCCGATGATCAGACCGTAGATGTTGGCCATTGTCAGTTCCCCGCGCGAAGGGCCTGCATCAGCTTCGCCGTGCCGATGCCAGTGGCGAAGACGCCGGCGGCGAACACAAAGCCGGCGATGCTCAGCTGCGTCATTCCCGAGATGATCAATCCGCTGGTGCAGCCACCCGCGAGTCGTGCGCCGAAGAGGATGAGGAAGCCGGCGAGAAAGGCCTCCGTGTAGCGGCGCGCGTCGCTGGTCGCGACGACGTGCGGCATCTCGACCTTGGGCGCCTTCTCCACGTCTCTGCGCGCGCCGAGGAAGCCTCCGATGACGAGGCCGAGGACGAGGAAGGTCTCCGGGCGCAGCAACGAGCCCATCCGGACGAGATATGGATTCGTCTCGGCGTACGAGGGATCGAAGGCGCGGAAGAACTCGCCGATGAGTCGCGGATAGGTGCCGGAGACGCCAATCGGTCCCCAGAGCAGGATCGAAAGCGCGCCGACGAATCCGAAGATCACGCCGAGCTTGGCCCAGTTGGGCGCAGTGAGCGGTGCGGGTGTGGTGTTCATCACTACCTCGTGCTGGGGGAGCGGTCGTCGGGTACGAAGCGGTCACGCGCGGGCATCCGCACGGCGCGGAGCGCCGCGGCGTCGAGCGTGACGTCGTCGGAAATCACCTTGTTGGCGGCGAGCAAGTACGCCGTCACGGCGTAGGTCTGGTCGGCGCTGAGCGAGCCGGGCGTGTACAGCGGCATCGCGCGGCGGATGTAGTCGTAGAGCGTGGTGGCGTACGGCCAGTAGTTGCCAATGGTGCGTGGAATGCTGGCATCGGCGGCGAAGTTGAAGTCCTCGCCGCGCGGATCGCGTCCGATCAATGCGGGAAACACCGGTGCCATTCCCTCGCCGGCTGCACCGTGGCAGGCCGCACACTGCGCGCGGTAGATCGTCTCGCCGTCGCGAACGGAGCCGCGGCCCGGCGGCAGCTCGAGGCCCTCGGGCCCGATGTCCGTGTCGAGCAGAGCGATCTCCGCCCTCGACGCAACGCGCCCCAAGTTGAAGTGGCCTTTCGGATACTCGGTGACGGCAGCATATGCACTGCCGTCGGCTACGGTGCTCGCCTCACGCACGGGTGCGTCGGCGCCGCAGGCCGCGAGTGCGAGGCCCAGTGCGCCGAGCGCCAGCACGCGTCGCATCGTGTCTTCGGAGTGCGAGGCGCGCATCAGGACTCCCCGAAGAAGGTCACGTGGCCGTCGCGGGCGATTCTCCAACCCACGATCTGGTTAAAGTGGTAGTCGGTGCCCGCTCCGCGCGCGGTGAGGAGCTCGGTGCGCGTGGGCTGTGTGAAGCCGGCGTCGTCGGTGGCGCGGCTCAGGAGAGTGACCTCCCCGCCCCGCCAGTTGAGCATATGCTGAAAGCGCACGGCCGCCTTGGGCAGCGCCGGACCCATCAGCTCGGCGGCGGCCCAGGAACGTCCGGCGTCCTCACTGACCTCCACCCGCGTGACGCGTCCACGGCCGCTCCACGCGAGCCCCTGCACCGAATGCCAGCCGCGCTCGCTGATGCGCGCCGGATACGACGGCGAGGTGATCACGCTCTTCACATCGTTCTCGAACGTGAACTCGCGGGCCGTATTGCCGGGATGCGGGTCCGTGTACTTCGCCGTCTCCCAACGCGTGCGCCAGGGGCGCGTGCCGAGCTCGAGGCGGCGCAGCCACTTCACGTTGATGTTGCCTTCCCAGCCTGGGAGCACGAGTCGCAACGGATAGCCCTGCGCCGGGCGCAGCGGCTCGCCGTTCTGCGCCCACACGACGATGGCGTCATCCCAGGCCTTCGTCATCGGCACCGAGCGCGTCATCAGGCAGGCGTCGCCGCCCTCGGCGAGAAACCACGTCGCATCGGGCTTGGCGCCGACCTCGCGGAACAGCGTCGCGAGCGCCACGCCGGTCCACTCCGATGTCGAGAGCATCCCCGCGACTTTCTGCGCGGTCATATCGGGCTTCGGCGCGCGGAAGGCATTGCGGCCGTTGCCGGAGCACTCGATGAAGTACGTGCGCGTCACCTGCGGAAAGCGCTTGATATCGTCGAGCGAAAGAGACACCTCGCGATCCACGAGCCCGTGGATGACGAGCCGATGCCGAGCGGGATCGATGACGGGGATGCCGGCGTGGTGTCGCTCGAAGTGCAGGTCCGCTGGTGTGATGGGGCCGGTGAGATCCTGCAGCGGCGTGAGCGACGAGCCGACGGTCTCGCCGGTCGGCGTGCGCGAGGGCTTCACGAAGGGTGAACGCGCACCAAGCGCACTCGTGGGCAATCCCTGCTGCTTCGTGGGATCGCTCGGCACCGTGACGGTGGGTCCACTGGCGGCGGGCCCCTCCTGCGCGGTCGCGGTGCTCGCCTTGGCGACGGCTGCCGCGCCGAGCGCGGTGGCGGCACCGGCAATCACCTCGCGGCGTGAGAGCTTGCGGCTCATTGCGTCACCGCCGCCGGTCGGCCGCGCGTGGCGGCACGGGGACGACGGCGCGCTCCGGCGTGTTGCGTCGAATGAGCGGCGGCGGACGATACGCCTTATGCCCGGACTCGAGATCGTAGGGCACGTCCTTCGGGTTCCCCCCCACGGGCCAGTCGAACTGCTTGGCCGGCGAATCCGGCCGCGGATGCGAATTGATGTACGCCGAGAGGTCGAAGGCCTCCTGCGGCGTGAGCGAGCCCGGATTGGACTGCGGCATATTGTGCCAGATGAAGCTGGCGGCGCGCTCCTCGCGCGACATTGATGCGCCGATCGAGTATGAGCGCGGTCCCCAGAGCGGCGGCAGGATACCGAGGCCGTTGCCGTCGGCGCCGTGGCAGGTGCTGCAGGTCTTCTCGACGTAGAGCCTGGCGCCGCGCGCCGCGTCGCCGACGAGCGTGTCCTTCATCGGAATCAGGCCGTCGTAGCCCGCGATGTTGGTGCCGACCGGGACATCGGCGGAGATGAACTTCATATAGGCGAGGAGGTCGGTCATCTCGCGCGAGTCCACGGGGAGCACGTTGCCCGCAAGCGAGCGGGTGAAGCAGTAGTTCACGCGATCGGCGAGCGTGATGACCGAGCCCGTGCGCGGCATATACTTGGGGAAGCGCGCGTGCGAGCCAGTGAGCGGCGCCGCGGCGACCTTGAGCCCATCGTCCTGGTGGCAGCTCGTGCAGCGCAGCCCAGAGGTGGCGTACTGCGGGAGGGACTCGGGCGTGAAGCGGAGGAGGTAGAGTCCGCGTCGGATGGAGGCGCCCATCGAGTCGGCGGGAATGTCGGCCTCGCGCTTGGGCTGCCAACTGGCCTCGGTGAAGACGACGGCGGGCGCGGGTCCCTTGTCGGCGGAGGCGGCGCCGTCGCCGGCGCAGGCGGTGAGGGCGGTAGCGAGGAGCAGCGCGCGGGGCGCGCGAGCGGAACGCATCGAGGGGACCTCACGAACAGGGGGAGGCGTGGCGACGGTAGTACGATACTCCGATACGGTAATATGGTCACCGCACGATGACAAGCGCCCTGCGCGGAGAACCCCTACGCCACGTCCGGCCCACGCCGATAGCTAGCCGACGCCCCGCCCTCAGTATTTCGAGTGCGACGCGGTGGATCGTCGCCCAGCCCGGAGGCACGATGCTCAAGGTCAAGGATCTGATGACCCGCGAGGTGCTCACCCTCGCTCCTCACACCTCGGTGCGCGAAGCCGCCGAGATCCTCGCGACGGAACACGTCTCCGGCGCGCCCGTCGTCCGTGTGGGACGAGTGGTGGGAATGATCAGCGCCGCCGACCTGCTCGACTTCATCGCGCAACTGCCCGGCGACCCCGAGGCCGTCACGGGCGGGCAGGATCACGGCGTCCTCGACGATCACACGGTCGAGGAGGCGATGACGCGGGCGCCACTCACGACCATCGATCCCGACGCCCCGGCCAATGCCGCAGCCGAGCTGATGCAGACCGAGGGCATCCATCGGATCCCCGTGGTCGAGAGCGGCAGCCTCGTCGGCATCATCTCCACGACGGACCTCGTGAAGGCGATCGCGCAACGCCGGATCAGCTACCGCACGTTCGTGTTTCCGCGCTGAGCCGCGCTAGCCGAACATCGAGCGCACGACGAACCCGACGTTCGCCGGGCGCTCGGCGAGGCGGCGCATATACCAGCGGTACCAGGCCTCGCCATAGCTGATGAGCGTGGCGACCGTCTCGCCGGCCGCCTTGAGCGCGAGCTGGTCGCGGTCGCGGATGCCGTAGAGCATATGGATCTCATAGCCACCGGGTGCGACACCCAACGCGCGCGCGCGCGCGATGATGCGCTTGATGAGCGGCATATCGTGCGTGCCGAGAATAGGCAGGCAGGAGCCGCGCGCGGCGGTCGCGAGCATCTGCGCGGCAATCTCTTCGTAGGCGCGGTCGGTATCGGCCTTCTTGGGGAAGGCGACGCTGGCGGACTCCGCGTACGCGCCCTTCACGAGGCGAATGGACGGCTTGAGTGGGAGCAGCGACTCGACGTCCTTCGGCGTGCGGTACAAGTACGCCTGCAACGCAAGGCCAGCTCGCGCGTGGCGCGCTCGGATCGCCCGGTACAACTCGAGCGTGCGGTCGACGTAGGACACATCCTCCATATCGAGCCACAGCGCCGAGCCCGTGCTCTCGGCCTTGTCGGCGAGGGCCACGCAGTGCGCAGCGCACTCGTCCATCGAGAGGTCGAGCGCCAGTTGCGTGGGCTTCACGCTCACCTGGGCGGGCAGGCCGCGCGCCTTGATGGCATCGAACAGCGTCTCGTAGTGCGCGCGCACCTCGACGGCCTCGTGCTTGGCGGTGAGCGCCTCGCCGAGTCTCGTGTAGAGGATGCCCCGCCCCGACCGCGCGATCGGCGCGCCGGCGTCGAGCCCCGCCTCCATCGTCTCGCCGGGCATAAAGGCGCGGGTGGCGCGGCGCACAACCGCCGAGCGCGTCGCGAAGCGGTTCAGCGCGTCGCTCTTGGCGGCGGCGAGGAGTAGCGAGCGTCCGAGTGGCATATCACGAGATCCCGGGAATGCGAAGGAGGTCGCGGAGTCGCGCCTCGAGCGCGACCCGCTGCGCCGCGAGGCGTGAGCGTTCGTCGGCCACGCGCGTGGCGACCTGCGTCTTGACCTGATCGGCCTTGCCGCGCGCCTGCGCGACCTGCTGGCTCACCAACTGATCCACACGCTGGCGCACCTGTGCCTCGGCCTTGCGCACCTCCTCGCCGAGCTGTGCCCGCAGCGCAGAGCTGACAGCGTCCGCTACGTTGGTCCGCACCGCCAGCGTGGGATCGCGCAGCGTGCCGCCGAGCGTCGCGACGATCTCGACCGAATCCACGCGCTGCATCGCGCGCCAGAGGGCGTCCTCGATGAGGCGTGCCCGCGCATCACGGGCTGGCGCACGCGCCGAGTCGCGCACCCACGCCACGCGCGGCGCGCGCCACGTCCACTCACCGCGCAACTGTTCGCCGGTGCGTGTGAGACGCAGGTTGGTGAGTCCCTGGCCGAGGTGCACCGCGCCACCCAAGCCACCGATCGGGAAATTGGGGAGCGTGATGCCGGAGAAGTACGCGCCCACCGTGTCGCGCACCGGGGCGCGACGATGGTCGAACATTCCCGCGACGCGGCCGTCGCGCGGGCCGACGGTTCCGCCGCTCCGAGCGAGGAGGAATGTCGTCGGCGCGCCATACACGGCCGGCTGCGTCGTCACGCCGGCGACCGTGGCACGGTAGCCACCGGCCGCCGCACCGTCTCCGGCGATCGTCAGTGAGAGTTCCGCGAGTCGCAGCAGGAAGGTCGGGTAGACCGTTTCCTTGGGGAAGATCACGTCGGTGCCCGACGCGCGCACCCGCTTGGGTCCCGGCTGCAGCTTGCGCTCGAGGCCCGGCGGCAGGTAGCGCTGCACGCGCTCGCCCCAGTACAGGACGTCGCCCAACTGCTCGGCGATCAGGTCGCTGAAGAGCTGTGGTCCGATGGTCGGCAGCTCGAAGGTCGGCAGGCGCAGCAGCGAGCGCGCGTACGCGTAGTCCGCCGGGCGCGCCGCACCCACTGCGTCGATCTTCGCCTGCAGGCCCGCCGCGTTGCCGCGCGCCTCGATCTCGAAGTTCTCGAGTCGGTCATCAATCTGATTCAGGGTGGCCAGCGTCCGCCGCACATCCACCACGGCCTGGCGCACGCCCGTCAGGCCGAGCGTCCGCAGGTTCGCGTTCGCCAACCGCCGCGCCAGTGCTTCGGCCGAGTCGATGGCCGGCCGCGGATCGGCAGCCTGCAGGTCGGCGAGCAGCTTGTCGCGCGCGGTGTCGGCGTAGGCGATGGCGTGGCGCGCCGCACGCAGCGTGGCCAGCGACTCGGGCGAGATTGCGTCCACGTTCACCGCTTGCGTGAGCGTCGACAGCTCGAGCGGCGGCACCTTGATGCGTGACTTGAAGTTCGCGATGACCTGGCTGGTCTCCTCGACGTCCTTTGGCTTCTGCGGGATCGCCCCCGAGGTCTCGCGCGGCGTGTTGAAGCGGATGCCACGCGCGGCCATCGTGTCGATGACGACCTTCTTCTCGAGCAACGGAAGCACGCCGATGTCGAAGATCAGCTCCTCGGCCTCGACCATATTGCGCATCGGGCTGTTGGGATTCGTGACCTCCAGCCCGCGCAACGTGACGTTGCCCTGCGTGAACGACAGGGCGGCGGACGCGAGATCCACGCGTGCGCCGACGGCGGCCGTGCCACCCGTCTCCACCGACCACTCGAGCACGCGATTCTTGAAGAACACCACAAACACGGCGAGGAGCGCAAGCACCACCGTGAGCGGCAACAGGGCCTTCCAGCGGATGTATCTCACGGGCGGAACAGGTCGTAGAGCTGGTACAGCTTCGACGTCTTGAGCAGCTGCACGACCTTCCACTGCTGGACCTTGGCGTAGATGTGTGCGCGGTACCGATCGACGAGCACGCGGAACAGGAAGAACGCGGGCACCAGCGCCAGCAGCCAGACGACGAGGCTACCGAGCACGATGGTGTTGTTGAGTCGCGACAGCGCGACGACCGGCGTGTTGACGATCCACGTGAACAGCGGCGCCAGGTCGTCGCGCATCAGCAGGGCGAGCCCGACGCGGTCGAAGATGGGGTCGAGCATAAAACCAAGCGGCGTGGCGATGGCCCAACCGAGGAACACGCCGGGCATCGACACGGTCGTGAGCATCGCCACCGCAAGCACGAGCACATTGTGGAGCGACATCAGCGGCGTGAGGCCGAAGCACAGGCCGATGGCCATCCCCATCCCGACCTGACCGGGGGTGCCGTCGGAGTTCAGCGCCTTGAACAGCGTCTGCAGGAACTTGATGAGGAGCATAGGCCGAAAATTACCCTTGGGCCGATGGGGGTGACAGGGAGCGCGGCGCGCCGTACGTTCGAGGGATGACCCTCCCCCGGGCCCGCTGGACCGTGTGCGCGCTGCTCAGCATCGCGCTGCCCCTCGCGGCGCAACGTCCGGCGACGCAGACGCGCAGGCCCGGCCTCGGCGCCTCCGACTCGTCGCTGGTGGCGCGCATCCTGTTGGCGGAGGACCGCCGCGACACGCTGGACCCGGCGCTGGGACAGGGCGCGATTCACACCAGTTCACGGATCCGTGTGCTGGCCATCCGGGCGCGCGAACGCAGTCGCGACGCCGCGTACGCGCGCCGGGACTCGCTGGCCGGCGCGGCGCTCCCGGGACCGCGCGTGTGGCCGGAGGCGGCGTGGAAGACGCGGTACCGTCAACTCACCGACAAGCGCGACGACTGTCTCGTGATTCGCAGCGGCCTGCACGACCCCGTGGTGCCCGTGCGTTTGCGCGCGGCCGCGGTCGTCCGCGCAAGCTGCGCCGGCGACACCGCGGTCGTGGGCACCTTGCGGCGCTGGGTGGACCAGTTGCCCGCCGACGTGCGGCGCCGCAATCGCGGGCAGGCCTCGTGGCACCTCGCGGCACACGGCGTCGTTGCGCTTGCACGGCTCGAGCCCGCCTCCGCCGCATCCCGCCTCGACCGCTTGGTCACGCACGAACTGTGGCACCTGCGGCAGTACGCCGCGCGGGCCGCCACCATCCTTCGCGACACTGCGACCCTGCGGCGACTCGCCGTGGATCGCGACGCCAACGTGATCGAGGCGGCCATCGAGGGCCTGGCGCCGCTCACCGGGCACGCGGATGACGCGCTCTATGCTCGCGCACTCGCACGGGATGACGCCCAGGCCGTCCGCGCGGCGGCTATCGCGCTCAAGGGCACGACAGACCCGGCCGCGCGCGCCGCCGCCAACGCGGCGTTCACGCGCTTCGCGCGCCGCGGCAACGCCAGCGAGCGGGACGCACGTGTAGCCCTGCTCGAGGCAGCGGGCCGTCCGGTGACGGACGACACGCCGCCCACTCGCGCCGACTCACTCGACCGCGACGCGGTCGCGCTGGCCCTCGGCGCCGAGCGCCAGCTTGAGGTCGTGATGGCTCCGGAGCACGGCGGCGGAAGATTCGTCGTGCGGCTCCGCGGCGACGTCGCGCCCATTATGGCGGCCCGCATTCTCGCACTGGCGGCACGCGGGCACTACGACGGCACCACGTGGCACCGCGTGGAGCACGACTTCGTGATCCAGGGGGGCAGCCGCGGCGCCAACGAGTACGTGGGCGACGCGCGGTATCTCATCGACGAACTCGGCACCGTACCGCACGCCCGCGGCACCGTGGGAATGAGTACGCGCGGCCACGACACGGGCGACGCGCAATGGTTCATCAACCTGCGCGACAATCCGCGGCTCGCCCGCGACTACACGGTGTTCGCCGAGGTCGTGGCTGGAATGGATGTGGTGGACCTGGTGCTCGAGGGCGATCGGATCGCGCGCATCCGGCCGCTTACGGCTCGCGGAGGCCGTCCCTGACGCGCGCGAGCAGCTCGATCAGGCGCTCCTGATCGGCTTCGCCCGGGAGCCCGGCGCTGACGAGCCGCGCCGTCTCCTTGATGAGCGTGTCCATCGCGTCGAGCAGGCGGAGGCCGGCGTCGGTGATGACACAGTGGACCACCCGGCGATCCGACCCCGCGCGCGAGCGCCGCACGAAGCCGGCCTCCTCAAGCTTGTCGATGAGGCGCGTGATGCCCGGCGCCTCCTCGATGAGCCGATTGCGCACGGCCAGCGTGGGTAGTCCCGCGCGCCCTGCCCCGCGGAGGATCCGCAGCACGTTGTATTGCGCCAATGAGATGCCGTAGGGCTCCACGCGCCGCGCGATGGCGCGGCGCACCAGCGCGGCGGTGCGCATCAGCGCGACGACAGCCTCGTCAGCCGGCGTATCGAACGGCCGGTTCTGCTGGAGTTCCTCGACGAGGCTGCGCGGGGTCATCTCCTGAACCTAGAATCCAATGACGATCGTCGCCAGCACGGTCCGCGCCGCCACGGGGAAGAAGTAGCGGGTCGCACCGTCCGTGTAGCCGCTCGCGTAGGCCGTGGCATCGAAGAGGTTCTGGACCTGCACGCGGAGCGTGGCGCCCGCCAAGGCCAGCGACGCCCCGGCATCGGCGAGCGTAAACGCCGGCGTCACGAGTGCGTCGTTGCCGTCGTTGGCGAGATGCGACTCGCCCACGTGGCGCAGCGTGACGCTGAGCTCGGTCCCGCGCCGCGGCGTCCAGGCCGCCTGCGCGCTGGCCACGATCGCCGGCGTGAGCAACGGCTCCACGTCCGTGTACGTCGTGCTCGTGCCCTCATCGGTGTACTCGGCGATCCGCGCCCGCAGGAGCATCGCGTTGCCGGTGAGCAGGAGGGTCGGGCGCGCCCGCCACGACAACTCGCCCTCGACCCCAACGCGCGAGGAGCGCGGGACATTGGCGCGCAGTTGTGCACCGGTGACCGTGAGCGCCCCAATCGGCGCGATCTCGTTTCGGAACGCCATCGCGAACGCGTTCGCGCTCGCCGCGAGGTTGCCGCGCCGCCAGCGGGCACCGAGCTCAAGATCGGTGAGGCGCTCGGGCTTCACGCGGTCGAGCGGCAGGATCTCGGCGGCGCTGGCGTCGTCGAGGTCGTCATTGCCGGCGAACATATCGCTGCGCGTGGGCTCGCGGCCGGCCTGCCCCAGCGAGGCGAAGAGCTCGAGCGATGGGCGCGCGCGCCACGTGATGCCGGCCTTCGGGTTCAGGAACAGCCAGTCCACGCGCGGGCCGGAGAACGAGTTGCCCTCCGAGGGCGCGTAGCGGAACGCCGCGCGGCGCAGCTGCAGGTCGCCGTGCAGCGTGAACGCCCCACGCGTGAGTGCCGCCTTCGCGAACGCACTCTGCTCCTGCTTGAAGCCCGTGTTGTCGTAGACCGCATTGGCCAGGTCGGGCTTCACGTGCAGCGCGTGGTCGCGCGCGTAGTCGCTCACGTGGGCGCCGGCGGCCAGCGTGATGTGGTCGCCCTGGTACTCAAGCGTGGACAGCAGGCCGTACCACACGTGGTCCAGCGAAAATCGCCACAGCGTGGGATCGCCCACGTCGACGTCGAACCATCCGCCCGCGCTGTTGCGGTAGCCCGTCGTCGTCACGGTCAGACCGGGCCGCAGGACGCGCGTGTACTGCAGCGAGAGCATCTCCTGATGGAAGTCGTCGCGTTCGTCGGGCCGCATCGGGTTGGCGCGCGGGTCCGCGGCCAGCTCGGCTTCGCTGGCTGCGTAGTACGCGAGCCGCATCTGCGAGCGCCCCGCAAAGCCGGTGAACTTGAGCGCATTGCGGTCGCCGAACCACCCGGCGCTGAGAAAGCCCGAGGTGGCTTCGTTGCCGCTGTGGCGGCGGAAGCCGGCCGTCTCCTGCGTCGAGAGGCGACCGTACGCGGCGAGCCCGTTCCCCGAGACGCCGGAGGCGCCCTCGACGCTGAGCCGCTGCGTGCCCCAGGAGCCGCCGGTCACCTGCCCTTCAGCGAACCGCGGCGTCGTGAGCAGCGGCATACTCTCGAAGTCAATCGAGCCGGCGAACGACGCCGTGCCGAACGCGCTGGACCCGACGCCGCGCTGCACGCGCACCGACTGCATCGAGTTCATAAAGTCGGGCACGTTGGAGAAGTAGAGGACCTGGTCCTCCGGATCGTTCAGCGGCACGCCATCCACCGAGATGCTGAGGCGGGTCTGGTCCACGCCGCGCAGGCGGATGGAGCTGTAGCCGGAGAACGCACCGGCATCGGAGGCGGCAGTGACGCCCGTTGCGCCGAGGAGCGCCAGCGGGGCATCCTGGCCGGCGTAGGTGCGCTCGATCGTCGCACGATCCAAGAACGACTGCGAGGTGGGAGCGGCGCCGCCGGCGCGAACGGCGCGGACAACCACGGACTCCAGCGTATCGCGCGCGACCGTCGAGTCGCGCGACGCGGGGACGGCCTGCGCGCCGAGCGGACGTTCGACGAGGGGCGCCGCGACCAGGGCGGCCGCGGCCAAGACGGCGCACATCACAATCCGGGTCCAGCGGAACTGCATCATCATCGGTGCCTCGTGGGACGTGAGGACGCCGTGTGCATTCCCGCCGCGTGCATCGCCCGACAACACGAAGGGCCACGCACCCGGCGAGCGGGTGCCGTGGCCCGTGAGAGCGCAGCGACACTCGCCGCACTCCCTACGCCGGTGTGAACCGGGTCAGGTTCCAAGGGACTTTCTCAACCCAGTCACTCGACCGGGTACCCCTGGCGGCTAGCGGAATGAGTAACGAATCCCGGCGCGTCGCACAAGCGACGTGCCGCCGCGCTACATCATTGGCGGCGCTGCGGGCGCCTTCATCTCCGTCGTGTGTCCCGCCGAAGGCAATCGGCCGGCCAGCAATTCGCCCATCGGTCGCGTGGTCTCGAACTGCCCGAGCACGATGCGGAGGATCGCGGTGAGCGGCGCGGCGAGCAGCGCGCCCGTCAGGCCCCACAGCAGACCCCAGAACACCAGCGCCGCCACGATCGTCACGGGGCTGAGGTCGAGGTTCTTGCCCATCAGCAGCGGGTCCAGTCCGTTGCCGACGATCAGCTGCACGGTCGTGCTCAGCGCGACAATGGCCACCACCGGACCCAGCGTTTCGAAATGGACCAGCGCGATCGGGATCGGCAGGATGGTCGCCACGATGGACCCGATGTTCGGAATGAAGTTCAGCGCGAAGGTCAGGATGGCGAGCAGCAGCGCGAGTTCCACGCCGAACGAGGTCAGGATGATCCAGATGAGGAAGCCCGTGAGCATCGAGATCAGGGTCTTGATGACCAGGTAGCGCCGGATGTCGCGGTCAATCTGCCGGAAGACCGCGCTCTTGCGCACGACGGTGCGCCGGCCGAGCAGGAGGAAGATCACGAAGATCGCCACGAGCGTGCCGTTCGCGATGATCTTGAGCGCGAGCTGCGCGGTGGCCTGCATCACGCCGCTCATCGGGATGGTGTTGACGCTGTTGAGCACTTCCTCGGGACTCATCGGCAGTCCGGCGTCCTGCAGCCGCGTCGCGATGCGCGTGATGGCCTCGACCAGCTTGGACTGATACAGGTCGGCGGAGGCGGCAAAGGTGCGCACCGACGTGAGCACCAGCAGGCCGATAAGGAAGATGGCCACGCCCACCAGCAGCATCACGAACAGGGTCGAGAGCCAACGTGGAAAGCGCAGCCGCGACTCGAGGACGTCGGCCACCGGCTGCACGATGTAGAAGAGGAACATCGAGAGCACGAAGGGCACCAGCACGGGCCGCATATAGTGCAGCGCCGCCGCGATGGCGACGGCCGCGAGCGCGACGACCGAGAAGGTCACGAGACTGGCGCGTTCCTCGAACAACAGGCGGCGGGGCGTGGACATCGTGGCTAGTTATCCCCGCGCGTGGCGGCCGAGGTCCGCGACGCGGGCTCTCGATAGAAGGAGTTGTTGATCATCGACATCGTGAAGTGCTGCACGTACGCCAGCAACTTGCGCGACATCTCCGCGCGCTCGGCCTCGGACAGTGTACCCGGTGCGGCGCCGGTGCGTTCGCCCTCGAACGCCAGCGCGCGCTCGCGGCCGTCAGGCATCCGCTCGAGCACGCCGTTCCGCCGCACCAGCCAGAACACGCCGTCGGTCGTGAGCACCGCCTCGCCCCGGTCCGCCGCGAACATTGACCGGCCGAACGACGGGATCCGCCGCGGCCGCACGCCACTGTAGTCGAGCACGGTCTGGAAGAGATCCACGTGCTGCGTGACGCGCGAGGTGTCCAGCGCGGGGAGTGTCCCCCGTGGGTGGTACAGCAGCACCGGCACCATATAGCGCCCCAACGGCGTGTCGTAGCGCTCCGAACGCATCGGAGGCGTGTGGTCGCCCGTGATGATGAACAGCGTGTTCTCGAACCACGGCTGCTGGCGCGCCGTCTCGAAGAACCGCCGCACCGCGAGGTCCACGTAGGCGACGCTTTGGTGCACCTCACGACGCCCTGTCGGCAGGGACTCCGCCAATGCCGGCGGCACCCGGTACGGATGGTGGGTGCTGATCGTGAACAGCGTGGTGAACCACGGTTGGGCGTGCGTCGAGAGCTCGGTGGCCGCGAACTGCAGCGCCGGTTCGTCGTACAGGCCCCAGTGCCCATCGAAGCCAGCGCGCTGCACCGAATCGGGGAACCGCTCGAGCGGATAGAAGTCCACGATGCCGGACATCGACGCGATGGCGTCGAAGTACATCGTGCCCTTCACCGCCCCGTGGAACATCGACGTGTGGTAGCCGGCCTCGCCCAGGTAGTGCCCGAGGCCGCGCCACTGGTTGGCCTGGTAGTTCGACACCGCGATGGACGTGCCCAAGTACAGCGGCACGCCGAGCAGGATGCTCGGCAACGCGTCCATCGAGCGCCGCCCGTTGGCAAACGCCGTCGTGAAGAAGAGGCCATCGTGACTCAGCGAGTCGAGGAACGGCGTGAGTCCGGGCTCCTCGCGGTCCTCGCCGCCCCAGAACTCGGTGCCGTAGCTCTCGAGCATCAGCAGCACGATGTTGTCGCGGTTCGTGCCCGTGTAGCCGTACTGCGGCCGCACGATGGAGTCCACCTCGGCGGCGTCCGCGAAGTAGGCGACGGGCTCCAGCTGCCGCTGGCGCGGCGAGTGGATCAGCGTGAATGCCGAGTTGAGCGTGAGTACACCGACTTCGTGGTCGCCGCTGGCGAACGCGTGGATGGGCTTCAGCGGCTTCTTCTGCAGGCCGCCGCGCGCGGCCACCACGGTGAGGAGCAGTACGATCACGACGCGCAGCGCAGCCGTGGCGAGCGTCCGCAGGGTGGGCGGCGCACTGTGCACCGCTCCCCCCTCGCTGCTCGCCCGCGGATAGAACGCCCAGAGCGACGCAATCAGCGTCAACCCGATGATGGTGAGCCCGGCAAAGTTCAGGAAGAGCTGATCGGCCTGTGCGGTGGCCTCACCCGAGAGGGCAAACACGTCCATCGTCACGCGCGTGCCCGTGAACGGGAAGTAGCCCACGTCGCCGATCATCACGACGGTGAGCGCGCCATTCACGACCAGGAACAGCCCCAGGAGCAGGCGCTGATACCACGACCGGCGCAGCAGCGTCGCCGGCACGAGTGACAACAGGATGAATGGGATGTTTGAGTACGCAATCGCCGAGATGTCGAAGCGCGCCCCACGCACGAAGGACCAGAGCACGGTGCCGGCGCTGCTGTCGGCGAAGTTCGCCCGGTGATCGACGAAGAACACCAGCCGCGCAACGAAATAGACGCCCAACACCAGAAGCAGACGACGCAGCAACAGCCCGTCAGCCGTGAGGCGGGCGGCCAGAAAGCGCGAACGGTGGGACGACGGGAGCACGGCGGAGACGCGGAGACGGTAAGGGACCCTTGAAGCTAACGACCCAGCGGTCGGTAGCGATTCACGCGCCCCGACGCCAGCTTATCCGCATCCCCTCGCCGAGGACGCCCCCCGCGATGACGCTCACTCGACGGTCGCTGCTGCAGGCCGCCGGCCTCGTGGCCCTGCCCGCCCTCTCGCAGGCCGACACCCCGTCCGACGCGTGGACACGCGACGCGCACCGTCGCCTCCAGACGCCGCACGCGCCGCGGCTGGATCCCGAGGACCGCGTCATCATAGCCGCCATCGCGGACGCCATCATCCCGCGCACCGAGAGCCCCGGTGCGCTGGACGTCGGTGCCGTGGACTTCGTGGAGTTGATTGTGGCAGAATGGCTGCCGGAGTCCGAGGCCGACACGTTCCTCGTTGGACTCGCCGCGCTCGATGCCCGCGCGGCCACCGTACACGGCGCGCCGTGGGCGCGACTGACGGCGGCGCAGCAGCAGGCGGAGATCGCCTGGGCCGAGGACACAACGGGCACGCCGACACCTGGCGCACGCGCCTTCCGTCGCTTGAAAGGTTGGGTCGTCCACGGCTGGATGAGCAGCGAGCGCGTCCAGAAGGACGTGCTCCGCGTGGAGATCGAACCCGGCGACTACAGCGGCTGCGCCCCCCGCTCCACCGTGGAGCGCCGCTGATGCCGCGAGAACTTCCGCAGGGCCAGCGTCGGCGCTTCGACGCCATCGTCGTGGGGAGTGGCATCGCCGGCGGCTGGGCGGCCAAGGAGCTCACCGAGGCCGGCCTCGACACGCTGGTCCTCGAGGCGGGCGGCCCGATCGATCCCGAGAAGGACTACGTCGAGCACGTGCAGGCCTACGAGCTGCGTTTCCGCGGCTACGGCAACCGCAGCCAGCTCGAGCGGGACCAGCCCGTCCAGAAGGAGTGCTATGCCTGCGACGAACTGGGATCGAAGTTCTTCGTGAACGACCGTGAGAACCCGTACACCACGCCCGAGGACGCACCGTTCCGCTGGATCCGCGGGCGGCACGTGGGCGGGCGCTCGATAATGTGGGGCCGTCAGGTCTATCGCTGGAGCGACCTCGACTTCGAGGCAAACGCCAAGGACGGGCACGGCAACGACTGGCCGATCCGCTACGCCGACCTCGCGCCCTGGTATACGCACGTGGAGCGTTTCATCGGCGTGTCCGGCGCGGAGGAGGGCCTCGAACAACTGCCCGACGGCAGCTTTCTCCCGCCGATGGAGATGACCTGCGTCGAACGCGTGGCGCGCGAACGCATCCTGTCGGCATTCAATCGCCAGCGCGTGATGACGATCGGACGCGCCGCCGTGCTCACGCGCCCGCACAACGGACGCGATGCCTGCCACTACTGCGGACCCTGTGAACGCGGCTGCATCACGCACAGCTACTTCTCGTCCAACGGGTCCACGCTCCCGGCGGCGCAGCGTACGGGGCGGCTCACGCTGCGCCCGCACAGCGTCGTCGCCGAGGTCGTGTATGACGCGGCCCGCCAGCGGGCGCGCGGCGTGCGCGTGATCGACGCCCGTACGAACGAGGAGATCTTGTTCGAGGGACGTATCGTGTTCCTGTGCGCCTCCGCATTCGAGTCGGTGCGCATCCTGATGCATTCCAAGTCAGCGACTCACGCACAGGGACTCGGCAACAGCAGCGGACACCTGGGCAAGTACATAATGGACCACCATATGCTGTGGGGCGCCGGCGGCATTATGCCGGGCTTCGAGGACCGCACGACGAGCGGTCGGCGCCCGAACGGCATCTACGTGGCGCGCTTCCGGAACACGAAATCGTCGCCCGCCAGCACGGACTTCCTGCGCGGCTACGGAATGCAGGGTGGCTCGGGTCGGCCGCGCTGGAGCGGCCCGGGGGGCGGCGCTGAGTACAAGCGCCGCATCCTGAACGATCTGCAACCGTGGCAACTCGCCATCAACGGCTGGGGCGAGATGCTGCCGCGCGAGGAAAATCAACTGACGCTCGACCCGACGGTGAAGGACAAGTGGGGCGTGCCCGCGCTGCGCATCACCTGCAAGTGGAGCGAGAACGAGCGCGCGATGATGCGCGATATGGTCACCAGCGCCACCGAAATGCTTGAGGCAGCGGGTGCCACGGGCATCTGGCAGAACCGTCCCACCGTGCCGCCGGGACTGTGCATTCACGAAATGGGCGGTGCGCGAATGGGCCGCTCGCGCGACGTCTCGGTGACGAACGGTGATAACCAGCTGTGGGACGCCCCCAACGTCTTCGTGACCGATGGTGCCTGTATGGCGAGCAGCGCCTGCCAGAACCCGAGCATCACGTATATGGCCATCACGGCACGGGCCGTGGCCGGCGCCGTGAGCAAGATGAAACGGAACGAACTGTGAGCCCTTCACGTCGCGACGCCATCAAGCACGGACTCGGCGCCGCTGCCGCCCTGTCGCTCGGAACATCGCTCGACGCGCAGCCGCGCGCGTCGTCGTCTCAGGAGGCCCCCGTGTCGTCAACGGCGCGCACCGCGTCGTACAAGCAGAGCGTCGCGCGCTGGTGCTTCAGCCGGATGCCGATCGCCGACCTCTGCCGCGAGGCCAAACGCATCGGGCTCGACGGCATCGATCTGCTCAGCGCCAACGAGTGGAACGTCCCGCGCGAGCACGGCCTCACCTGCACCGTCGCCAACGGGCCCGGCCCGATCCCAGACGGCTGGAATCGTCCGGACCTGCACGACCGACTCGTCGCCGAGTCCGAGCGCTTGCTACCGCTCGTGGCTGCGGCGGGCATTCCGCAGATGATCGTGTTCTCGGGCAACCGCCGCGGGATGGCCGATGGCGAGGGAATCGCCAACTGCGTGACGGGACTCAAGCGCATCCTGCCGCTCGCCGAGCGCCACGGCGTGACGATCGTGATGGAGATGCTGAACAGCAAGGTGGACCACCGCGACTACCACGCCGACCACACCGAGTGGGCGGTACAGGTCGCGCGCGGACTTGGCTCGCCGCGCTTCAAGCTGCTCTACGACATCTATCATATGCAGATTATGGAAGGCGATGTCATCCGCACGATTCGCCAGTACGCGGAGTTCATCGGCCACTACCACACGGCGGGCAACCCGGGCCGCAACGAGCTCGACGCATCGCAGGAGCTCAACTACGCGGCGATTGCCCGCGCCATTGCGGCCACGGGATTCACCGGCTTCGTGGCGCACGAGTTCATTCCCACGCGTGACCCGCTCACGAGCCTGCAGGACGCCCAACGTCTCTTCGCCATCTGACGCCGATGCCCACCACGCATCACCGCACCTGCACCCTCTGCGAGGCGATGTGCGGCCTCGTCATCACCACCGAGGGCGAGCGCGTCACATCCATTCGCGGTGACGCCGACGATCCGCTGAGTCGCGGGCACATCTGCCCGAAGGCCGTGGCCTTGCAGGACATCCACACCGACCCCGATCGCATCCGCACACCGATGCGCCGCGTCGGCGCAGAGTGGAAGCCGATTGGCTGGGACGAGGCCATTGACCTCGCCGTGCGCGAGATCACGCGCATTCAGCGCGCGCACGGCGCGGACGCGGTGGCGGCGTACGCCGGCAACCCGTCGGTCCACTCGCTCGGCGCGATGCTGTTTATCGGCGACTTCCTGCGCGCGCTCCGCACGAAGAATCGCTTCTCGGCGACTTCGGTTGATCAGTTACCCGCCCACGTGGCGGCGATGCATATGTTCGGGCACCCGTTGCTGATTCCGATTCCCGATCTCGATCGCACGGATCACGTGCTGATGTTCGGCGCGAATCCGCTGGTGTCGAACGGCAGCTTGATGAGTGCGCCCGGCGCGGAGGAGCGCCTGCGCGGCATCCAGCGGCGCGGCGGCCGTGTGGTGGTGGTGGACCCGCGTCGGACGGAGACGGCGGCGATGGCTGACGCACATCACGCCATCGTGCCGGGCACCGATGCCCTGCTGCTGCTCGCGCTGCTGCAGACGGTGTTCGCCGAGGGACTTGCGACACCGGGGCGCTTGGCGGAGTTCACGGACGGCACGGAGTCGCTGCGCGCGGCCTGTGCTCCGTACACGCCTGAGCGGGTGGCACCGGTGACCGGCATTGCCGCCGACGCGATCCGCACGATGGCGCGCGACTTTGCGCGCGCGCCGCGCGCCGCCGCGTATGGGCGCGTGGGCGTGTCGATGCAGGAGTTCGGTGGGCTCGCTACCTGGCTGATCTACGCGCTGAACGTCGTCACAGGGCGCGTAGACGCCGAGGGCGGCGTGATGTTTCCGCTGCCCGCCGTGCCGCTCGTGCGCGGCGGGCAGCGCGCCGATGGCTCACACCGCTTCAATCGATATCGCAGCCGCGTGCGGGGCCTGCCGGAGTTCGCCGGCGAGCTCCCGGTCGCCGCGCTCGCCGACGAGATCGAGACCCCCGGATCGGGTCAGGTGCGGGCCCTCGTCACGCACGCGGGTAACCCCGTCCTGTCCACGCCCAACGGCGCGCGACTCGACCGCGCGCTGGCGTCGCTCGAGTTCTTCGTGGCCATCGACTTCTACCTGAACGAGACCACACGGCACGCCCACCTGATCCTCCCGCCGAGCTCGCCGCTGGAGCGCGAGCACTACGACCTCGCCTTCCACGCGCTCGCCGTGCGCGATACAGCCAAGTATTCGGCGCCGGTGTTCGCGAAACCGCGTGACGCGCGACACGAGTGGGAGATTCTCCAGGCATTGACCACGCGCCTCTCGCGCGGCGTCGGGGCCAAGGTCAAGAACACGCTGTTGGCACTGGGTGGGCCGGCTCGGCAGCTCGACCACGCGCTGCGGACGGGCCCGTACGGCGCCGGCTATCGTCCCGGGCGCGCGGGGCTCACGCTGGCGCGACTCAAGACACTGCCGCACGGCACCGACCTCGGCGCACTCAAGCCCGGCCTGCCCGCACGCCTGCGCACGCGCGACAAGCGCATTCATCTCGCGCCGGAGATCTTCGTCGCGGACCTCGCGCGGCTAGCGCAACGATTCCTCTCGGACCTGGCGCCGGCCCGAGCAAACGGGGCAGCGGTCGGTGCGGACGCCTCGTCACCCGCGCTGCTGCTCATCGGCCGCCGCACGCTGCGGAGTTCGAACTCCTGGATGCACAACGCCGAGCGCCTGGTCCGGGGCAAGTCACGCTGCACGCTCCTGATGCACCCGACGGATGCGGCCGCGCGCGGACTCGCAAACGGCACCGAAGTGCAGGTGGCGTCGCGGGCGGGTCGCGTGGCCGTGCCGCTGGAGATCAGCGACGAGATGCGACCAGGTGTCGTGAGCCTGCCCCACGGCTGGGGCCACGGGCGCAGTGGGACGCGTCTCCGCGTCGCGGCCGGCGTCGCCGGCGTTAGTATCAACGACCTCACCGATGAGCAGGCGGTGGACGCGTTGACTGGCACCGCGGCATTCAGCGGCGTCGAGGTCACCGTCAGCCCCAGCTGACGAGCCTCACCCCGGATTCCAACCCCGAACCATACCGATGTCGTCGGAGCAACTCCCTCAAGACCAGCCCGAGCTTCGCCCGATTCCCAGCGAGCTCGAGTCGCGCCCCACCAAGTCCATCAAGGTCTCGGACCTCGGCGAACTCGCCGAGGAGGCGCCGGCCTGGCGCCGCTCACGTTTCTGGCTGCTAATCACGGATCCGTTCGCCCTTGTCCTGTGGACGGTGATCGCGGCGTTCCTCGTCGTGGCCCAGATCCCGCGCGTGCTCTGGTTTCTGACGCCGCCGCCACTGATGCGTGTGGCGCTGGTGGACTACACGGCGCCGTACGAGCACCCGCGAGAGCACCGCGGCGCGGTCTGGACGCTCAATCACCTGAAGTACACCACCGCCGATGGCCGTAGCTTCGCCGACCTCGGCACGCACATCGGCTACCAGCCGGACGACCGGAACAACCCGACGACAATCGCCGGCACGGACCTCACGCCATACAACTGGGTGTTGGTGACGGACGCGTACGGCGTGTACGAAGCCGACCTGCGCGACATCGAGCACCAAGTGGGGCATCTGAGCTACTCGCGGAAGATCTTTGGAGGACTCTCCGAGGCGGATGCCGACGCGCTGGTGGCCTTCTCGCGCCGCGGCAATCACCTGCTCCTCGAGTTCAACTCGATCGAGGACCCTACCGAGCCGGCAGCGCGTGCGAAGCTCGAGGCGTTGTTCGGCCTGAAGTGGACCGGCTGGGTCGGACGGACGTTTGAATCGCTGCGCGACACGACCGACGTGCCGACCTGGGTGGAGCCCAACTACCGCGCGCAGTATGGCAATCGTTCCCTGCCAACGGGCTCGGTGCTGATGCTGGTGCACCGCGACGGCCGCATCGTGCTGGTGAGTTCGGGGATGCAGGAACGCGTGGTGCCACACGTCGTCATCACCGCGGCCGGCGAGCAGGCACTCGGGGCAACGCGCAACGGCGGCGCGTATCCGTTCTGGTTCCCGATCATTAAACCGGACTCGGGCACCGAGGTGCTGGCTGAACTCCGCCTCCCGGAGCTACCCGAGGTTCGCAATGTGCTTGAGAGCGAGGGGCTGGCGGGCAATCTCCCGTTGCTGATGCGACGTCGAGACGGTGGGTCGCATCGCGTGTATCTCGCGGCGGACCTGTCGGACTCGCAGTTCGAGCCCGGCTCGCACCAGGTGGATGGACCGCTGTGGCTGCGGAAGCTCGTGTCGCTGCGCCGCAAGCGGTTCGAAGGGCAGGACGGATTCTGGGAGTTCTACGTCCCTGCGCTGCGCGCCGTCCTTCGCGCGCCTGAACTGCAATAGCTGGGGCGGGACTCGAACCCGCGACCCCGGCATTATGAGTGCCGTGCTCTAACCAGCTGAGCTACCCAGCCATGTTGCGAAGCAACGCAAGATAACAGCCTCCGACCCCTCGTTCCAAGAGCCGGAAACAGCGAGGCACCCTCCAGGGAGGGTGCCTCGGATCCTGCCATAGCGGGGGCGGGATTTGAACCCGCGACCTTCGGGTTATGAGCCCGACGAGCTACCAGGCTGCTCCACCCCGCGGTAGTG
>CAYPYY010000028.1:0-27397 GCA_964414995.1 uncultured Gemmatimonas sp.
CGATCCTCGACCTCGCCGCGGCGCGCGGCTGGTGGGTGATCAGCGACGAGATCTACCGGCACATCAGCTACGACGGCGCGGCGCCCGGCGCACTCGAGGTGGCTACGCGTCGCGACAACCTCGTGGTCGTCAACGGCGTGGCGAAGGCCTGGGCGATGACCGGCTGGCGCATCGGTTGGACGATCTCGCAGGCACCGCTCGCCAAGGCGATGACGGCCTTCCAGTCGCACACGACCTCGAACGCCGCGACCGTCTCGCAGTACGCAGCACTGGCCGCCCTCACGCTTGGCGAGCCGGTGGATGCAACCGTGCGGGCGATGGTCGCCGAGTTCAGGGCGCGACGCGATGCGGCGCTGCCGATCCTGCGCGCGTCGCGCAACCTCACGGTGCTGGAGCCCGAGGGTGCGTTCTACTTCTACATCAAGGTGCCGGGCGCGGGCTCCGTGCCCGATGCGGGCGGCGCGTTCTGCAAGCTGCTGCTCGAGTCGGCGGGCGTGGCCATCGTACCCGGCTCGGCGTTCCGCACCAACGACTGGGTCCGCGTGTCGTACGCCGCCGACCAGGCGCAGGTCATCGAGGCCTGCCGCCGGATCGTCGCGACGGCAGACGCAATGTGACGATGGCGATTCACGAGACGCCGTCGCCCACCGTTCGCTCCGCCAACCACGGAGAGGGCGATGTCGCTTGAAGTGCGGATCGAGGAGATGCCGGCGCAGGAGCTGCCGCCGGTGGAGTATCGCTGGGACGCGGACACGGAGATCCTGAGCGCGATGCTGCGCGGCCCCGCGGTCGGCGAGGGACTCACGGGCTCGCTGGACATCGAGGGCAGCGGCGGCGCGTGGCTGACGCTGGAGCTCACCGACGGCCGTCTGCGGGCCGTTGAGGTCGCCGTCTGGCCCGACGTGAAGAGTGTGGCGACGCTGGAGCCGCCGGAGTCGCCAGCGAGCGTGCGGCTGCGCGTGCCGACGCGCTCCTCCCAGCCCGGGCTCGCCGCCGTCGAGGTAGACACCGCCATTCGTGCGGTAGCCGACGCGGCCGAACGCACGATACACTTCCGTATCGGTCCGACCCGCGCGAGCACGGCGGTGCGAGTGGCGCAGGACCTCTTGGTCGAGGTCGATGGTCGCTCGCGCATCGCCGGTCTCTGGTTCCTCAACGTTCCGCCGTTTCCCGCCCCGATATGATCACGACCATCGTACTGATCCAGGCCGAGCCGCGGCTCATCCCCAAGGCGGCCGCCGCGCTCGCCGGCATCGACGGCGTCACGGACGTCTACTCCGTGAGCGGCGAGTGGGACCTCATCGCGATCGTGAAGGTCGCCGAGTATGACCAGATCGCGGAAATCGTCACCGAGAAGTTTCCGACGGTGCCGGGTCTCGTGAAGACCACGACGCTGACCGCGTTTCGCGCATACTCGAAGGCCGACTTGGAGCAGGCCTGGGATATGGGCGTAGACTGAGTCGGCGGGCGCGCCTCAGCGCGCTTCGACGCACCAGTCGAGGCCCATCTTGAAGGCCTCGGTCCACTTGCCGGCCGCGTACTTGAGCACCGTCACCGACGGAATGCCGGCGTAGCGCCAGGTCTCGAGCGTCAGCTCCGCGATGCCGTCGCCGTCGAGATCGGCAAAGTTCACCACGCGGCGGAACTCCACCGCGCGCGCCTCGCCGCTCACCGCGTGGCGGTAGCTCGTGAGCAGCGTGCCCGAGGAGTCCTCGGCGAGCACCAGCACCATCGCCGTGTTGCCTGCGCCGGGGCCGAGGTCGCCCGCGTTCGGATCGATGAAGCTGGCGACGAGCGTCCGCCCCGCACCCGGCACGCCCGTGCGCAGCCAGCGCGCGTGGAATTCGAGCGCCGAGAGATCCTCGGGTCCGATGTTCGAGGCCTCGGCGATCGCCATCGCCACCGTGCGTCCCTGCCGCTCTGCGCCCGCGGGCACGCTGCGGTTGTCCGCCTTCTGCGGCAGCGCGGCCGAGCTGGCCAGCATCTCCACGGATTCCTCGAGGGGAATCTTCGCCGCCAGCGACGTCACGGCCTGCGGAATCACGGAACGACAGCCCGGGATCTCGTAGAGCGGGCCGCTGTCCACCGGCCACATCCCGCGTGTCACGGTCAGCGTGCCGGCTTCGACGCCGTTGCGATATGTCGCGTAGGTGGCGCCGGCCGCGAAATACAGCGAGTCGAACTCGCGCCAGCCGGCGTCCGAGAGCACGAGGGGCTCAATCCCCGTGGGGCGGACGACGGCGATCGGCGCCATTCGCGGCGCCTCCTTCGGCCCGAAGACCTGAAAGAGGATCGTCGGCGAGTCGGAGAGATCGGTGTACGTCGCGGTCGTGTCAGCGCGCGGCGTGGCGTCCTGCTTGTCGCACGCGACGGCCAGGACTAGGATGCTCGAGATGAGCGCGATGCGGCGCATAGGGCCAAGCTACGGCTCGGTCTCCGAGGGAGCAAGCGCGCGCGACATCGTGCGTGCCTTGCGCGCCGTGGGCGTCAGTGCGCAGGCGTTTGGCACACCGCTCGAAGTGCAAACATCCGAGACAGTGCCGCGTCTGGAGACCGCTACCCCTGTCGAGGGCAGCGACATCGCCGTGCGAGCCGTCACAGCGGCGCCGGTGGCGGGTTTCGGCGCCTTCCTCGACGGCATTCAGCGCTCGCAGGTGGTGGCGCACGTGGGTGGCGTGCCGTTGGTGCAGGGTGCGGTGGCGGCCGCAATCCGCCTCCGCGTGGATCGCAAGCTGCGCAGTTGGACTCCCCCGCTGCGCTCGCGCGCCCTCTATGCGCCGGTGGCGGCGCTGCCACCTGAAGTCGCATCCGGCATCGCTGAACACTGCACGCTTGTGGACACACTCGAGGACGACGCCGACCTGGCGCTCCGGCACCCGGCCGACCTCGCCGCGCGCGCGCTGACCGCCATTCAACGCGCGCGTGAGTCCGCCGAGCTCGACCTCGCCGAGCGCTGGTGCGCGCGCGGGGAGGGCACGTTGCTCGTGGACGGCGGCATCGCCGGACGTGAGCGCGTGGCCCTGAGTCCGTGGGTGGTGGGCGCGGTCAAGTCGCACCGCACGCTGTACGTGAGCGGCGACGCACTGCCACTGATCTTCGGCCTGCGCGAGGGCGAGCGCACGACGGCGGTGGTGCTGGCGTCACCGCGGCGTCGTCCCGTCGCCACGTGGTACCTGCGCCTGCGCAATCTCGGCGCACGCGGCCCGCTCGCCGGGCTCGTGCGACTCGAGGTGGCGCTCGACGATCCCGCGACGGTGGCGGCGCGTGCCGATCTCGTATCGCGCTGGATGCTCGCGGAGCGCGCACCCGTCGCGCTCCCCGATGCGCGCTGGGACGTGATGGTCTACGGTATCCACGAATGCGAGCAGTACCTTTCGGCCACCCTCCAATGACCACATCCGCACCCGTGCTTGGGCGTGTCGTCGCGACCGAGCGCAAGCCCAATACGCCGCACGAGTTCCACTTCTGGACCGCGCTCGACGCACCGGTCGGAATCGGCACCATCGTGCGCGTCGAGAGCGCGCTGCCCGTGAGCGGTGTGCTCCCGGTGTGCTACGGCGTGGTCACCGAGGGCTTCTCGTACACGGATCTGGCCACGCCGCTGCACGACGTGCTGGGCGCCGACGGCGAGCCCGCCGCAGCGGCGCTTGCGCCCACTGAGCGCACCGAGATTCGGCTCTACACGGCGGCCGTGCTGCGTCACGTCCCCGAGGAGCCGCTGCAGCCGGTGCCGATGGGCACGGTCCACCTCGCGAGCGAGGCGGACGTGCAGGTGGCGCTGCGGATGGAAGGGTACGTGCAGGGCGAGTCGCTGCGCGGGATTCCCGTGGGGCTGTATCGCGCCGGTGGCACGCAGGCCGGCGTGCACCTCGACGCGGATTTCCTGCTCGGCCCCGAGGCGGCGCACCTGAGCATCAGCGGCGTTTCGGGCCTCGCGACGAAGACCAGCGCGGTGGAGTGGCTGCTGCAGTCCATCTTCACGCACTACCCGGCGAGCAAGGGTGGCGTGGCGGCGGTGTGCTTCAACGTGAAGGGGCCGGACCTCTGCTTTCTCGACCAGCCCGCCGCACAGCTCGACGACGCCGACCGCGCCATCTACGACGCGCTGCGCGTTCCCGCCGCGCCGTTCGCCAACGTGCGCTACTTCGCGCCGTGGAAGGCCAAGGGCTACCAGCTCGCCACGCTGCGCTCGCACGAGTCGCTGCAGCACAACGTGCAGCCGCTCACCTGGGGCCTGCGCGAGACGCTGCAGTATGCCGAGGTGCTGCTGAACAAGGACGATGTGGACGCTAAGGCCGACGCGCTCATTGACTTCATCAAGGAGCGGGTGCTCGACCAGGTCTTCTCGGATCCACGCTTCGAGATGGCGATGGAAGTCCGCACCTTCGGCGACCTGGAGCGTTGGTTCTCGACGCTGCTGCGCGCGATGGAGACCGCCAACCAGGACGTCTGGCGCACGCACCACGTGGCGACGATCCGCAAGGTGCGCAATCGGCTGAGCAACATCTCAACCCGCTGCAGGGGACTCGTCACCGACGACGGTACCGTCAGCGACCTTCCCTTCGGCAGCTTCGAAGACCGCGGCGTGTACGTCGTGGACGTCGCCAACCTCGAGGAGGACGCACAGGACCTCGTGTTCGCGCGCGTGGTCTCGCAACTGCGTGAGCACCTCGAGAAGCGCCAGTTGGGCGTCTCGCAGGTGGTCGTGTTCGTGGACGAGCTCAACAAGTACGCGCCGGCCGACGGTCCCGATACCTACGTGCGGAAGATGCTGCTCGACATCGCCGAGCGCGGGCGCTATTTGGGTCTCGTGTTGTTCGGCGCGCAGCAGTTCCGCTCCCAGGTGCACCGTCGCGTCGTCGGCAACAGCGGCACCGCGCTGTACGGCCGGATGGATCCCGACGAGCTCGCGACGCCGGGTTATCAGACGCTCGCGCCGGCCACGAAGGCGCGCCTCGCCACGCTCGAGAAGGGGCAGTTGATGGTGCGACATCCGCACTTCGGGCAGCCCATCTTCGTGCGCTTCCCGCGCCCCGCCGTCCTGACCGGGCGCGAGGGCGTCGAGCGCTTTCCGCCCGCCCCCGACCTCGCGCTCGACGCGGCGCTCACGCGCGCGCTGCGCCAGCTCGATCCCACGATCACGCTCGCGTGGGTGCAGGACACGCTTGCCGTCCACGGTGACGCCGAGGATGACATCCTGCGGGCGCGGAACCGCACGCTGCAGACGCGGCCCGACGACGTGAAGGCCTTCTTCAAGTCGCAGCTTCGCAAGCGGGCCGCCGCCGAGCCCGCCACACGCCGGAATGCGCCCGCCCTCCGGGCCGCGCCCGACGACGACCCGTACGGCTGAGCCGACGCACAACGGCGCACGCGACCGACGCGTAGATTCCACTCGGCGTGCGCCTCGTTCACCTCTCCGACCTCCACCTCGGATTTCGGCAGTTCCAACGTCAGACCTCCGCCGGCATCAACCAGCGTGAGGCCGACGTCGCGGCGTCGTTCGCGCGCGCGGTGGACAAGATCATCGCGCTGGCGCCCGGCGTGGTGCTCATCGGCGGCGACGTGTTCCACACCGTGCGTCCCACCAACACCGCGATCCTGCACGCGTTCAACCAGTTCGCCAAGCTCGTGCACGCGCTGCCCCGGACGCGCGTCGTGATCGTCGCCGGCAATCACGATATGCCGCGCTCGAGCGAGACGATCTGCATCCTTCGACTGTTCGCGGCGCCACTCGGCATCTTCGTCGCCGACCGCGAGGCCAAGCGCTTCACGTTCGACGACATCGGCCTCGCCGTGCTGGCGGTGCCAGACCTGCCGCCGGGCAGCGTGGACCTCGCCCCCGATCCCGCCTACCGGTACAACGTGCTGCTGCTGCACGGCGAGGTGCAGGGCGCGCTGCCGCAGGCCGAGCGCACGGAGCATCCGGACCGCGCGGCAATGCGCATCCCGCTCGAAGACGTCTCGCGGCCCGGCTGGGACTACGTGGCGCTCGGGCACTATCACGTGTACAAGCGCATCGCCGAGCACGCGTTCTACTCGGGCTCGCTGGACTACACGAGTTCGAATCCCTGGGGCGAACTCGCCGAGGAGAAAACGCAGAAGCTGCCCGGCAAGGGGATGATCGAGCGCGATCTCGCGACGGGCAAGCAGACGTTCCATCCGATGCCCACCGTGCGCGTGCTCCTCGACCTGCCTGCGGTGGATGGCCGCGGAATGACCGCCGCCGATCTCGACGCCGCCATCCAACGCGCCGTCGCGCGCATTCCCGACGGCATTGACGGCAAGGTCGTGCGACTGGTCATCGCCAACGTGCCGCGTCACGTCGCCCGCGAGCTCGACCACAAGGCGCTGCGCGAGCTCCAGCGGCGCGCGCTGCATTTCCAGCTCGACACCCGCCGGCCGGAGATCGTGCGACCCGCGTCGGCGAGCGGCGCCCCCGGCCGTCGTGCCTCGCTCGCGGATACGCTGCGCGAGGCGCTACGCTCGCGCGCCGTCAGCGCCGACATCGAGCGCGAGGCACTCGTCGCGCTCGGCCTGCGCTATCTCGAGCAGGCCGAGGAGCGCGAGTCCACCCGCGAGCTGCCGGTGGGGGACGCGTGAGGATTTCGCGCCTGCGGCTCACGAACTTCCGCCAGCACGCGGAGACCTCGCTCGAGTTCGACTCGGGGCTCACGGGCATCATCGGCCCGAACGGGGCAGGCAAGTCCACGATCCTCGAGGCGATCACTTGGGCGCTGTATGGCGGCAACACGGCGCGCGGTGGCGTGGAGACCATTCGATTCCAACGCGCCGCGCCACGGGCCCCGGTCAAGGTCGAGCTCGAGTTTGAACTGGCCGGTCACCGCTATCGCGTCGTGCGCGGCCTCTCGATGGCGGAGCTCTATCTCGACGGCGGCGAGCAGCCCGTGGCGATCTCCGCCAGCGGCGTGACGGAGACGCTCCAGCGACGGCTCGGAATGTCGCGGATGGAATTCTTCAACACGTACTTCACGGGCCAGAAGGACCTCGCGATTATGCACGCGCTCTCGCCGGCCGAGCGCGCCGCATTCCTCTCGCGCGTGCTCGGCTACGAGAAGCTGCGCGTGGCGCAGGACCTCTGCGCCGCACGGCGCAAGGAGCTGCAGAGCGAGATTGCCGGCCTGCGCGCGGGGATGCCCGAGCGCGAGGCGGTGCTGGCCGAGTTCGCGCGTGCCAAGGAAGCGTTGACCGTGGCGGCGCGGGCGGTCGAGGCCGCCGAGCGCACGGAGACGGAGACCGCGGCGGCGTTGGCCGCCGTCGCGCCCCGCTGGCTGGCCGCGCAGACGGGCCGTGAGGAGCGCGAACGCATCGAGCGCGAATTGGCGGCGATCGCCGGCGAGGACTCCGCGCTCGCGCGCAACGTCGAGCGCGTGGACCAGGACCTCGCGGGCGTGGCCGAGGCGCGCGCCCAGTTGGAGCCGATGCTCGGTGACCTGGCCGCGCTCGAACAGGTCACGCTCGCGCTCGAGACACAACGCGCGCTCAAGGAGGGCGATGGGCGACGCACGGCGCTCGAGACGTCGCGCGGCAACATCCGCGCCGACGCCGACAAGCTGGAGCAGGAGGTCGCGCGGCTGCGCGCGTCCACCGAGGCAGAGCCCGGCGTTGCCGCCGATCTCGACGACCGGCGCAAGGCGCTCGAGGACTGCAGCGCCAAGCTCGAGCTTCGGCGCACCGAGTGGGTCCGGGAACGCGAGAACGTGGAGAGCCGCCTGCTCACACTGCGCGCGACCTACACCGACCTGCGTGCCCAGCGCGACACCTTGCTCAACGCCGGCGAGGCCGGCAACTGCCCCACCTGTACGCGGCCACTCGGCGAGCACTTCCGCGCCGTGCTCGACGTGCTCGAGCAGCAGTTGGAGACCGTCGAGGCCGACGGCACCTATTTCCGCCAGCGGCGCGATCAACTCGAGGCGATGCCGGCCGACATCGAGCACCTCGATGAACTGCGACGCAAGCTGCAGGCGGACGTGAGCGCACTCGACCGGCGGCTCGCCGAGGTGCGAGGCGATCAGCGGCGGCTCGACGGCGTCTCGCGGGACCTTGAGGCCAAGCGCGCGCGGCTGGCGACGGTGTCGCAGGAGCTCGCCGCGATCCCCGGCGGCTACGACCCCGTCGCGCATCAGGCGCTCGAGCGCGAGCGCGAGGCGTTGGTGGAGCGCACGACGGTGGCCAATCGCCTGGCGAACCGGATTGAGCGCGAGCCGGCGCTGCGCCGCGAGCGCGACGCCGTGGTGCGCCAGCGCGAGGAGCTGGCGGCGCGGCGCGCGGCCGCCGAGACGCGGCTGGCCGACCTGCGCGTGCCAGACGGCGACTACGCCGAGCTCCGCCGGCTGCACGAGGGCTGCGCAGCCGCCCACGCCGATGCGGCGAGCGTGGCCGCCTCGGCGCGCACGGCGCGCAGCATCGCGAGCGCCGCGGCCGACCGCGCCGCCGCCGACCGCGCGCGGTACGAGGAGCGCGCCGAGCTGATCGACGGCCTCGAGCGCGACCGACGCCTCCACGACGAGCTGCACCGGGCGTACACCGAGGTGCGCAACGAGCTCAACTACCAGTTGCGCCCCGACATCTCGGAGATCGCCTCGGAGCTGCTCAAGGTGCTCACCGACGCGCGGTACACCGAGCTCGAGCTGGACGACAAGTATCGTATCCAGGTGCTCGAGGAGGGTGTGCCGAAGCCGGTGATGTCGGGTGGCGAGGAGGACGTCGCGCATCTGGTGCTGCGGCTGGCCATCTCGCAGATGATCGCCGAGCGTGCGGGCCAGGCGTTCTCGCTGCTGATCCTCGATGAGGTGTTCGGCTCGCTCGACGACGTGCGCCGCCAGAATGTGCTCGCCTTGCTGCGCGGGCTGCAGGACCGGTTCGATCAGGTCATCGTGATCACGCACATCGAAGGCGTGCGCGACGGACTGGATCGGGTGATCGAAGTGGGCGTGGACGAGGGAAGCGGCGCCGCACGCGTGGTGGTTGCGGATCCGCTGCCGGACGACGTGGCGCTGCTCGGCACGGGAGCGGCCGCGTGACCGAGCTCGCGGCGCGCGTCAGCGGGCCATTCCCGATTCGGCCGGACGACATTCCGGCCCTCAACACGATCTTCAGCGAGGCATTCAGCGAGCGCTATCGCCGCGATGGGATGGCGGGCGTGCGGGTGCCGCCGCTGAATCCGGCCATCTGGCGGTTTGCCATCGAGGGGGCGGGCGAGGGCGCGATGCTCTGGCGCGATGGCAACGGTGCGATTGCGGCGTTCAACCTCGCGCACGTCTCTGGTCGCGAAGGCTGGATGGGGCCGCTCGCGGTGCGCGAGGACCTGCAGGGCCGCGGCTTCGGTCGCGAGATCGTGTCGGCGGGCATCGATCGCCTCAAGCGCGCGGGCTGCCTGACGATTGGCCTCGAGACAATGCCGCGCACGATGGACAACATCGGCTTCTACGCGGGACTCGCGTTCCTGCCCACGCAGCTGACCATCACGGTGACGATGGAAGGGCACGGCGGGGCACCGCCACCGGACTTGCTCGGGCACCTCGGACTCGAGCGCCGGCGTGAAACGCTGGAGGAGTGCCGCGCGCTGACGGAGCGGACACGACCCGGCGCGGACTTCTCGCAGGAGATCGCCGCGACGCTGCGGCACGGCATCGGTGACGCAGTCCTCGCGCGCGATGCGCAGGGCGCGCTCGAGGCGTTCGCGCTGTATCACGACGTGCCGCTGGTGGAAGGACGGAGCCGCGAGGAACTGCGCGTGCTCAAGCTGGTCGCGCGCGACACGAACGCCGTGCTGGCGATTATGCAGCAGGTGCGTGCGCAGGCGCGGCGCAGTGGAGCCCTGCGCGCGGCCCTGCGCGTGCAGGGCGAATACGGCGCGTTGTTTCGGGCGTTGGTGGCGCACGGGGCGCGCGTGCGATGGACCGACCTGCGAATGACGCTCAGCGGCTACGAGGAGCAGCCCTCACGCGACGGGATCGCCCTGAGCAACTGGGAGATCTGATCGCGCCTCAGCGCGGGTCGCCGCCCGCCTTTCGCGCGCGCTCGGCACGCTTCACCGCGCCGAAGACGATGAAGAACACGCCGAGGGTCAGGAGCAGGTGGATGAGGCCCGGCGCCTCCAGCGCGAACGTGCCGATGCCCCACACGACCAACATCGCCAGTCCAACAAGTGTCAAGGTGTCCATTGCGAAGACGATACGAAGAGAGAGTAACCTGCGATTGACGCTGTCTGCACCCGCTCCTACATTCCCGCCAACGTCCTTACGGGACGGAGAGAATCACTTTTTGAGCCGATAAGTCCTCCGAAGCGGAACCGATATCTCTGCTACCGTCACGCCCGGACGCCGGGAAGACGAACGTAGGGTGAGGGCCTCATCCATTCGACAGGGCTTCAAAAACCTCTCTTCGCTCCCCTTCTTGCCGGCGCTCCGGGTGCTCTGCACTCGGAGCGCTGGCCTTTTTCCCTCTGTCGGAACCCGTGTCCTGCGTACAGGCTTAATCTAGTCCGTTTCGCCACGCTCCGGCCCTCCGTCGTCCGCAATGCCCATCGTCACCGCCACCCGTCTGGTCCGCTTCAACGCCGCGCACCGCGTCTACAACCCGACGTGGAGCGACGAGCGCAACCAGGCGACGTTCGGCAAGTGCAACAATCCCAATTGGCACGGCCACAACTACACGTTGGAGATCACCGTCGAGGGGAACGTCGATCCCGATACGGGCTACGTCATCGATCTCGGAGCGGTGAAGGAGATTGCCGAGCGCGAGCTGGTGCGGCACGTGGACCACAAGAACCTGAATCTCGACGTGCCGTTTATGCAGGGAACCATACCGACCACCGAAAACCTTGTATTGGCGTGCTGGCGCATTCTCGCGCCGCATCTACAGCCCGCGCGGCTGGTACGCCTCAAGCTTTGGGAAACGGAGAATCACTATGTCGAATACGACGGCCGCTGATCGCGCGCGACACGCCGCGCGGGCCGCAACGAGCGCCGATGCCTTCGAGGCCTCGGTGGGTCGAGGGGCGGACCGGATGCTGGAGTTCGAGAACCTCGTGCGCCGGGAGCTCGAACTCATCGGCGAGGACCCCACGCGCGACGGCCTGCTCAAGACCCCGGAGCGCGTGGCCAAGTCGCTGGCGTGGCTGACGCGGGGCTACGAGATGGATGTGGCGGACGTCATCGGCGACGCCGTGTTCGAGGAGGAGCACGAGTCGATGGTGATGGTGCGCGACATCGAGCTGTACTCGATGTGCGAGCACCATATGCTGCCGTTCTTCGGGAAGGCACACATCGCGTACATCCCGCACGGGCGCATCGTCGGGCTGTCCAAGCTGCCGCGCATCGTCGAGGTCTTCGCGCGCCGCCTCCAGGTGCAGGAGCGGCTCACCGAGCAGATTGCGCAGGCCATCCAGGACGTGCTCGGTCCAGCCGGCGTCGGCGTGGTCATCGAGTGCGAGCACCTGTGTATGATGATGCGCGGCGTGGAGAAGCAGAATTCGAAGACGATCACGTCGGCGCTCAAGGGCACGTTCAAGAGCGATCCGGCGACGCGCGACGAGTTCCTGCGGCTCGCGCACGGTCCGCGTCGGTGAGCGCACTGGCGGGGCGCACGGCGTTGGTGACCGGCGCCTCGCGCGGGATCGGGGAGGCCTGCGCGCGTGTGCTGGCCGGCGCCGGGGCACGGGTGTTGCTCGTGGCGCGCTCGACCGAGGCCCTGGCGACCCTGGCGGCCACGCTCCCGCACGCGCCGGTGGCGCTGAGCGCGGACCTCGCGCAGGAAGGCGCCGTCACGACGGTCGTCCTCGCCGCGCGCGAGGCACTCGGCGCGGACCCTGACATTGTGGTGCACGCGGCGGGCACGTTCCCGCTCGCGCCGATTGAGGGCACCGCGGACGATGACCTCGCACTGGCCCTCACCCTGAACACCGTGGTGCCGCTCCAGCTCGCGCGCGCGGTGCTTCCGGGGATGCGCGCCCGTGGCGCTGGTCACATCGTCGTGATCGGGAGTGCGGCGGACCGGTACGTGTTCCCGGCGAATGCGGCGTATGCGGCGAGCAAGCACGGCGCGCGCGCCATCGCCGAGGCGCTGCGCGCGGAGACCCGGGAGAGCGGAGTGCGCGCGACGCTGGTGTCGCCGGCGGCGACCGACACCGCCATTTGGGATCCGCACCGGCCGGATGACACGGCGCATCTTCCGAACCGGAGCGAGATGCTCCGGCCGGAAGACGTGGCGGACGCGGTGCTGTGGGCGGTGACACGGCCGGCCCACGTGAATGTTGACGAACTTCGAGTGTCGCGGCGGTAATCCCTCTCCGCCATTCGCCTTTAGGGAAGCTGATAGATCCGGAAGGAGCCGAACCGCGACTTTCCGTAGGTGTTGACTCCCACGCTCGGTGGAGCAGTGAACGTGGCGGTGTACTCGTGGAGCAGGACGCCCCGAAAGTAGAATCGGAAGACGTCGCCGTCTCGTTCGAGCGCAGCAGTGTTCCACGCGAACGGGTCCCAGGGCGCGACACTCGCGACCGCACTCGAGATCGTCGTCCACGGATAGGACGAGCGCACCCATTCGTAACTGCTTGCGACCGCGGGGAGAGGCTGGCCGTTCGTTCCGATTCCGCCGCCGATTCCCTCCTTCTCGGTATCGCTGACGTACAGAATGAAGACGCCCACAGAGCCGTGGAGGTCGTAGCCCGGACCGTACGGATTGTGCGTGTTCGAAAATGTCAGCTCGGCCCGCCAGCGCGTCCCTGTCGGTTGGTGCATCGCCGCCGGCAGCAGCTGCGCCTGTGGGCATCCAGAGGAACCGCAGCTGATATCGTAGTTTCCGAGGAGCTCTCCGGCGCTGGTCTGCCACCCACCGGCCCCACCGCGTGCCACCCAGTTGCTCAGATCACCATCGAACTCGTCGGAGAAGGTCAGGACGAGCGCATTTGAGCGCATCACCTGCAGGGTGTACCGCCCCGTGGCGCTCCCATCTCCGCCAACCCGCAGGTAGATGTCACCGGAGCCACCGCTGCCGAACGACAGGCAGTGCATCCCATTGCCACAGGATGTGCTTGTGGCGAGTAAGGTCACTTCACTTCCGCTGACGTGCCAGGCGCTAACCGTGGGAGCCGTCGCGGCGTCAAGCGTCAGCGAGCTGACCTCGAACTCGCCACCCTCGACGCCACCAAGGCGCCACCAGTCCACGTCGCTCGCGTTCGTCACGCGCCCGTTCATCGCGTGCCACAGGCGCTCGGCGTACGAGAAGGCGCTGACTTCCGCCGCCAGCTCGCGCGTATCGTTGGGCTCGCTCTCGGGGAGGGGTACGAGCATCGTGGGGGCCAGCGTGGCGCCGGAGCCGTCGCAGATTGCACTCACGCAGACGAGCACGAGACTACTCTCGTGAATCTCGCCGGCCTCGAGGGTCTCATCGCGCGGGAGCGTTCGGAACACGATCGCGCTGTCGGCGTCGAAGGCCTCCGCCCAGTAGGTCACTGCGCCCGGCGCCACCGACACGCTTCCACTGACTCGCATTCGATCGACTGCGATCGTGAGGGGCCAGCGAAGGGTCGGCTTGCCAGGCTGTTCGACCACGAGTAGCGCGTCCTCGATGTACGCGGGCAGCGGTGCCGCGCTGGCCCACTCGACACGGATCATCGAGTCGTCGGTATCGGGCGCGGAAGGAACCTCGATGCACGCAGCCAACAAGAGGCTGCCAAGCACGAGGAGACGGCCGGGGAATCTCACGGAGCCTCCGTTCGGAGAGAGCGACGGACACGCGTCGGTCGCACCGCATCAGCGGTACTGATGACGCTCCGGAGGCTGTGTCAGATATGCGTATCGGCCGAACGAAACCGGCCGCGCTCGCGGCGACAGACGAAGTTCTGACGGACGAAGCGACTACCCCCGCGCCGCCCCCACCAACAAGTCGCTCTCGAACTCCTCCGCCAGCGCCCGCGTTACCGAATCAAACGTCCCCGTCCGCTCATACAGCGCCCGCTGCCGCTCCGCGCTCGTCGGCGCGCCATTCGCGAGGTTGCGCAGCGCCTCGGCGTGCCGCGACTGTCCCTCCAGGTGGCCGTCCGCGACCAACTGTTCGATCGTCGCCCGCAGGTACTCGCGCGCCGGCTGCGTGCTTCCGTCGTTGCCCACCACGAGGTCCGCCTCCATTCCGTGCCGCGACGCGCGCCACTTGTTCTCGCGGATGCGCCAGGCCGGGGGAAACGTGCGCCCAACGCCCGCGGCCACGCGTTCGCTGGCGCGCCGCGCCAGCGCCTGCGAGAGCGCGACGATCATCGCCGTCTCACTGATCGTGGCGAGGCCGTCGCATACGCGGATCTCGATGGTGCCGTAACGGGGGCTCGGACGAATGTCCCACCACAGGTCCTTGAGCGACGTGATGGCCTGCGCCTTCTGGAGTCGCTCGACCAGCTCACAGAACTCGTTCCAGTCGTGCACCAGCGTGGGAGTACCGCCGGTGGGCAGCGCCTCGAACACCGTGATGCGCGAGGACGCGAGCCCCGTGGCCTCGCCCTGCCAGAACGGAGAGCTCGTCGACGCGGCGAGGAGGAGCCCGAGGTCGTAGAGGAGCTCATTCTGCACCGCGATCGCCGTCTCCGGATCCGGCATCCCGATGTGCACGTGCAACCCGAAAATGAGCAAGCGCCGGGCAATCCATTGGTTGCGCGCGATGAGCCCGTGATACCGCGCCGCCGGAAACAGCTTGCGCTCCTGATAACGGGCCGTCGGATGCGTGCCGGTGGCAATGAAGCGCACCTCGTGCTCCCGGGCGATCGGCATCAGGCGCGTGGCCGTCTCCCGCAGGTCCGCTTCGGCGTCATCGGGCGTTGCACAGATCCCGGTGCTCAGCTCGAGCATCGACTGAAAGATCTCGGGCTGCACGCGGGGCTTGCCCGCCCAGCGCGAGAGCAGCTGGGGCGCCTTGGCGGTCAGTTCCATTGTCTGTCGGTCGACAACCTGCAGTTCGACCTCCACGCCGAGCGTATGGGGCTCGGACCGCGCGAACTCGAGCATAAGCGTCGGGTCGGGGTTCGCGGCGCGCGCTTCGTGCGCGCGCTCAGGGAGACTAACGTATACCCAGACCCTTTCGTTGAGTTCCTCCCCGATGTGGCTCGAGTTCGCCGAACGACTGCAATGTCCCCGCGCGCATCGCGCGACGCCGCTGATCGTGGTGGCACGCCGCGCGGAAGGCCGCCGCCTGCTTGAGGGCGTCGCCGGATGTCCCGAGTGCAGCCTCGAGGTCGCCATCGCCGCCGGCAGCCTGCGCTTTCCTGGCGCGGAGCTGGACGTGCCGCTCTCGCCGCCGCTCGCCGACGAACACGCTGCGCGGGTCGTCGCACTCCTCGGCCTCGCGGAACCGGGCGGCGCCGTGCTGCTCGGCGGACGCTACGCGGCGCTGGCCGATGCGATTGCGCGCGCGGTGGATGTCGCGCCGATTCTGCTCAATGTGGCGCGCGCCGCCGGTTCCGATGCCACCTGCGTCATCAGCGGCCACCAACGCGTCCCGTTCACGGACGGGACGTTCCGGGGCGCCGCACTCGACGCCGACACGCCGCTGCCGCTGCTGTTGGATGCGTTGCGTACGGTCGCAGCAGGAGGTCGCGTGCTAGGTGCCGCGGCGCAGCCCGTACCGGCTGGGCTCCGCGAGCTGGCGCGCGATGCGCAGGAGTGGGTGGCTGAACGCGAGACGATCTCGCCGGTGGTGCCGCTGCGACGCGCCTAGAAGATCCGCAGGGTCACGCCGGCATTCAGGCGCAGGTCGTGCAGGATCGGTGTGTCGCGGCTCGTGGGCGATGGGTCCTGCACGCTGTCACCCGGCAGCGGGTGGGGCGCGTACCGATGGATGGCGTCCTCGACGCCGAGTTGCAGGGACAGCCGGTTGAACACGAGGTACTGCACACGAAGTCCGACGAGGGCGCCCAGTGCTGTATCCTCTTCCGGCGCACCGGGTGCGACGTAGAAGGGATCGTGTGCATTGCCGCCGTACCGCACGAGCATCGGCGCGGCGACGAGCGTGAGACTGCGCCGCTCCCTGCGCGCGAACCGATACCCGAGCCCCGCATACGCGGTCGCCATCGTGCCGGGCACGGAGAACGAGGCGGTGAAGGGTCCATCGGGCGAGCCGAGTGGCGTCTGCCGGGTCGTGCGCGTGACATCCTGAATCGTGTAGCCACCCTCGAGCCGCCACGAGCCGTGGAGCGCGTGCGAGACCTGCACGCCCCAGGCGTTGCCCGGTTCGCGATGCGACCGCGCCCGGCCGAGCTCATACGGCGGCAACCCCGTGCTGGTGATGCGGTCCACATCGAACCCCGCCGCCTGCACGCGCACGCCGACCACACTCAACTCCAGCTTCTGGGCCGAGACTGCAACCGGCAGTCCAAGGCACACGACCGCAACCACGAACGCAATTCGCAGGCGCATCCCTACTCGCCGCCCTCGTAGAGCCCGTCGATCAGGGCCTTGTACTGCGTATCAATGACCTTGCGCTTCACGCTGAGCTTGGGCGTAAGCTCGCCACGCTCGATCGAGAAGTCGTGCTCGAGCAGGCCGATCTTCTTGGGCGTCTCGAAGCTCGCGAGCCCCTCGAGCGTGCTACGCACTTCCTTGTCCATCTTGGCGTGGATGGTCGGCATCTCCAACAGCTGCTTGCGGTCGGTCCAGATGATGTTCTTGAGCGCCGCCCACTTCTCGAGGTTGTCCCAGTTGGGGACGATGAGCACGATCGGGAACTTGCGCTTGTCGCCGATCATGACGGCCTGCGAGACGTACTTGTTGGTCTTGATGCGGTTCTCGATCGGCTGCGGCGCGATGTTCTTGCCGCCGGCCGTCACGATGATGTCCTTCTTGCGGTCGGTGATGCGCAGGAAGCCGTCCTCGAGCACGCCGATGTCGCCGGTGTGGAACCAGCCGTCGGCATCGATGGCCTCGGCGGTGGCGTCGGGACGATTGTAGTAGCCCTTCATCACGTGGGGGCCGCGCGTCAGGATCTCGCCGTCGGCGGCGATCATCACTTCGCAGCCATCCACCGGCTTGCCGACCGAGCCAATGCGGAAGGCGTCGTCACTATTGACGGCGATGACGGGTGAGGTCTCGGTCAGGCCGTAGCCCTCGAGAATCTTGAGTCCGGCCGCGTAGAAGAACTTGTTGATGCTCGGCGTGAGCGGCGCGCCGCCGGAGACGAAGTACTTGAGGCGGCCGCCCGTGCGCTCCTTGAGCTTGCTGAACACGAGTTTCTGCGCGAGCCCGTACTGCCAGCCAAGGAAGCCGCCGGGCTGGCGGCCGGCAAGCATTTCGTTGGCCCAGCGATCGGCAACCGCGACGGCCCAATGGAAGATTCGCGCCTTCACCGCGCCACCACTCACGGCATTCTCCACCACGCGGGCATACATCTTCTCGAAGAGCCGCGGCACCGACATCGCGTAGTGCGGCTTCACCTCCGAGAGGTTGAGCGGCACCGTGTCAATGCTCTCCGCGTAGGCGATGCTGACGCCCATCGAGAAGAACAGGTAGTCGCCCATCCGCTCGAAGATGTGTGAGAGCGGCAGGAAGGAGAGGGCGACCTCGCCCGCGACCACGGGCACCTTCTTCTCCGAGGCCTTCACGTTCGACGCGATGTTGTCGTGCGTGAGCATCACGCCCTTCGGCAGCCCCGTGGTCCCCGACGTGTAGATGAGCGTGGCCAGATCGTTCGGACTCACCGACAGCGCCGTGGCCTTGAACTGCGCGGCGCGTTCGGCGGTATCGATGGCGCCGCCCTTGGCTTCGAGCTCGGCGATGGTGAGGTCGGCGCCGGCCGGCTTGGGCTCGACGAACGAGATGATCGTGCGCACCGTCTTGAGCTGAGAGCGCACCTGCGCGGCCTTGGCCGCCTGATCCGCCGAGCTCACGAAGAGCGCGACCGCACCGGAGTCGTTCAGCGGATGCACGATCTGCTCGGCGGGCAACGTCGGGTACACGGGGACGTCGGTGAGGCCGCTGCAGAGACAGGCCCAGTCGGCGAGGGCCCACTCCGGGCGATTCTCCGCCATAATCCCGACCCGGTCGCCGCGCTGCACGCCGAGCTCGGCGAGTCCCGTGGCGATGTGTCGCACGCGACGCAGGACGTCCTGGTGCGAGATGGGATGATAGCGTCCCTCCTTCTTGAACTGATACGCGTTCGGCAGCTTGTGGCGCTCGACGGCGTCGAAGAAGATCTGCGTGAGCGTCGTGACGGGAGGGCGAGGGCCGCCTGAGGCAATCATCCGGGAATCCTCGGTCAGAGGGTCAGAGCGTCGGGGGCGTGATGTTCACCACAAAGCGCACCGGCGAGCCGGTGACGTGTGCCCCGCGGTACTTCACTTCGGCGATGACAATGAAGCTGTCGGCCTGCACGGGCAGGACATTGGCGTAAATGCGCAGGCGGCGCGAGGTGGAGCCGTCCGCCTTGGTCGTGTCGCGCAGGGTGTGTCGCGCGCCCGAGGCAGCCCACAGCGCCACCTTGCTCGTGTCGGTCGTGGCCAACGTGTCGTCGTTGTGGATGATGCGCCAACGCACGAGCCAGCCCGTGACATTGGGGCTGAGCCCGCCGAGCGTGTCGGCGGACTTGAGCGCGAAGCTCAGCGCGGGGCTCACGTTTGACGACGCGTCCGGCAGGCGGTACTGATAGCTCACGGTCGTGGTGCCGGTGGCGACCGAATCCGGCACGCGGGCCACGGCGACGTTGCGCAGTTGCGACTGCAGGCCACCGAACGACGCAATCAGGCGAATGGTGCCGTCGCGGCGTGTCGCGCGCAGGAATCCGTCCGGCGAGATCGTTACGCCGGTATCCAGCGTCACGAAGGCGACGGCGGCGCCGGCGATCTCGTCGCCGCGGCCGTCGTACACGGTGGCGCGGAGGGGCGCGGCGTTGCCCAGTGAGTCGCGCATCGTGTCGCCGGTGACGACGGCGGGGAACGGAATGCCGGTGAAGTCGAGCGCGGCGACGGCGTCGGGATCCACGCCGAAGTCGCTACAGCCGACGAGGGCGGCTGCCGCGACCGCGAGGGGCGCGGCAAGCCGGCGCGCGTGCCGCCTCATTGCGTCGGCGGTGTCGGAGCGGGGAAGCGTTCCGCGAGGCGCGTCGCAAGGTTCACGTACGCCTGCGAGGCCGGATCGGCGCTCGAGCGTACGACCGCGGGCTGACCCGCCGCGAACGCCTCGGCGATCGCACTCGTGCGCGGAATGACGATGTCGAGCATCAGGTGCGCGGGCACCTTCTCGCGAATGTATTGCACCGTGGTTTCACAGGCCGGGTTGCCGGCTTCGTACATCGTCAGCAGGATGCCATCGAACACGAGGCGCTCGTGGTGCGTCACGATGTCCTGTACCCCGCGGAGAATCTGCGGCGTCGTCTGGAGCGCCAGCGGCTCGGCCTGGAGCGGGACGAGCACGCGGTCGGCGGCCTCGAGCGTCCGGCGCGTGACGGGGCCGAGTCCGGGCGGCGTGTCCACCACGACCACGTCGCAGCGCGGAGCGGCCGTCTCGAGCATTCGATGCAGGAGGTCGCTGGAGGCGATCTGCTCGCCGTACTGCGTGTGGTCGGCCATATCGGTCACGCTGCCCGCGAGCATCACGCGCAGCCAGGGCAGCGTGGTCGGCAGCAAGACCTCGCGCAACGAGCGCGTACCTGCGAGGTAGTCGGCGAAGCCGTACGTGGGATGGCCCGCGCGGAGGCCGGCGCCGAAGCGCACGGAGCCCTGCGGATCCACGTCCACGAGGAGCGTCTTCATTCCGCGGCGCGCGAACGCGGCGGCGAGATTCACGGCGGTCGTCGTCTTGCCGACGCCGCCCTTCTGGCTAACGATCGCGAGGATACTCCCCACGTCAGGTCCCGGCGGAGGGTGGTGCGCTGTCAGACGGCAACAGCGAGTCGAGCGTGGACTGCGCGTGCGCGATCCAGCGTTCGGCATCGGGGCCGGACGGCGGATGCGCGAGGAATGCGCGCAGGTGCTTCACGGCGAACTGTGCGTCGCCGCGCTTGATGAGGAGAAACGCAACCCCGTAGTGTGCACCCGCCTGCGTGGGGTCGATCTCGAGCGCCTTGCGATACGCACGAATGGCTTCCTCGACGCGTCCGATCTTACTGAGCGCGATGGCGAGGTTCTGAAGGACCTTGAGGTCGTCCGGGCGCTCGCGCAGCGCGAGCCGGTACGACGTCACCGCCGCGTCGTAGTCCCCCTGACGCTCCAAGACCAGCGCCTCGTTCAGGTAATCGAGACGCTGCCGGTCCTGCGTGGTGTCGGAGCGGCCGCCGAAGAGGCGGTCCCAGAAAGACATAGCGGCGTTTCGGGGCGCGGGTCGGGGAATCACGAGAAGCTATAGATGCGCTTCGGGGGGGGCAACCGCGATTCCCCCCGGTTTCGCATTGCCGTAGACTTCGCTCCATCCCCTCACGGAGGCCGTCGAGATGCCTGCGCGTCGCCCCGCTGCCCCCGCCCCCCCGCGCGAAACGATGGTCGTCGAATGGCCGTTGTTCGGCGAGCTCTCACGCGCCCTCGCGCTGAAGGTCTCCAAGACGTTCGACCCCGAGCTCGTAGTCGGGGTCGCCACGGCCGGCGTGGTGCCCGGCGCCGTGGTCGCCGCGATGCTGGACCGGCCGTTCCATTCAATCATCGTGAGCCGCCGCTACCGCGCGGCAGCCGTGCGCGAGTCACCGGCCGTGCTCTCCGCCGCCCCCAGCGATGTGATGGGCCGCCGCGTGCTCATTGTGGACGAGACCTGCAATAACGGCGAGACCCTGCGTCTGGCGATTGCGGCAATCGTGAACGCCGGTGCGCGCGAGGTAAAGACGGCCGTGAGCTTCCGCACGGGGCCGTATATGCCCGACTATCACGCGCTGGAGACCGAAGCGCGGATCGTCTTGCCCTGGGATCGGGAGACGATCCTCGACGGGCAGCTGATTGTGAATCCGAAGTACGCGGACTTGGGCTAGGCCAGTTCGCGCAGGGCCGCGTCGTACGCGACCCCTTCCGTGATCCGCTGGTACACGTGGGCAATGACCTCCGGACTCGCCAGCAAGAACCGGCAGCGCCCGCTCCCCGCGGATCGACACTCCACCTCGAGGCACTGCAGCGGCCCGTCGGCCACGCGCCCGAACACGTCGGCGAGGATGCCGACCGTGTAGTAGCAGCCCGGATACGGCATCTGCGCGGCAGGATCGGACTCGGCCCAGTCCGGCGCATCGATCGCGATCGCCGTATCGCCAATCGGCTCGAGCGTCACGTTGCCCCAACCCGTCTCGGCGAAGAACCGAGCCGCCACCTGCTGGAACTGCGCGTAGGCCAGCGTCTCCGGACTGCCAAGGCCGTTGGCCGCGCACCACTCGCGCATTCCCGCGAGGATGGTCTCGCCGCCGGCGTACCCCGCCTCCTGAAGCACCGTCGCGAAGCCGGCGCCGAGGTCACGCATCAGCGAGCTGCGCAGCGTCGAGAGCGACGCGCGCGGCATCGCGGAGAGCGAGGAGTTGCCTAGTGAGAAGCTCATCGGTGCCCCAAAGAAGAGTCAGCGCCCGAGGCGGCGCAAGAGTTCGGCTTCGTCAATGACGGCGACGCCAAGCTGCTGGGCCTTCTCGAGCTTGCTCCCCGCCTCCTCGCCCGCGACGACGAAGTCGGTGGCCTTGGAGACGGAGCTGGTGACCTTGCCGCCCGCGTTCTCGATCAGCTCGGTGGCTTCTGGCCGAGAGAGCGTGGGCAGGGTTCCGGTCAAGACGATTTTCAGGCCCTTGAAGGCACCGTCGGAGTCGGCGGCGCGGGGTTCATCGGTACGCAGGCCCGCCGCGCGCAGTCGCTCGACCAAATCGTGCATCGCCGGATCAGCAAACCAGCCGTGCACCGACTCGGCCATCGTGTGGCCCACGCCGTGCAGCGCCTCGATATCCTCGGTGCTCGCGGCGGCGAGCGCCTCGAGCGTTCCGAAGCTTCGAGCCAGAAGCTTGGCCGACTCCGCGCCCACGTGCCGGATTCCCAGGGCGTTCAGAAGACGCGAGAGCGGCTGCTGCTTGGAGGCCTCGATGGCTTCGACGAGGGCCGTGGCGCTCTTCTGCTGAAATCCGGGGACGCCACTGGCTGGGTCGTCCTTGCGCGGCACCAGGTGTTCGACGCGAATCGCGTAGATGTCGGCCGCGTCGCGCACGAGCCCGCGCTCGATGAGCTGCTCGAGCCGTTGGTAGCTGAGTCCGCGGATGTCCATTCCCGCGCGCGAGACGAAATGCGCCAGCGCCTCGAGGCGTCGGCCCGGGCAGGCGAGGTTGGGGCAGTAGCTGGCGACTTCTTCGTCGTCGCGGACGGCGTCCGTGCCGCAAACGGGGCACTGCGTTGGCGCGTGCACGAGGCGCTCGCTGCCGGTACGGCGCTCGGGCACCGGGCCGAGGATCTGTGGAATCACCTCGCCGGCGCGCTTTACGAGCACCGTGTCCCCGATCCGCAGGTCCTTCTCGGCGACGAGATCGAAGTTGTGGAGCGTGGCGTACGTGATGGTGGCGCCGCCGACCTCGACGGGCGCCAACACGGCCCGCGGCGTGAGTGCGCCGGTGCGTCCCACCTGCACCTCGATGTCGAGCAGCTCTGTCTCGGCGATGTCGGGCGCGAACTTGCGCGCCACCGCCCAACGCGGCACACGTCCGCCGATGACGCCGAGTTCCGTTTGCAGCGTGAGGCGATTGACCTTCACGACGCCGCCATCAATCGCGAACGGCAGCTCCGGGCGAATGGTGGTCTCGAGTTCGCGCGCCCACGCGTGTACGTCGTCGAGCGTGGCGCACTGCCGGCGATGCGGTGGCGTGGGGATGCCCCAGGCGGCGAGCGTCTCGAGCAGCTCCCACTGCGTGGCAAAGGGCAGTGATGGATTGCCCGGCACCGCGAACGCGTACCCGAGGAAACGCAGGGGCTTCTTCGCCGTTTCGCGCGGATCCTTCTGGCGAAGCGCACCGGCCGCGGAGTTGCGCGGATTGGCGAAGACGGGCTCACCGGCCGCGGCGCGCTCGCGGTTCATCCGCTCAAAGCCGTCGAACTCCATATAGACCTCGCCGCGGATCTCGATCAGTGCGGGGAGGTTGTCGCCGGTGAGCGTGCGCGGCACGTCGGCGATGGTGCGAAGGTTGGCCGTGACATCCTCGCCGACGCTGCCGTTGCCGCGCGTGGCACCCGTGACGAGGGTGCCGTCGCGATAGGTCAGGGAGACGGCGGCGCCGTCGATCTTCAGTTCGCAGCAGTACCCATCGCGGTCCACGGCGTCGCCGACGAGCTTGCGCAGGCGCTGGTCCCACTCTGCGAGTTCGCCCTCGTCGAAGGCATTGTCGAGCGAGGCCATCGGCACGAGGTGCGTGTGCTTGGCGAGATGACTCTCGCCCACATCTGCGCCCACGCGCGCGGTGGGCGAATCGGCGTCGCGGAGTTCGGGGTGATCGCGCTCGATCGCCTGCAGTTCGCGGAAGAGGCGGTCGTACTCGGCGTCGCTGAGCGACGGCCGGTCCAGCACGTAGTACTCGTGTTGGGCGCGCTCCAGCAGCGCGCGCAGCTCGGCTGCGCGCGCCGCCGGGGTGGACTCAGGCGAGCGGCTCAGGCCTCGCCCGCGTCCGCGTCATTGCCCTCGCCGGCGAGGCCGCCGTCGCGGAGGAAGGCCTCGACGTGGAAGAGGCCGGCCTCACCCGCGCGCTTCACCATCCGCACGAGCGTGTCGGCGGACGTGACTTCCTCGCGCTGTTCATTCACGAACCAGTCGAGGCCGTTCTTCGTGATGTGGTCCTTCTCCTTCACGGCGAGATCCACGATGTCGTTGATCTGGCGCGTGACGCGGAGCTCCGAGTCGAGAGCGAGCTGCACCGCCTCGAGCGCCGTCTTGAAGGACGGCTTGGGTGCCGGCACCTGCGGCATCTTGAGGTCGCCGCCGCCGTCGAGCACGAGGCGCACGAAGCGCATCGCGTGGTCGCGCTCCTCGGTGGCCTGATTGAAGTAGTGTTTGGCGAGGATCGGCAGGCCCTCGGCATCGAAGTAGGCCGCGATCTGCACGTACTGGTTGCTGGCCGCCAGCTCGTTGCCGATCTGCACGTTGAGGGCGGCGTTCATTGCCTTGGAAATGAGCATTTCCGTAGACTCCCGGACCCGTCGTGGGTCTATTTAGGGGTACAGGGACAATCTACTCGGGGCGAATGGGGCGGGCTATGAACGTCGTGGCACTGATTGAGCGCAAACGGAACGGCGGGGAGCTCGCGGCCGACGAGCTCCGCGACTTGATGCGCGCCTATGCCGCCGACGAGGTGCCGGACTACCAGATGTCGGCGTTGGCGATGGCGATCTACTTCCGCGGGATGACGGATGCGGAGATCGAGGCGCTGACGACGGCGATGCTGGCGAGCGGCCGTACGCTCGATCTGTCGCGGCTCACGGTGCCGCGCATCGACAAGCACTCGACGGGCGGGGTGGGGGACAAAGTCTCGATCATCCTGGCGCCGCTCGTGGCAGCCTGCGGCGTCGCGGTCCCAATGATGTCCGGGCGCGGGCTAGGCCACACGGGTGGGACGCTCGACAAGCTGGAGAGCATTCCGGGGTTCAACGTGCGGCTCTCGCTCGAGGAGACGGCGCGGCAGGTCGAGCGCCTCGGAGTGGCGATGATCGGGCAGACGGGCGAGATCGCGCCGGCGGACCGGAAGTTCTATGCGCTGCGCGACGCGTCGGCGACGGTCGAGGCCATCCCGCTCATCAGCGCGAGCATTATGAGCAAGAAGCTCGCGGAGGGGCTGACCGGACTCGTCCTCGACGTGAAGACGGGCGCGGGGGCGTTTATGCCCAAGCTGGAGGACGCCATCCGGCTCGCGCGGACGATGATCGCACTCGGCGAACGCCGCGGCTGTCCGACCGTTGCGCTGCTCACGGATATGGACGCGCCGCTCGGCATCGCGTGCGGCAACGCGCTCGAGATGGAGGAGTCGATCGCGCTGCTGCGCGGTTGGGGGCCGTCGGATCTGCGCGAGGTCACCTTGGCGCTCGGCGCCGAGATGCTGATGCTGGCGGGCAAGGCGCGGCACGAGGTGGAGGCGCGGCACACGTTGGAGGCGGCGCTGGCCTCGGGTGCCGCGCTGGAGAAGTTTCGCGAGATCGTGGTCGCGCAGGGTGGCGACGCGCGGGTGGTGGATGATCCGCGCGCGGTGCTCGCGCAGGCGCCGATTCAGTGGGAGTTCCGCGCCGAGCGTGCGGGCATCGTGCAACGCGTCGAACCGCGCGCGATCGGGCGTGCAATCATCGCGTTGGGCGGCGGGCGCACGCAGGTGAGCGACAGCGTGGATCCGGCCGTGGGCGTGCTGGTCCACTCTCGGCCTGGCGCGGCGGTCGAGGCGGGCACGCGCCTCGCGACGATCCACGCGCGCAGCGAAGCGAGCCGTGAGGCCGCGGCGGCGATGGTTAGCGAGGCGTTCAGAGTCGGAGACGAGCCGCCGGCGCCGCGGCCGCTGGTCTCGCACCGGGTCACCGCCCGGGGGGTGGAGGAACTGACCTTCGCGGGTGCAAGTTAAGCCACCTATGGAAAACTTCGAGAAGCTGGCCGCCCTCGGGGCGAAGGGAGTCGCGGGTGGCTCGATGGCCGCCTGGCTGGGGTTCGTGTACTTCGTCCGGCCCGTGCCGACGGGTGGCATTGATGCGACGCTGCACCTGGCGGTGGCGGCGGCTTCGTTCGCCGTGTTTGGCTTGATGGCTGCCGCGCACGCGTGGTTTGGCCACCAGCTTTCGCGCGGCGCGATTCCGATCGACGGGTAGCGAGCGGAACTGAACGAGACTCGAGACCGACAGCGGCGTTCGTTGGCTACCGGAACCGCCCTGGAGGGCTGATGCGGAGGCTTCTACTTCTCATCTGCAGCGCCGGACTGGTGGTACCGGCGGGCGGCCAGCAGGTGCCAGCGATTTCTCTGGCTGCTGCGGATGCTGTACATCCGCACGAGTTCACGTTCATCACCTCGGTGCGCGAGCTGAGCGACGGCAGGGTGATCGTGACCGATGGCCGCGAGCAACAGCTTCTCGTACTGGATTTTGCCACCGGCACATCCCGCGAGATCGGTCGCAAGGGCCGCGGCCCCGGCGAGTACGCGATGGTCGCAATGGTGCGGCCGCTGGCCGGCGACTCGAGCATGATGGTGGACCTCGGCACGCGGCGCTGGGTGATGTTTCTCGGCGACCGCATTGTCGACGTCGTGCCACCTGATCACCCGGCGATCCTCGCGACGCAGGGATTCTTTCTTTATGCCGATGCGGCGGGCAGGGTCGTGCGCAGGTTCGACCCGCCAACGCGGGACGGCACAACGTATCGCACGGACCGAGACAGCGGGGCGGTCGTGTTTGTCTCACGGCGCACCGGTCGCGCGGACACAGTTGCGTCTGTGCGACTGGCGCCGCGGCGACTGACGCAGCAGACGAACGCTGAAGGCCGCGTCATCGCCAGCTCGACGTTTCCGACCCAGCTCCTGCCGGCCGAGGAGGACTTCGTGCTCTTCCCGGATGGGGCACTTGCAGTGGCTCGCCTCGATCCGTTTCGCGTGGATTGGCTCCTGCCCGACGGGAGACGAGTGCGCGGCGACTCGCTTCCGGTGCCAAAGCTCGCCGTGACTGCGAGAGAGCGCAGGGCATATGAGGCGCGGAACGCCGGCGCACAATCGCAGCCGACGCCCGCCGGCGTGCCGGCACCGCCCGCCGCGGACTTCCCGCAGTTCATTCCGCCATTTCCGCTGGGGCAGGGGGTGTTCGCGGGTCCTCGGGGCCTGCTCTTGGTCCGCCGCACAAAGAGCGCGGATTACCCTGCGATGTCGTACCTCGTGATTGATCGACGCGCCAGACTCGTGGGGACGTTCACGCTTTCGAATCGCGAGCGAGTCGAGGGGGCGAGTGACCGGTACCTCTACGTGAGCGCGCGGGACGAGGACGATGTCGTGAGGCTGCGGCGGCACGCGTGGCGATAGCGTCGCCCACGCACGCGCAAGAGTGACGAAGGGGCCCCTCGAGTCCGAGGGGCCCCTTCGCGTCAGCGGAGCGCGCGTCGACTAGATGTCGAGGTTCGACGCGAACTTCGCGTTCGTCTCGATGAACACGCGCCGCGGCTCGACCTCGTCGCCCATCAACGTCTGGAAGATTTCGTTCGCCTGGAACGCATCGTCCATCGTGACCTTGAGGATGGTGCGGGTCTCCGGGTCCATCGTGGTCTTCCACAGCTGGTCCGGATTCATCTCGCCCAGGCCTTTGTAGCGCTGGATGATGACGTTGGCCTTCCCGTCGTTGCTCATCCGCATCGCGATGGCGTCGCGCTCCGCGTTGTCGTACGCGTAGTAGACCTCCTTCCCCTTGGCGATGGAGAAGAGCGGCGGCTGCGCGATGTAGACCATCCCGGCGTCGATCAGCTCCGGC
>CAYPYY010000029.1:0-23145 GCA_964414995.1 uncultured Gemmatimonas sp.
TACGGAATGCAGACGTTCGACCAGCACCTCGAGGACCTCGTACGCGACGGCGTGATCGAGGCGAAGGTGGCGCTTGCGGCGGCGACACGCCCCTCGGATCTGGCCCTCAAGTTCAGCCTTCACTCGTAATTCCAATGCAGCTGCGGGGCATCTTTGCGCCGGTCACGACGCCATTTCAGGCCGGGACCGAGGACGTGGACCTCGACGCATTCTCGCGGAACGTCCGCGCCCACATCGCGGACGGACTCGCGGGCGTGGTGGTGGCGGGGTCGACTGGTGAGGCCGCGTTGTTGTCGGAGGACGAACGGCGCGGCCTGCTAATCGCCGCCCGCGACGAGACGCCTGCGGATCGCCTCGTCATTGCCGGCTGTGGCGCCGAGAGTACGCGCCTCACCGTGGCGCGCGCGAAGGTGGCGAAGGAGGCAGGCGCGAACGCGGTGCTCGTGGTGGCGCCCCACTACTACTCGAACGCGATGTCGGAGAATGCGCTGCGGGCGCACTACACGCGGGTCGCGGACGAGTCGCCGCTGCCGGTGATTCTCTACAACATCCCGAAGTATATGCACTTCGCGCTGTCCGCCGATCTGGTGGCGGAACTCGCTCGGCACCCCAATGTGATTGGCATCAAGGACAGCTCGGGCGTCCTGGAGATGCTCAAGGGGTTTCTGCGTGCGCAGGACGCAGGCTTTAGCGTCCTCACCGGGAGCGGGTCCGGACTGCAGGCGGGCCTCGAGGCCGGCGCCCGCGGTGGGATCCTCGCGGTCTCGCTCTTTGCCGCCGGGTTTGCGCTCGAGGTCTTCGAGGCTGTGCCGGCGGGCGACACAGCCGCTGCGGCCGAGGCACAGGCGCGACTCGCGCCGATGGCGAACGTGATTGTGGCGAAGCTGGGCGTCCCCGGCGTGAAGCACGCGTTGGATGTCGTCGGCAAGGTTGGCGGCCCGACCCGCCTGCCGCTGATTCCACTAACGGACGCCGAGCGGGCAGAGGTGGTCGCGGCACTGGGATGAGCGGATATCAGCGGTGTACTGTTAAAAAACAGGACACTGGCTAGGGTTTGCGTTAGAAGCCAGCCTGAGAGAGTCGCCGCGTCTTGTTGACGTGTGCCGTCGCCTGCGGTTTGACTCTCTTTTAACGGCGCAGCGTGACCGTCACGCTATGCCAACCGCCGCCTCTCAAAAGCGCGAGCCGTATGAGCTCGTCACGCTGGACGGCTTCGCCCTCCGGCGCCGCGCAGGATCTGCCGCCAGCGATAGCGGCGTGGGTGAAAAGCCCTGCATCCTGCTTGCCTTCCTCGCCCTGGTCCGCGTCTCCGTTCCCCGACAGGTACTGTGCGACCTGCTCTGGGAGGGCGCCCCGAAGCACAAGGCGCGTAACAGCCTGCGCCAGGCTCTGTTTCGGATCCGCCGCGCGCTCGGTGAATCGAGCATCGTCGAGACGAACGATGGCGTCACGCTCGCGCCGGGCCTGCTGTCCGTCGACGTGCGCGATCGTTTGGATTACGCCGACCCCGACGAGGACACCGCCTCGCTGGGCCGTGAGCTTGCCGAGCGCTTCGGACGCACGGCGAAGCCAGTGGGCACGGCCTTCGACGACTGGCGCGCGCGTGTGCGTCGGCAGTTAGAGCGCGGGGTGCAGGGAGCCACCAACGCACTCGCCGGCGAACTCCGCCTGATGTCGTCGTCCGCGCCCACGCGTCGCGGCGGGTCGGCGCCCGAGCGGCAATCGGGCCCGCGGGCACCCGGCGCGCCAGCGATGGAGCGGCTCGTACAGCTCTGGCGCCTGTCCACGCACGGCATTCCGACAATCGTTTGGGCCGCAGGTCGCCCGGAGACGGCGCTGCGCGCGCGCCTCGCCGACTTCACCTCGCGCTGCCAGGCGAACGGCGCGAGCGTGGCTGTTGTGCCGCGCCGTCTTGGGCCCGGGTACCCACGCTTCACACTGGAACGTGAACTGGCCGAGGTGCTCTGGCCGCTGCCGGGCGGAGCGGGCATCACGCCGGAACACCGTGAGGTGCTCGAGAACCTCGTGCGCGGCAACGTCTCGGACCACGCGTTGCTGCGCTCGGCGACACTCGACCTGATGTCGGCGGTGGCGGAGAACGCGCCGCTCGTCATCGTGCTGAGCGATCCGGCGCGCTACGCCATCGGCACGCTGACAGCGCTGGTCGCGGACCTCGGCGGAATGCGGAACTGCCCGATTCTCTTGGTGGTCGCCGATCACGCGGGCGTCCGGCCCGTTTCGGCGAGTTGCATCGAGGTCGGCCTCGTGTAGGCGCGGGGCATTACGCCGGTGGGTCGCTCCGGCTAGATTTCACCAACGCCCCGGGTGCCCGGGGCGTTTTTTTGTGTCCTTCCCAGTGATGCGGAGTGCGTTGCGATGTTTGATGCCCAGACCCGTACGATCGTGATTGTCGGCGCCCAGTGGGGCGACGAGGGGAAGGGCAAGCTCGTGGACGTGCTGGCGGAGCGGGCGGACTGGGTGGTGCGGTATCAGGGCGGTGCGAACGCGGGCCACACGGTGCACGTCGGCGACGAATCCACCGTGCTGCACCAGGTGCCGAGCGGCATCCTGCACCCGGGCGTGCGCTGTGCGATCGGCAACGGGGTGGTGCTCGATCCCGAGAGTATGTTCGAGGAAGTGGACGCGCTCGTGAAGAACGGCGTGGATGTCGAGGGCCGCCTGTATCTGAGCGACCGCGCGCACCTCGTGATGCCGTACCACAAGCTCGTGGACAAGGAGAGCGCGGCGAGCAAGGCGATCGGCACCACGGGGCGCGGCATCGGCCCTGCGTACGAGGACAAGGTGGCGCGGCGCGGCGTGCGGGTGCTGGACCTGCGCAACCCGGCGCGCCTGAAGGCCCTGGTTGACCGCGGCACCGACCACGCGAACCACATTCTCTCGGGCTTCGGCTCGGCGAAGCGCGCGGACGCGGCGTTCACCCTTGCCGCGCTCGAGAAGATCGCCCCGCGACTCCTGTCGATCGCCGAAGATGTGGGACTCGCCGTGCACCGCGCCCAGAAGCAGGGGGCGGCGGTCCTCCTCGAGGGTGCGCAGGGCTCGCTACTCGACGTGGACCACGGCACCTATCCGTTTGTGACGTCGTCGTCGACGACGGCGGGCGGCGCCGCGATCGGCGTCGGGATCGGCCCCCGCACCATCGACGCTGCGATCGGCGTCGTGAAGGCGTACACGACACGCGTGGGTGGCGGCCCGATGCCGACAGAACTCACCGATGCGACGGGCGAAGAGCTGCGGCGGATCGGCAACGAGTTCGGCGCCACCACGGGGCGCCCGCGGCGCTGCGGATGGTTCGACGCGGTCGTCGTGCGGTACGCCGTTCGCGTGAACGGGCTCACGGGGCTCGCGATCACCAAGCTCGACGTGCTCGATTCCTTCGACCGCATTGCGCTGTGCACGGGCTATCGGATCGGTGGCGAGGTGGTCACGGAGTTCCCCGGCGACCTGGCCGAGCTGGAGCAGGTTGAGCCGGTCTATGAGTGGTTCGCGGGTTGGAAGCAGCCGACCACGGCGGCGCGCTCTCTGGCGGATCTCCCGAAGGCGGCCCGGACATACCTCGATCGGCTGGTCGAGCTGGTGGAGTGCCGCGCGCAGTACGTGAGCGTGGGAACGCGGCGCGACCAGATTATCGGGCTCTAGCAGGTCGCCGGCGGCGGAGTGGACGCCGATTAACGCTAAACGTCCGATTGGGCTTTTTTCTGCCAGTGGGATGACGCCCTAGGCGGTTTCGTGTCATCTTTTCGGCGTGTCTGCCGCCCCGCGTACCAACTCGGTCGCAGAGTCACCTGAGCCCGGCCCCGGGTTTCGACTCCTGACGTTCGGAGCGCCGGGGCTCTCGCGCACACATCCCGACGGTCGCGCCGAGCGCGTACTAGGCAACGGCAAAGTACTCGCGCTGCTGATCTATTTAGCTGCCGTGCGCGGCCGGCCGCATCCGCGCGAGCAGCTTGCGGACCTTTTGTGGGGCGACGAGTCGCCCGAGAACGCGCGTGGTTCACTGCGGCAGGCGCTGTATGTCTTGCGGGGCCTTGTCGGTGAGGATCGTCTCGAGGCCGACCGCGAGCAGGTGCGCTTTGAACCGCGTGGCGTGGCGGCGGATTTCGTGGAGTTCGAGACGGCGCTGCGCGACGGGCAGTTCGAAGCGGCGCTCGCGCTGTACGCTGGGCCCTTCTGTGCGCGTCTCGACGTCGGGGGCGCTGAGGCTGCGGCGCGCTGGCTGGCCGTGGAGCGCACGCGCCTCGAGCAGAGCTATGTCGACGCGGTATCGCGGTGTCTTGAGGAGCGCCTGAAGCGCGGGGCGCTCGCCGACGCCGCACGCATTGCGCGCGCGCTGGTTGCGGCGGCGCCCGAGCACAGCGACGCCATCGCGGCCGCATACGATGCGCTGGTCGCGGCGGGCGAGATGCACGAGGCCCGCGAGTTGCTCGCGCGGCACCAAGGCTTCCTCGCCGCCGCCGACCTGGAATTGCCACCGCCACTCCGGCAGCGGATCGCGGCGCAGGCCAAGCTGCTCGTGCCGGTGGAGCCTGAGCGCACGCGCAGCGCGCAGTCCATCGGGCGCGCGATGGTGGGACGTGACGCGGAACTTTCGGCCTTGCTCGCCGCCGCGGAGCAGGTGCGCGAGGGAGGGGTGCGCCGCGTGCTGCTGCGCGGCGCGGGCGGATTGGGGAAGACGCGTCTGCTGGAAGAGTTCGAGGCGCGCGTGCGCTTGCGTGGGGTGCGCGTCGTGCGCGTGCGCTGTCTCGAGGGGATGCGGGACGTGCCGCTCTCCGCGCTTGCCGACGTGGTGGCGGCGCTGGCGGACTTGCCCGGCGCGCTCGGCGTCTCGGAACGCGCGGCGACGACGCTCGCGGCGGCGTTTCCGCATCTGAGCGGCGTCTACCCGGCGGTGCGGAACGCCGAGCCGAGTGCCGCGCCGGATCTTCTTGCCATTCGCTGGGCGTACGCCGAACTGCTGTCGACGGTGTCCGTGCGGCGCCTGCTCGTGCTCTTGCTTGACGACATCCATCTGGCGGATGAGTCGTCGCGGTCGGTGCTGGCGGCGGCTCGGCGCGCGGACGGCGTGCGCTTGGTGGAGGTGTGGGCGGCGCGGCCGGTGCTGGCGGCGGAACCCAGTGACGCCGACGCGTCGTTGCAGCTCGCACCGCTCTCGGATGCGGACATCCGCGCGCTGTTCACGGCCGTCGCGCCGTTTGGGGACGCGGCACTGGAGGCCGTCGTGTTGCGCCGGCTGTCTGAAACCGCGCGTGGCGTGCCACAGTTGGTAATCGCGGCCATTCGCAGCGCAGTGGGTGCCGGACTGCTTCGGCACGGGGACAGCGGATGGGAAACCGACGACCCCGCGGCGCTCGACGTGCATCTCGTGCGCGCGGTCTCGCCGACCGCGGCGCTTGAGTCGGCGAGCGGCGCGGCGGGCCGTGTCCTGAGCGTGCTCGCGCTCTGGAACCGTCCGATCGCGGAGCGCGACTTGGTGGGTGTGGCGGCGTTGCTACCGGATCCGGTGACGGAGCCGGACGTGCGCACCGCGCTCGGCGAGTTGGAGGCCCGGGGGCTCGTCCGCGCGCTCGATGTCTCGTGGTCGTTGGCGCACGACAGCATTCGCGACGCGATGCGCGAGTTGCCCTCGTTTACCTACGATCCGGCGCTCGTGCTGCGGGCGCTCATCGAGCACTGGAGCCACGAGTCGCGCGTGAGCGTCGAGGTGGTCACGGCGCTGGCGCTGTTGTCGGGGCATCGGCCGACGTGGGACGCGGCGCGGCGGCTGGTTGTGCGAGTGGCCGCGCCGCGAGTGTATCGGCGGCTCGGCGTGTCGCCGCGCGCGTTGCCGGGGCTGATTGCGAAGGCGGCGGGCCGCCCGGAGTGGACAGCGGTGCTGCGGCGGGACTTGGGAGTACTTGCATCGCTGGGTGACGCGGGACGCGTCCTCGCAGGTGCGGCGGCGGCGACGCTGGGCCTGGCGCTGCTCTGGCTGGGCTGGATGCTGCAGCCGCGCCTCGTGCTCGAGGCGGACCCCATCGGACAGTGGATGCACCCAGACTACGCGCACGCCGCGCTGTTGGCGCAGCCAAGCGCGCTGGTGACGAACGGGTTTGGGCAGCAACTGCCGCTGCGGGTGCCTGTGCGCATCAGCTCGGACGCGGTGGATCTGCGCGGCGACACGGTCGTGACGTCGGTGCGCGGCAAGGCGCAGTTCGAGCGGCTCGAGATGCGCGGGCGGCAGGCCGCTCCGGACGACAGTCCGTTGGAGGTCACGCTGAGCGGGCCGTGGTGGGTGCGTCCGGTGCGCGTGCGTGTGCAGGGCGCCACGGTGGGACTCGCGCGCGATCACTTCCGGGTGACGCGCGTGGTCATCAACGGTGAGGACGTGAGTGCCACGCGGTTGTACACGGCGCGGCGCACGGATTCGCTGCGCTTCGTGGTTACGTACGACTTCACGACCACCCTCGGTAACGCGTTCTACGTCGTCGGTGCGGCGCCCACGTGGGCCAAGGGCGACGAGCAGGTGGTGCGCGTCGGGCACTTGCCGACGCCGGTGCGCACGGCGGTGCAGACCTCGCAGTTCACCATCCTGCCACCACGCGAGCTGGTGGATTCAGGGTACGTGGCGATCCTGTCGGATGCGGAGGAGTCGGTCGAGTTCGTCTTCTCGGCGACCACCTGGACGGTGGGGAAGCCCGTCTGGGGTGATGGCAACGACGTGATGGAGCTCGGGGCGGAGGCGATGGAGGGGCTGCGGCGGCGGGGGAGCATCGTCGTCCCCGGTACATTGCAGGCACCGATCGTGGGTCGGCCGCCGGACGAGCTGACGGCGGCTGGTCCGCGGGTGTGGGAGTGGCCGCAGACCGTAAAGCCGCAGACGCGGCGCCTGCAGGGCTCGGCGGTGCTGGTTCGGTTTCGGTGAGCGCGCGCCGCAGGTAAATTCCGCGGATGCCTCGCCCCGACGTCCTCGAAACCCTCGTCAGCCTCGCCAAGCGCCGCGGCTTCATCTTTCAGTCCTCTGAGATCTACGGCGGCACCGGCTCCGTCTGGGACTACGGCCCGCTTGGCGTCGAACTCAAGAACAACGTCAAGCAACGCTGGTGGAACGCGATGGTCCGCGAGCGCGACGACGTGGAGGGACTCGACGCCTCGATCCTGATGCATCCCCGCGTGTGGGAGGCGTCCGGCCACGTGTCGGGCTTCTCCGACCCGCTCGTCGACTGCAAGGCCTGCAAGGCGCGCTTCCGCGCCGACAAGCTCGCCGACGCCCAGTGCCCGCGAAAGCCGTCCAAGAAGCCTGGGGAGCACACCGACTGCCAGCTCACCGAGCCGCGCCAGTTCAACCTGATGTTCAAGACGTTTATGGGGCCTGTCGAGGACTCGGCCGCCGTCGTCTATCTGCGCCCGGAAACCGCGCAGGGCATCTTCGTGAACTTCCTGAACGTGCAGCAGGCGACGCGTCAGAAGGTCCCGTTCGGGATTGCGCAGATCGGCAAGGCGTTCCGCAACGAGATCACGCCGGGGAACTTCACGTTCCGCACGCGTGAGTTCGAGCAGATGGAGATGCAGTTCTTCGTCGAGCCGGGCACCGATATGGAGTGGTTCGAGCGCTGGAAGCAGGCGCGCCTGGACTGGCACCTCGGCCTTGGCCTCGAGCGCGATCGCCTCGAGTTTCATCAGCACACCGACAAGGAGCTCGCGCACTACGCGCGCGCAGCCTTTGACATCAACTTCGATTTCGGCGGCTCACTGGGTTTCCAAGAGATCGAGGGCGTGCACAACCGCAGCGACTTCGACCTCACGCAGCACCAGCAGTTCTCGTCGAAGAAGCTCGAGTACGTGGACCAGGCCAACAACAAGCGCTACGTGCCGTACGTGATCGAGACGTCCGTCGGAGCGGATCGCGTGACGCTGGCCATCCTCGTGAACGCGCTGCGCGAGGAGGCGGTCCCGGGCGAGCAGGAAGGGCGCACGGTGCTCGGCTTCCACCCGGCGCTCGCGCCCATCAAGGCGGGCGTGTTTCCGCTCACCAAGAAGGACGGACAGCCGGAGATGGCGGAGCGGATCGCGGCGGCGCTGCGCAAGAAGTTCAACGTCTTCTACGACGAGGCGGGCGCGATCGGGCGTCGCTATCGGCGACAGGACGAGGCGGGCACGCCGTTCGGCATCACCATCGACGGCGATTCCACGGCAAACAACGACGTGACGATCCGCTTCCGCGACGATATGGGCCAGATCCGCGTGGGCGCGGAGCGCGTGGTGCCGGTGATCGCCGAGTACCTCGAGCGGGATCATTCGCGCGCGGAAGCGCGGCTCGTCGGGTAGGAGGGCGCGCGATGTCGCACGAGCAGTCCCTCGCCACGCTGCGTGCGCGCGGCGAGGCATTCCTCGAGGCGATCTCGACCGAGTACCACGCCGCGTACGCGGGGCTCAAGGCGGATCCGCAGCTTCAGCCCATCTACGCCGCGCACGCCGCTGCCTATGGCGACAAGGCGTTCGCCGAGGCGCTCGAGCTGTATCGGTCGGCGGTCGCCCAGCAGCCGGTCAGCCGCGATCCGCTGAGCGTCGCGGATCCGGCGGCCGCACTGCGTTCCTCGCGAATGCTCGTGGACTGGCTGATTGAGTCCCGCGTCGGTCGCGAGCTTGCCGCCCTCGACGAACGCGAGATCGCCTGGGAGAACAGCGCGGTCGTGCGCACGAGCGACGGCAGCGAGATGCCGTACCAGAAGGTGCCGATTACGCTCGGCAACACGCGCGACGCGGCCGAACGTCACGCACTCGACCACGCCCGCGCGGCGCTCGTGCTCGCGGAGCTCGCACCGCTCAAGCAAGAGAAGTTGCAGCGCGAGCACGAGATCGTGGCCTCGCTGGGCGTTGCCGCATCCTACAACGCGACGTGGGAGTCGCTGAGCGGCATTGCGCTCGACGGGCTCCGGGCCGAGTGCGAGGCCTTCCTGCGCGACACACAGGCGGTGTGGGACGACCTGCTGCCGCGCTTCCTCAAGAAGAACCTCGGTCTCACGCCCGCCGACGCCACGCGCGCCGACGTCGCCGCGCTGATGCGCTTTCCGGAGTTTGACCCGCACTTCACCGCCGAGGCGATGGAGCGCGAGGTGCGCCGGCAGGTGACGGAGATGGGCATCTCGCCGGACGCCGAGGGGCGCGTGCGCTACGATACCGGTGAGCGGGAAGGGAAGCGGCCGCGCGCGTTCTGCGCGCCGGTGCGTATTCCCGACGTGGTGCATCTCGTGCTGCGTCCGCACGGCGGCCAGAGCGACTGGATGACGCTGCTGCACGAGCTGGGCCACGCGCTGCACTTCGCGAATATGCGGCGCACGCTGCCGTTTGAGTTCCGCTGGCTTGGCGACAACTCGGTGACCGAGGGCTACGCAATGCTCTTCGATCACCGGCTCAAGGATCGCGGCTGGCTGCTCCGCTACTCCGGGCTCGGCAAGGAGCGCGTGAGCGAGTTCCTCGTGGCCGCGGCATTCGAGGAACTACAGTTCGTGCGACGCTACTGCGCCAAGCTGATCTATGAGATTGCGCTGCACTCGGGCACCGTCAGCTGGAGCGCCCTGCCGGATCTCTATGTGGAGACGCTCACGGGCGCGACGGGCTTTCGCTACCAACCCGCCGATGCCTTCGTGGACGTGGATGCGCGCTTCTACGCCGCACGGTACCTGCGTGCGTGGCAGCTGCAGGCGCTGCTGGACCACTCGCTGCGGGAACGCTTTGACGCCGACTGGTGGCGCAACCCGCGCGCGGGTCCGTGGATCGTCGAGGAGCTGTTTGCGCACGGACAGACGGAACTCGCGGATGAGCAGGCGCGCCGGGTCGCGGGCCGCCCACTCTCCTTCGCCCCGGTGATCGCCCACGTTGAACGGATGTTGAGCCAATGAGCATCGTGTATCTGAATGGCCGCTTCGTGCCGAAGGCCGAGGCGCTGATTCCCGCGGACGACCGCGGCTTCATCTTTGGCGACGGCGTCTACGAGGTCGTGCGTGTCATCGGCGGGCGCATCTTCGCGTGGGACGAGCACGCGGTGCGGCTGGCGAACGGACTCGCGGGCCTGCGCATCAGCGCTCACGGAGCCGACAGCGCGACGCTGCGCGCGGTCTGCGAGCGACTGGTCGCGGACAATGGTCTCGCCGCGGGCGAGGCGACCGTGTACCTGCAGGTGACCCGCGGCGCGGCGACGCGCACGCACCACTTTCCGCCCGCAAGCACGCCGACGACCGTGTACGCGTCGGCCGGCGCATTCAAGGTCAACGCCGACCTGCGCACGAAGGGTGGCAAGGCCATCACGTATCCCGACCAGCGCTGGGCGCGCTGCGACCTCAAGACGGTGAACCTGCTGGGGCCCGTGCTCGCGCGGCAGGCCGCGGCCGAGGCCGGCGCGTACGAGGCGATCCTCCACCGCGATGGAATGATCACCGAGGGCGCCGCAACGAACTGCTTTGCGGTGATCGACGGCGTGCTGCGCACGGCGCCACTCTCGAACTACATCCTTCCCGGCATCACGCGCCACGTGTTGATGCAACTGGTGCGCGAGCTCGGCATCCGCTGCGAGGAACGCCCCTTCACACTGCGCGAGCTGCCGATGGTTGCCGAACTGTTCGTGTGCGGCACCACCACCGATGTGACGCCGATTGTCACCCTCGACGAGCGTCCGATCGGTGACGGGCAGGTCGGTCCGATCACCGCGCGGCTGCGGGACGCGTTGGCCGCGAGGCTGTACGCGGCGTAATCGCTGGCAGCTGCCGGAGCCAGGCGCGGCGTCGAGTGACGACGCGGACGCGCTCGCGTTGATCAGCAAGATTGCGCACGCCATCCCGCGCGCGGACGAGGCGGCGGAGGCGTACCAGTTTGCGCTCGACGCGGCCTGTCCCGCGCTCGACGCCACGCTGGGCGCCGTGTTCGTGCTGCAGGGCGGCGCGGAGCTGATGCCGCTGGCGGCCGCCTACGGCTGGCCCGATCGGCATCGCCCCTGGTTGGGCGAGATGCGCGTGCGCGTCGGTTTTGGGCCCAGCGGCGAGGCCGCGAGCGAGCGCCGAATGATCGTCGTCGCGGACCTGTTCGAGGACGCGACCCTCGAGGACTGGCAGGAGGTGGCGACGGAGCTGGGCTTCCGCGCCCTGGTCGCGGTCCCGATGGAGGCCGCCGGCAGCGTACGCGGCGTGGCGACGTTCTACTTCCGAGATGCGGCCGGCCCGAGCGCCCGCCAACGCACGCTGATGCGGGCCGTGGCCGACCTGCTCGCCGTCGTGGCGGAACGACACGAGATGCGCGCCCAACTGCGCCGGCTCGAGGCTGTCTTGGCCGATGAACGCCAGGCGCCCCTCGTGCGTTTGGGAGAGGACGACACCGGAGCAACCGCCGGATAGATTTCGGGTGTCTCATCGCTACCTGTCCCACTGAGGAGATCCCCCCACGTGACGCGTCACCAGCAGTCAGGTCGCACCCTGCAGCATCAGCGCACGTCCCTCGCCGCCGCCGACGTCCTTGATTCGGCGCGCGAGTTCTTTGCCCGTCGCTCGGGCATCTACGCCGCCTTCCTCGAGAAGCAGGGTCCGAACTGGATGAGCCTGCGCGGGCAGGGTGGCGAGGAAATCGTCATCGCCGCGACGGAAGAGTCGGGTGCGACGTCGGTAAGCGCCTCCTCGTATATGTTCGACGCGCAGGTCGCGCAGTTCCTCGCGTCGCTGCCGCCGGCGGCGGAAGCCGTCGCGGGGACGGTCGCGTGAGCGCCGTCCTGAACGGCCTCCGAGCACGCCCGGGTCTGCACGTCCTCGGCGGCGACGCAGCGGGCGCGTTCACCGTGCGCGTGCAGATGCCGGAGGTGTGGGACGCCATCGCGGTGCGTTGCGCGCCCGATGCCTCGGCGAGTGCGCTCATCGCCCTCGCCTTCGAGGCCTTCGGTCAGCACCACCATCCGGTCGAGGACTACGTGCTCAAGCTGCACGGCCGAGAGGTGCGTGACCTCGGCGCGCCGCTCACCGTGGCGGGTGCCCGCGATGGCTCGACGTTCCTCTTGACCTACCGCGGGCGGCGGCCGGTCCGCTGAACACCGCCGCGACGGCCCCGCGCACGAGTGACCGCGAGGAGCTGCTCGCGGCCGCGGCGCGTCTGCGCGCTGAGGTCGGGCGACGCATTGTCGGGCAGCACGAGGTACTCGACGAGATATTGATGGCGCTCGTGGCGGGCGGGCACGCGCTCTTGGTCGGCGTGCCCGGCCTAGCCAAGACGCTGATGATCCGCTCGGTGGCCGAGGCGATGACGCTCGACTTCCGGCGGATCCAGTTCACGCCGGACCTCGTGCCCAGCGACATCACCGGCACTGAGATCCTCGAGGAGGACTCGCAGACGGGACACCGCGCGTTCCGCTTCGTGCGCGGCCCAGTGTTCGCCAACATCGTGCTCGCTGACGAAATCAATCGCGCGCCGCCGCGCACGCAGGCCGCGCTGCTCGAAGCGATGCAAGAGCACCGCGTGACCGCGGCGGGCAGCACGATGCCCCTGCCCGAACCGTTCTTCGTGCTGGCCACGCAGAATCCGATTGAGCAGGAAGGCACGTACCCGTTGCCCGAGGCGCAGCTCGACCGCTTTCTCTTCGACATTCGTATCGGGTATCCCGGCGCGGATGAAGAGGTCGCGATCCTGCGCGCCACCACGGGTGTTGCCGACGACCCGCTTTCGCCCATTCTCGATGCCACCCAGGTGCGCGATCTGCAGCGCCTGACGCGCGAGATCCCGGCGGCGGACCCGGCGCTGCGCTACGCTGCGTCGTTGGCGCGCGCGACGCGGCCCAAGAGTGGTGACGCGACGGCGCTGGTGGACCAATACGTGCGCTGGGGCGCCGGGCCGCGCGCGGGGCAGGCGCTCATTCTCGGCGCCAAGGCGGCGGCGCTCCTCGCCGGACGCTACGCGGTCAGCCCCGAGGACATCCGACGCGTGGCGCGGCCCGTGCTGCGGCATCGGGTGCTCCCGAACTTCGCGGCCGAGGCGGAAGGCGTGGACGCGGAGCGGATTGTCGAGGACCTGCTCGCGCGCGTGCCCGAACCGCGCGGGCTCACCGGAATCTGACGATGGCGGTCGGTCCGTACGGCGCGCTCCTCGACGCGGTGCGCGGCGTGCGGTGGCCGGCACGCCGCCCGGTCCCGGCTGCAGCTCCCGGCGCGCATCAGGCGCGTTCGCGCGGCGCCGCGCCGGAGTTCGCGGAGTACCGCCCGTATCGCCAGGGTGATGACCCGCGGCGACTCGACTGGAAGCTGCTGGCGCGCAGCGATCGCGCCTTCATCCGGCTGGCACCGGACCACGCGACGCTGGGCACCACGATCATCGTGGATGGCGCCGCGTCGATGGACTTTCCGCGCGGCGACGCGAGCAAGTGGATGCTCGCCAAGCGGCTGGCCGTGGGGCTTGCCGCCGTTGCGCACACAAGCGGTGATCCCGTCGGCCTCGCGGTGGCCGCGGGACTCACGGTTCGTCGGCTCGAGCCGCGCACGCGGCGCGGCGTGCTCGCCGAGATTGCGCAGTCGCTCGACGCGGCCACGCCGGCGGGTTCACCGACACTCGCGCCGCTCGTGGCCGCGAGTGCGGCGCGATGCGTGGTGATTTCCGACTGTCTGGGTGACTTCGCGGCGCTGCGCACGGCGCTCGCGGAGCACGTGGTGCGCGGTGGGGAGGCGTACGTGATGCACGTGGTCGCGCGCGAGGAGCTCGAGCCGGCGGCGACGGGCATCCTGGCGACCGATCCGCGCGACCCGCGGCTGCAGCGACCGCTGGTGACTGCCACGCGAGACGGCTATCGCGAGCGCTTCGATGCGTTCCGTGCGGACGTGGCGGCGACGCTGAGAGCGGACGGCGTTGTGGTGCACGAAGTGGTGAGCGATGCCGCGGTAGAAACGGTCGTGCGCCGCGTGGCGCGCCCGAGCGAGCGCGAGCGGCGATGAGCTTCGTGACCCCGTGGCTGATGCTGGTCGGTATTGGCGCCGCGATTGGCGTGGTGGCGCTGCACCTTCTCACCACGCGACGGCCACCCGCGCTCGCGTTTCCCACCGCGCGCTTCGTGCCCGAGGGTGATGTGCGGGCCGTGGCGCGTACGTCGCGACCGACGGACCTGCTGCTGCTCGCGCTCCGCGTGCTCGCGGTGTTGGCCGTCGCGGCCGCGTTTGCGCAGCCGATTCCCGACGCGCCGGGCAAGCGGGTGCGCCGTGTTGTGGCGCTGGAATGGACGGCGGCGCTCGCGGATCCCGAGGCGGCACGGGCCCGTGCCCGCGGCCTGCTCGATGAGGGTGACGCGCTCGTCGTGTACGACACCGCCGCCCGCGAACTCGGCACGGCGCAGCTCGACTCCCTCGCGCGCCCCACGCTGCGCCGCGCGCTGCTCTCGCCCGCGCTCGTGGTGGCGCGGGAGGCCGGCACACGAATCGCCCGCGGGGCGGACTCGGTTGAACTCGTGCTCCTCGGAGCAGTCGGACCGGACGTCTTGGACGCCGCGACGCGGTCGCTGCGTGACGCCTGGCCGGGTCGACTGCGCTATGAGCCGCTCGTGATCGAACCGGACACGGCTACGGCACCGCCGCTCGGCGCTTCGGATGTGTTGCCCGACGATCCGCTCGCGCCGGCCCTCGCGGCGCTGCCGCGGTCGCGTGGGGCGCACGCGGTGCGGCTCGCGCGCGCGGACCCGCGCCCCGCCGATGCCGCGTGGGTGCGCGAAGCGCGCGGCGCGGTGCTCGTGCGCTGGCCGAATACGCCGGCTGGCGCGTCGACGGCGGCTGATGGCGTGAGCGCGCTCGATGGGCCGCCGCGCGCCCTCGTGGCTCCGCTGGCGCGGCTCACGATCCCCGAGGGCCGCGTGAGTGCCCGTTGGCGCGACGGTGCGCCGGCCGCCACGGAGATCGCGTATGCCGGCGGCTGCGAGCGCTGGGTTGGCGTCGGACTGCCCCGCGCGGGCGACGTGACGCTGCGCGCGCCGTTCGCGCAGTTCCTCGCGGCGATGCTCGCGCCCTGCGGCGGGACGCGCGCCGCTGCGTATGCGCCAGACGACAGCGCACTCGCCTGGCTGCCGGGCCCTGCCGCGCTGGCGTCGGGCCCCGCACTCGCCACGCGGCAGCGCGAGAGCTCGCCGTGGACACCGTGGCTGCTCCTCGCTGCGCTCCTGTTGCTCGCGACTGAGCAAGTGGCGCGGCGCGCGACGCGGATGCCGGAGACAGCGTGAGCGCGCGCGCCAGGATTCGCGCAGCTCGCCGGCGTCTGCTCGGCTTGGCCGTCGCGCGCGCTGTGGTGTGGACGCTGCTGGGTGCGCTGATCTCCATTGCGGCGATGCTCGCACTCGATGCGGTGGTCGGTCTCTCGCTCGGCGTGCGAGCGCAGCTTGTGATTGCGCCGGCGCTGGTTGCTGTTGCGGTGCTCGGGTTTCATCTCGTCGGTCCGGTGCGCGCCACGCTCGTCGCAAGTGAGGAAGCGGTTGCGCTGTGGTTCGAGCGGCGCATCCCATCGCTGCGCTACGCGTTGGTGACGGATCTCGCGCTCGGCGGCACGTCACCCGTGGCCCTGGGCGACGTGGTGCGGGCGGCTCCGCTCGAGCGCACCGTGGCCGGCACGGCGCGCGCCACGCTGGGGCGGCCCGCCTTGGCGGTGGCGCTGCTATTGCTTCTCATCCTGGTCCTGCCCGACGGTGCCGTCGGCCGCGTAGTCCGCCCCAGTGCCGGCGATGCACTCGCGCGACCGCGCCTCGGCGCCGACGCGACCGACGCACTCGCGACGATCGTGGTCCGCGTGCAGCCGCCCGCGTACTCCGGCCTCGCGAGCACGGCGTACGACGACCCGGCCACGGTGGCGGCGCTGGTCGGGAGTCGTGTGGTCGTTGAGGGGCGGGGCAGCGGCGTCACCGCGTGGCGCGACGGCGTCGAAGATGCCGCGCTGAGCACCCAGGGCCGCTGGCGCATCGCGCTGCCGGTACCGGCGCGCGCCGAAGCCGTGCGACTGCGCGCCGGGGCGCGCGAGCGCGTGCTCGTGCTCGAACCCATCAGCGACTCGGTGCCGCAAGTCGAGCTGGTGCAGCCCGCGCGCGATACAGTGCTCCGCGAGGCGCGCGGCGTGCTCGCCCTGCGCGCGACGCTGCGCGATGATCTCGGGCTCGCCGATGCGGCGTTCGAGCTGATCCTGAGTGCCGGGGCGGGCGAGCTCTACACCTTCCGCACGCTCAGCGTTGCTGCCCGGCGATTCGACGAAGGCGCGCGGACGGGAAGCATCGATGGCCAAGTGTCGCTCGACTCGCTGGGACTCAAACCGGGCGACTTCGTACACCTGCGTGCGGTGGCTCGGGACCGCAACGACGTCACCGGCGCCGGTCGCGGTGCGTCCGAGACGCGCACGATTCGCATCGCGCGCGCCGATGAGTACGACAGCGTGGCCGTGGATCCCGCGCCGCCGAGTGAGCCGGAGAAGGATGCGCTCTCACAGCGAATGATCCTGATGCAGACGCAGGAGCTCGTCGCACGACGCCCACGGCCGACGGACGTGGTGCGCACGCGCGACGCGCGGCGCATCGCCGTGGACCAGACGAAGCTGCGCAAGAAGGTCGGGGAAGTCGTGTTCCTGCGGCTCGGCGAGGACGCCAGCGGCGAGCACGAGCACTTCGCCGGCGACGGACACCAGCACGCGCCCGAGGGCGTGGTCAATCCCGATGCGATTCTCGCCGCTGCGGAGCGCGCGGCGAATGTGGACCCAACGCGCAATCTCGACAACCACGGGGACGAGACGCCGATCGTGGCGATCAACCGTCCGTTGCTCGAGGCCTACAACCATACGTGGCGGGCCTCGGAGGAACTCGAGACGGGACGCCCCGAGGCCGCGATTCCGTGGATGGAACGCGCCATTGCCGCGCTCCAGCGCGCGCGCGCCGCCGAGCGCATCTATCTCCGCGGTCGTCCGCCGAGCGTGGTGATTGACCTGCAGCGCGTTCGGCTCGCCGGCAAGGACGAAGGGCGTCCGCAGGCCCGCGCGCCGCGTGCGAGTGCGGATCCCGCGCGCGCTGAGCGGCTCCGGCGCTTTGACCGTGCGCTCGGTCTCGTGGTCGCGGATGCCGGGGCGGCCGCCGACTCGTTGTTGCTCATTCGTGTCACGCTCCCCGCGGAGGAGCGCGGGGCGGCCCTGGCGCTTGACGCCGCCGCGGCGCGACTGCGGCAGGGCGGCGACGTCACCGCCGCGTTGGTCGCGGCGCGCCGGCTGCTGGTGCAGGATCCGCCGCGCCGCGCGCCCCTCACTGCGTGGGGGCAGTGATGACCCCCTTCGTCTGGGCCACCGCGCAGTACGACTCCGGCGACTGGGACAGCGCGCCGATGGTCGCTCCCAACCTCATTGACTCTATCGCGCGGTACACCACCATCGACGTCGCGCCGACGGGCGTCGTCGTGCCGCTCGGCTCGCGCGACCTGTTTCGCTATCCGTTGGTTTATCTGACCGGGCACCTGCCGGTCCGGTTCAGCGATGCGGAACGCGGCACGCTGCGCGAGTACTGCCGCCGCGGTGGGCTGCTCTTCGTGGACGACCACAACCACGACATCGACGGCGAGTTTCACCGTACCGCGACCGAGGAGATCGGGCGCGCGGTCGGACCGTTGCGCGACCTGCCGAATGACCACGAGCTCTATCGCGCGTTCTTTCAGTTTCCTGACGGGCCGCCGACGACCAGTCACGAACTGAATGGCTGGGGCGACAACCTCGTGCACAAGCACCTGCAGGCGGTCCTGCAGGATGGCCGCATCGCGGTGCTGTACAGCAGCAAGGACTACAGCTCCGAGTGGAACTACCACCCCGACAACAAGCGGTTTCTCTCGGTGGACAACACCCGGTTTGGCGTGAACCTGGTCGTGTATGCCCTCACGCGTTGAGCGCGGCCCGCTCGAGTGGGCGCTCCGCCTCACGGCGGTGGCATTGCTCGTCGCATCGCTGGTGCTGGCGTTCCGCGCGGGCGATGCGTCGCGCCGCGTCGTGGCCGTGGACGTCGACGGCGCGCTGCCGCCGCGCCAGCGCGATTCGCTCGCGGCGCTGCGCCGGGCGGGACGCGTGGTGGAATGGCGGGGCGAGGTCACGGCGCTCGCCGCGGTCGCCGAACCCACGCACGAACCGCGTGAGCGCTGGCGCGTGGCTGCCGTCGGCTCAGCCGGCCTGCTGCTGCGCGACTCGCTGGGCCCGATCGATTCACTCACGAGCACCGGGACGCTCACCACCGAGCCCACGCGCGGTGCACTGGTGGTGGAGCAGGGCAGGACGCGCGCGAGCACGGAGCCACGCGCCTCCACTCGGGTGCGTCGCGTTCTCGTCCTCGCGCGGGCCGGCTGGGAGTCGCGCTTCGTCGTCGCGGCCCTCGAGGATGCGGGGTGGGATGTGGACGCGCGCATCACGCTCGGTCGTGGCCGTGATGTGGAGCAGGGCAACACGACGCTCAGCGTGGCGCGCCACTCCGTCGTGGTCGCGCTCGACTCACTGTCGGCCGCCGAGTCCGCCGACGCGCTCGCGCGGTTCGTACGCGCGGGAGGCGGCCTCGTACTTGGCGGCTCCGCGACGACGGCCGCGTCTGGGGCGCTTGGCGCCCTGCTCCCCGCTCGCGTCACGCGGCTGGAGCCGCCGGAGACGCGCAGCTTTGAGGGCCACGAGCCGACGCACGCGCTGCCGCTGCACGTACTCGGTGCCCGGGCGCGTGACGCGATCGTGCTCGAGCAGCGTGAGGCGTTGCCCGCGATCGTCGCGCGCCGGGTCGCCGCAGGGCGGGTGATCCAGGTTGGCTACGCGGACACGTGGCGCTGGCGGATGGAAGGTGAGGGGCGCGCGGTCGAGGAGCATCGCGAGTTCTGGTCACGAGTGACGGGACTCGCGGCGGCGGCTTCGATGACACCGCGCGTGGCGAGCACGGCGGTGGACGAAGTGCCGCGGGCCGCGCTCGTGCACGCCCTCGGTGACGCGGCCGAGGGTCGCCCGCCGCTGCCGGAGCCCAAGCGCCTGCCGCCCTGGCTCGCGATCGCTATTCTCACCCTCTTGCTCGCCGAATGGCTCTCGCGGCGGAGCCGCGGATTCCGCTGAGGCCCGCATCTCAATGACTCTCGCCTTCATCTCGCACAGCGATATCGGCACCCACGACAACGGCTGGGGACATCCCGAGCACGTCGGGCGCATCCGGGCCATCACGCGTGCGCTCCGGAATCATCCGGAGTTGTTCCTTGGCTTGGAGCACTTGGAGGGCCGGCACGCCACCGAGCACGAACTCGCGCTCGGACACGCCGCCGCGTACATCGAACAGGTCCGCGCGCTTGCGGCGGCGGGCGGTGGGAGACTCGACGCGGACACGGTGGTGTCGAGTGGGTCGTGGGACGCGGCGCGCGCGGCAGCCGGCTCCGTGCTCGAGGCGACCGAGCGCGCGCTCGACGGACGCAACCTGCGGAGCTTCTGCGCCGTGCGTCCGCCCGGTCATCACGCGTTGCGCGCCCAGGGAATGGGGTTCTGCCTCTTTGGGAGCGTGGCGATCGCGGCGTTGCACGCACTGGAGCGCGGCGCCGCGCGCGTGCTCATCGTGGACTGGGACGTGCACCACGGCAACGGGACGCAGGCGATCGTCGAGCACGATCCGCGGATCCGGTTCGTGTCGATGCACCAGTGGCCGTGGTATCCTGGCTCGGGCGCGGCGGAGGATCGTGGACCGCAGGGCAGCGTGTGGAACGTGCCAATGGCGGCGGGCCTGCCGGCCGTGCGGTATCTCGACGCGCTCTTTACGGCGGTGGATGCGGCGGCTACCGCTTGGACGCCGGACCTCGTGCTGGTGTCGAGTGGGTTCGACTCGATGGCCCGCGACCCGCTCGGCGGATTCACGCTCGAACTCGAGGATGTCGCGACGCTGACGCGTGGGCTCGTCCAGCGCGCGGACCGCTGGTGCGGCGGCCGTCTGGTCAGCGCGCTCGAAGGCGGCTACGACCCCGACCGTGTCGGCGCCGGCGTGATTGCGCACCTCGAGGCCCTGCGGTGACCTCGGGCGGCGCGTAGTTTCTCGCTATGGGCAAACGCCGCGCGAAGGGACTGCGACTCCGTAAATCGGCGCCGGTACCGTTGCCGGCCACATCCGACGCGCCAGCGCGCTCGTGGTATCGCGGGTCCGACGGCGCCATCGCCCGCGATCTCTCCGCCGCCGCCATCGCGGCCGCGGTCAGCGCCGGGCAGGGGTTGCTCTGGGTGGACCTGCCCGTTGGGTCGGCCGCGACGCCCAAGCTGCTGCGCGATGTCTTCCGCTTTCATCCGCTGAGCATCGAGGACACGCAGTCCGCCGAAGGCCGCGTCAAGGTCGAGGAGTTTCCCTCGTACCTGCTGGTGGTGGTGCGTGCGGTGCGATTCATCGAGGAGACCGAGGACCTCTACGACATCGAGACGTTCAATCTCTGGGTGTTCGTGGGCAAGAACTTCGTCGTCACGGTGCACGGGACGCACGCGCCAGCCGTCGAGGCTACCGAGTTGTTGCTGTCGCGGTCCGGCGACTTGATGGACCGCGGCCCGGGCTGGCTGATGCATCAGGTGCTCGACGCCACGGTGGATGCCTACTTCCCGGTCGTGACGCGTCTCGATGAGTTCGTGGATGGACTCGAGGAACGCGTGTTCGTGGCCTTCGACGAGGCGGCGTTGCGCGACATCTTCTCGGTGAAGCGGCTCGTGCTGCAGCTCAAGCGCCACCTCGCGCCGATGCGCGAGGTCTTCAACGTGCTGCAGAGCCGGCCGTCAGCGCACATCACGCCCGAGGCCCAGGTCTACCTGCGCGACGTCTACGACCACGTCATCCGCATCAACGAGTCGCTCGACAGCTTCCGCGACCTGCTCGCCAGCACGCTCGACTCGTATCTCACGCAGGTATCCAACCGGCTTGGGCGCGTGACCAAGGGCCTGACGGTCGTCGCCACGATGAGCGTGCCGTTCGTGGTGGTGAGCGGAATGTGGGGGATGAACTTTGCGGACATCCCGCTCGCGCAGGCGCCGCACGGGTTCTGGTATATGCTGGCCCTGCAGTTGGGCCTCGGCGGCGCGCTGCTGTGGGTGCTGCGGCGCAACGGCTGGCTCTAGCGATGCCGACCCGCGAGATTTGACCCGTGTTCTGCCCCAATTGCGGCACCTGGAACCGGAGCGGCGCGCGCGCCTGCCTGCAGTGCGCGTTGGCGCTGCCGGAGTTGCCGTCGGCGATCGAGGCGCCCGACCACCTCATTACGTCGCTGCGGCACGCGACCGGGCACCGCTATCGGATCGTGCGGCGCATCGGCAGCGGTGGAATGGCCGATGTGTACGAGGCGCGGCACCACGTGCTCGAGCGTCCGCTCGCGGTCAAGGTGATGCACGCGCATCTCGCGCGGGACCAGGAGATGCGCGTGCGCTTTCGGCGCGAAGCCGAGGCGGCGAGCCGGTTGCTGCACCCGTTCATCTGCGCCCCATTCGACTTTGGCGAGACGGAAGAGGCGATCTACCTCGTGCTGCCGTTCCTCGGCGGCGGCTGCCTCGCCGACGACCTCGTGCGCACGCGCACGGTCGAGGCGGCGCGGGCCGCGCGCATCTGCGCGCAGGTCTCGACCGCACTCGATTACGCCGCACGGCAAGGCGTGATCCATCGCGACGTGAAGCCCGACAACGTGCTGTTTGACGCGGACGGCAACGGCGTCCTCACGGATTTCGGCATCGCCACGGCCTACTTTCACGGCCGAATGACGGCCGGCGGCCGTGCGATGGGCACCCCGCACTATATGGCGCCGGAGCAGGCGATGGGCCGGTTCGTGGATGGACGCGCCGATCTCTACGCCGTCGGCGTGATGCTCTACGAGTGCCTCGGTGGCATCACGCCGTTCGACGGCCCGGATGGGTACTCAATCGGCTACAAGCACGTGCACGAGGCGCCGCGGCACGTGCGAGAGGTCGCGCCGAACGTGCCGGTCGGGCTCGGCGAGATCGTGATGAAGTGTCTCGAGAAAGCGCCCGAGGCGCGGTATCAACGCGGACACGAGCTCGCCGACGCGCTCTACGATTGGCTGCAGTCCGCCGGCTTGCGCGACCAGCCGCCCGTGCGCGCCTCGCGCCCCGGCGTGTGAGCACCCGGCTCGTCGAGGTCGCGCTCCCGCTCCCGCTGCTGCGCACCTTCACGTATCGCGTGCCCGAGCCCACGCGGCACCCGCTGGTGGCAGGCAGCCGGGTCGTTGCGCCGGTGAAAGGCAAGCGGGTGATCGGCATCTGCGTCGGCGAGAGCGATGGCGCCGCCCTCGGTGATCGCGAGGCGCGGGCCTTGCTTGACGTACCCGACGCGGAACCCGCACTCGGACCGGACCTCCTCGCCGTGTGCCGCTGGATCAGCGAGTACTACATCGCGCCACTGGGACTGGTCACGCGTGCGGTGCTGCCGGTGGCGCTGGGCGTCGCGGCCCGCCCGGACGCCCCGGGGAAGTCCGAGCGCCTGCTCGTCCTCGCGCGGGAGCTGCCCACGCTGATGGCGCGAGACGAGGCCTTCAAGCGTGCGGTGCAGCAACGCCAGCTCTACGACCTCCTTGAACAACTCGGCGGCCGTGCACCCGTGGCGCATCTCATTGAACGCCTCGGCTGCTCGGCGAGCGTCGTGCAGGGGCTCGTCAAGCGTGGATTCGCGCGCATCGAGTCGGCCACGCGCCTTCGCGATCCATTCGCCGCGCGCACACCGGATCCGGTGCCGGCCGTCACGCCGACCGAGGCGCAGCGCGCCGCCATCGCGGCGATTGTCGCCGCCGCGCCACGCTCGACGACGCTCGTGCACGGCATCACCGGCAGCGGCAAGACGCTGGTGTACCTCGAGGTGCTCAAGGAGATCGTGCTGCGCCGCGGGCAGTCGGCCATCGTGCTCGTGCCGGAGATCGCGCTCACGCCGCAGGCCGTGGATCGCTTCCGCGCCGTCTTCGGTGACCAGGTAGCGGTGTTGCACTCGGCGCTCTCCGACGGCGAGCGACTCGATGCCTGGCGCGCGCTACGCCGCGGAGAGCGCCGCATCGCGGTCGGCGCGCGCTCGGCGGTGTTCGCACCGCTGGAGCACCTCGGTGCCATCATCGTGGACGAGGAGCACGAGGCGAGCTACAAGCAAGCCGAGACGCCGCGGTATCACGC
>CAYPYY010000029.1:23245-27078 GCA_964414995.1 uncultured Gemmatimonas sp.
GAGCGACTCGAACGCGGCGAACAGAGCATCCTGCTGCTCAATCGCCGCGGCTACGCGAGCTTCGTGCAGTGCGACGAGGGGCACGTCGCGACGTGCCCGAACTGCTCGATCTCGCTCACCTACCATCGCACGCCGGAGCGGCTGATCTGCCACTACTGCCTGCATCAGGCCGCGGCAGACGCGAACTGCCCGGAGTGCTCGCAGCCATTCAAGCGCCAGCGTGGTCTCGGCACGCAGCAGGTCGAGCGCCTGCTCGTCGAACGACTCTCGGGTGCCCGCGTGGCGCGAATGGACGTGGACACCACGAGCGGCAAGTGGGCGCACACGGAGATCCTCGACCGCGTTGCCCGCGGCGAGGTGGATGTGCTCCTCGGCACGCAGATGATCGCCAAGGGACTGGACTTTGCGAACGTCACGTTGGTTGGCGTGATTGATGCCGACATCGGTATCAACTTGCCGGACTTTCGGTCCAGCGAGCGAAGCTTTCAGTTGCTCAGCCAGGTTGCCGGCCGTGCGGGCCGCGGCCCGAAGGGCGGGGACGTGTTCATCCAGACGCGCGTGCCCTCGCACCACGCGGTGCGCTGCGCGGTGGCACACGACTTTCACGCATTCGTCGCCGAGGAACTCCCGGCGCGCGAGTCGCCGCCGTACCCGCCCACCGTGCGGCTCGCCAACGTGCTCGTGAGCGGCCTCGACGAAGCGGCGGTGGCACAGTTCGCCACCGACGTGACGGACTGGCTCGCGAAGGCCGACCTGCGCTTCGGACTGGGCGTCACGATCGTGGGGCCCGCGCCCTGCCCGATCGAGCGCATCAAGAATCGCTTCCGCTGGCACGTCGCCGTGAAGAGCGCGGCGCCGGCACCCCTCACGCGCCTGCTGCGCGGGCTGGTGACAGGCGTCGAGGTGCCCGCCGCTCACGAGCTACGCCTCGTCGTGGACCGCGATCCGGTGTCGCTGCTTTAGCTGCGCCGTTGAATCCGGCGTCGGCTCCGGCGAGATTTGTCGGATGACGACCCAGAGCATCCCGCTCACCTCCGACGCCCGCGAGCGCTTCCTGCTGGAGATCGCCGCCGTGGTGCCGCCGGCGCGTTTGGCCGAGGTGCACTTCTTCCCGCCGATGCGTCAGGGGCAGGTGGAGTCCGGTGTGGCGGTCATCGCCGCAATGCCAGAGGGGGCGGAGCCGCGCTCGGCCGACGCCGAGGCGCACGCGCCGGAGTTGGTCGAGGGCGCGCACCTCCCGGCGCGGCACGTCGTCTACTCCGCGCGCTATCGCTGGACGCGCAAGGGCCCGGAGCGCGGGAAGTGGTCCTGCGAAATCGTGGCCGAGGCCGATGCGCCCCTGGTGACCGTGGAGGCCGTGGTCCAGGGCGTGCGCCAGCGCGCCAGTGAGCCGGTGGAAGCGCAGCGCGTCGAGGGCGACGCCGTCCGCGCAATGATTGCCGAAGCGGAAAAGCGGTGGCCGACAGCCCCGTAGTCGATCGCTTCGTCGCGTATCTCCGCGAGCACAACCTGCCGGTGACCGCGCAGCGGTTGGCGATCGCCGACGTCCTGCTCAATTCCGAACGGCATCTCTCCGCCGAGGACGTTGCGTTGGAAGTCAGCGCTCGAGGTCGCAAGGTGGGCACGGCGACCGTCTACCGCGCCATCGATACGCTGCTCGAGAGCGGGCTGCTCGTCGAGCGCGATTTTGGCGAGGGGTTCCGACGCTTCGAGCCCGCCCGCGACGTCCCCAACCACGAACACCTGGTCTGCACCCAATGCGGCAAAGTCGAGGAGTTTCGCGATGAACGGCTGGAGCGAATGACGACCATCGTCGCGGAGGCGCGTGGGTTTGCGCGGCAACGACATCGCTTGGTGATTCACGGCATCTGCCGTGACTGCCAGCGGGGCGGGGTGCAGTGATGGAAACCGCCGCATCCGTGAACCTGCTGATCGCGTTCGGCGCGGGGCTGCTGAGCTTCCTCAGCCCCTGCGTGCTGCCGCTGGTGCCGAGCTACGTGTCGTTCATCACGGGGATGAATCTCGAGGACCTGCATTCCTCGCGGCGTACCACGCTGGTGCACGCCCTACTGTTTGTGGCCGGCTTCACGCTCATCTTCCTGGCCCTGGGCGCGGGCGCGACCGTGCTCGGGCAGGTGATGATCCGCTACCGCGACATCATTGCGCGTGTCGGTGGCGTGCTCGTGATCGTGTTCGGCCTGTATATGATGGGCGCGTTCAACCTCGCGTTCCTGAACCGCGACACGCGGTTGCACCTCTCGCACAAGCCGCTGGGGTTCCTCGGGACGCTGCTGGTGGGCATCGCGTTCGGGGCCGGCTGGTCACCGTGCATCGGCCCCATCCTCGGCGCGATTATCACGATGGCCTACAACGAAGCCGACCTTGGACGCGGGATGTCGTTGCTCCTGGCGTACTCGATGGGCCTCGCGGTGCCGTTTCTCGCGGCCGCGCTGATGGTCGAGCGGTTCATCGCGCTCTTCGCGAAGGTGCGCCGGCATATGGTGTGGGTGAACCGCGTGGCGGGCGCGATGCTCATCCTGATCGGCCTGCTGATGGTGACGAACCGGTTCACGCTGCTGTCCAACTGGCTGCAGGACTTCACGCCGGACTTCATCCTGCGGCGGATCTGAGCGGCAGCATCCCGTACGCACGACGCCCCGCCGCGCATTCGCGCGGCGGGGCGTCGGCTTTCGAGCGGGAACTACTTCAGCTTAGCGGAACCAGACGCTGAAGCCGAACATACCACCGATCTGCATATCGCCGTACGAATCACCGTCGCGGAGCGTCGCCGCACCACGCCAGGAGATCCGGTCGGTCATCTTGCCCTTGTAGCCGACGTCAGCGCCAAAGTCGATGTTGGTCGAGCTCGAACCGCCGGCGGGCTGAACATATTGATGTCCACGCCCGGGGCGACGAAGAGGCCACTGTGGCCGCGGTCACCCGCGAAGTAGAACGGCGCGAAGACGCCGAGGCCGAACATCGTCGAACCCTCGCTCGCGCCCTCCGCCTTGGCGTACATAAAGCCCACGCGCGGCTCGAGAGCGAGCTTGTCGTTCAGGTACATCGCCAGCGCCACCGAGCCCGGCACGCCCGCCTGAAGCGCCACGCCACCGGTCAGTCCGAGGCTGGCGATGTCAATGCGGATTTCCTCGACCTTCAGACTGCCGAACTGCGCCTCGGCGGACACAGCGGTCGCACCAATGAGAGCCGCCGCCACCGCCACACGACGAAGAACAGAACGCATCGTACCTCCAGAAATGGTTGACCTACGGTTGTGTCGTCGCTCAATCCCGGACGACCACGGGCTCCTGCTCTATCTCCTCCTCGAGTTGCTGCCGTCGCAACAGCGAGTAGTACCGTCCGCGCGCCGCCAGGAGTTCCTCGTGCCGCCCCTGCTCGACCACGCGTCCCTCATCCAGCACCAGAATCCACTGGGCATCCCGAATCGCCGTGATGCGGTGCGACGCAATGATCGCCGTGCGCCCCGCCAGTGCCTCCCGAAGCCCCCGCAGAATCGCCGCCTCGGTGTGCGTGTCCACCGCCGAGAGGGCGTCGTCCAGAATTACCACCGACGGGCGTCGTGCCAATGCCCGTGCGAGGGCAGCGCGCTGCTTCTGCCCTCCAGAAAGGTTGATGCCGCGCTCCCCAAGCATTGTCTCCCAGCGCCCGGGAAACCCCTCAATTGTCTCCGTCAACTGCGCGACGCCCGCTGCCCACCGGGCATCGGTCTCGTTCGGCGTCCCGTACGACAGGTTCGTTGTCAGGGTTTCGCTGAACAGCAGACTTTCCTGAGGGACGAACCCGATCTCCTGACGTAACGTCAGTAACGGCAA
>CAYPYY010000030.1:0-13833 GCA_964414995.1 uncultured Gemmatimonas sp.
TCCCGCGCCTCAAGCGTCCACGGCGCAATCACCGCTCCCGCAATCGCCGACGTAGGCTCCGCAGTGAGCACGAGCGCCGTCGGCGAACTCGGAATCGCCGTCGCCGGGAACGACACCGGCGACCCCGTCAGCCCGCTCACCGTCGCGGTCGCACCGTCCGCGCCGGCGGTGGTGCCAAGCGTGTACGTGATCTCCGCAAAGCCCGTTGCATCCGTGTTCGTCGTCGGTGCCGACGGTGTACCGCTGCCAATCGCTGCCCAGCTGACCGTCACTCCAGACACCGGATTCCCAAACGCATCGACCACGCGCACGCGCATCGGGTCCGCGAGCGTCAACGCCACTGTGTCAGACTGCGCGTCCCCACTGATCAACTGGATCTCACTGGCCGCGGCGGGCGCAACCGTGATGCTCGCCGTGAGCACGTCGGCGAGCCCCGCGCTCTGCACGCGGAACACGTAGTCACCGGCGGTCTCGAGCACGATGTCGTTGAACGTCGCGACACCCGCCACCGCGGTGACCGTCGTCGTGCCGCCGATGTTCGCGCCCACGGGACCGGTCTCAAGCGCCAGGACCACATCGCCGGTGAAGGCGGCGACCAGATTGCCGCCGCCATCGCGCGCCGACACCGCGAACGGCGCGAGCGTCACGCCGGCCGTCTGTGAGACCGGCTCGGTGTCCATCAACAGCGCCACCGCCGTACCCGGCTGCAGGTCCACGCTAAACGTCACCGGCGAGCCCGCGAGCGTCCCCGAAGCGGCCTCGATCGTCACCGTCTCGACGAGCGCGCCGCCGGTGAGCGAGATGGCCGTGAGACCATCGGCGTCAGTCTGCGTGGAGGCGGCGCTCAACGTGGCCGAACCCGACACCACGCTCCAGTTGACCGTGACGCTCGAGACCGGATTGCCAAATGCGTCTGTTACCTTCACGCGCAGTGAGTCGCTGAGCTCACTGAGCACGGGCAGCGAGCGCGTGGTCAGGCCCTCAACCGCGAGGTTCGCCGCCGTTGCGGCCGTGATAGAGAACGTCGTCGCCACGCCCGCGATCGTGCCGTCGGTCACGCTCAGTACGTAGTCGCCGACAACCGGGAAGGTGAGATCGTCGAAGGTCACGACGCCGGCCACGGCCGCACGCGTGAGTGTCCCACCGATCGTGGCGCCCGGCGGTCCACTGTTAATTGAGATCGTCACGTTGCCGGTGTACGACGCAACCGCGTTGCCAAACGGGTCGCGCGCTTCAAAGCCGAGCGGAGCGACCACCTCGCCTGCTGTCGCATTCGCCGTGACGAGCGTGTACGCCAGCGTAGCCGGCGCCGCGGCCGTGATCGTCATCGTAAACTGCGCGAGCGGAATCCCCGGCGCGGTGGCCGCGATCGATCCTGCCCCAGCGAGGAGGCCCGCCGTGGCAATGACCGAGACTTCGCCCGACGAATTCGTCGCGACCGTGGTATCCGAGAGCGCGCTCGCACCACTCTGCAGGTCGAACACGATCTCCACGCCCGCGACCGGATTGCCGTGCGTATCCTCGGCGCGCACCACCAGCGGCTGCGCGTATGCAGCGGCCGCCTGCGCCGTCTGGCCGTCGCCGCTCACAATCACCAGCGCCACCGCCGCGCCGTTGGTGGCTGTCGCGGTGAACGAAACCGGCGAGCCGGTCAATCCGTCCACGGACGCCTCGAACGACGTCGCACCGACCGTCGTGCCCAGGGTCGCCTCAATCGCCGCGATGCCGTTGGCATCCGTCGGCGAACTCGGACTCGCGACCGAGCCCGCACCGATGGCCACCCAGTTGACGGTGACGCCGGGGACCGGATTCCCGAACGCATCGTCCACACGCACGCGCAGGGGGTTCGGGAGCGTGGCACTGACCGTGTCCGTCTGGGCATTCCCATCCACGAGCACCATCGCGCTCGGCGCCGCCGCCTCGACCGTGAAGAGCGCCGAGAGCGTGTCGGCAAGCCCGCTGCCGCTAAAGCGGAGGCGATAGGTGCCGGCCGTGTTTACCGAGAGCGTCGAGAACGTCGCGATGCCCGCCACCGGCGTGACGCTCGTGGTGCCGCCGAGCGCGGCACTCGGGCCCGAGTCCACTGCGACCGAGATGGACTGCGCATAGTCAGGCGTTACATTGCCGAACGCATCGCGCACGGCGACGGCAATGCTCGGCATCGCCACGCCCGCGGTTGACGTCACGGGCTCTGCGACCACGAAGAGCCGCGCCGACGGGCCGGTGGTGATGGAGACTACGAAGTCCACAGGCGAACCGGTGACGCCCACGATCTCCGCGCGCACGCCGAGTGAGCCCGCTGCGTCGCCGGAAGTGAAGACCATCGCCGCCACACCGTTGGCATCGGTGTTCGATGCGCCCGCAGCAAGCGTCACCCCGCTGCCGAGCACCGTCCACGTCACCGGTTGGCCCGATACCGGATTCCCGAACGCGTCCGTCACCAACACCTTGAGCGTGTCGGTGACTTCCTCCTGCGGCCCGAGCGAGCGCAACGTGCTGCCGACCACCGACATAATCGCGGCGGCGTTCGGGAAGTTGGTGAAGTCCGGCGTCAGGCCGAACGCCGCGCCGCTGGTGATGCGCAGGCGATAGTCACCGGCGATCGGCAGTGCGAGGTCGGTGAACACGATCTGCCCGGAGACTGCCGCCACCGTCGTCGTGCCGGTGATTGTCGCGCCCGGCGGGCCGCTGTCCACGGTGACCGTCGCGTTCCCGTCGTAGGTGTCGAGCCAGTTGCCGAACTGGTCGCGCGCCTGGAACTGGAATCCGGGCAAGAGCTCGCCCGCCGTCCCGATGATGACGCCCGACTGGTACACGAGCGTCGCGATCGCCGCCGGCGTGATCGTGACATTGAACTGCACGGTGCCGACACCCGCGACGCTCGCTTCGACGATCGCGGTGCCGGCGAACGTCGTCGCCGTCGGCGTCGTGCTTGCGAGACCGGCCGCGTCGGTGACGACGACCGTATCACTGAACGCCGATGCGCCAGTTCCGGGCACGAAGGTGACGGCCACGCCGGGCACGACGTTGCCGTACTGGTCGCTGACGCGCACGCTGATCGGCGCGCCGTAGAGCGCACCCGCGGTGACCGTCTGGAAGTTGCCCGCCGCGATGTCGGCGGCGACGGGCGTACTCGGCAGCGCCGTGATGGTGAATGTGACGGGCGAGCCCGTGAGGCCTGCGGCGAACGCGCCGATCTGGATCGGGCCGGCCACCGTGTCAATCAGTGCCGTGGTCGCGGTGAGGCCAGTGCCATCCGTGACCGTCACCGTATCGAGGAACGCCGCCAAGCCGCTGATGACACCCCAGTTCACGTTCACGCCGGAGACGCCGTTGCCGAACGCGTCGGTGACGCGCACCGCGAGCGGAGCCGGCAGGCCCTGCGCCACGATGCCACTCTGCCCGTCACCGCTGACCAGCGCGATGGCGGCCGGCGCCGCCGGCGAGACGATGAAGAATTCCGTGATGATGCTGCCGACGCCCGTGGCCGTCGCCGCAAAGCGGAACGTGCCCGCCGTGCTGATTGTCGTCGCGCTGAACGTCGCCACGCCGGCCACCGCATTCACGCTCGCGCCGGCCGTGATGACCGACACTGGCACACCGGCGCCATCCTGCGAGGCCAGCGTCACCGCGTCCGTGAAGCTCGTGACCGTGTTGCCGAAGGCATCGGCCACGCGCACTGCGAACGTGGGAATCGGCGTACCGGCCTCGGTACTGAGCGGCTGTGTGCTCACGATCACCTGCGACGCCACACCGGCATTGGCCGTCGCGTTCACCGTGGTGGTGATGCCGCCGGCGATCGTCGCGCTGATGGACTGCGTGCCGGCGAGAGTGCCGAGCGTCCAGGTCGTGGTGGCAAGTCCGTTCGCGTCGGTGGTGTCGAGCGCCACGCCCAACGATCCACCGCCGGTCTCCACGGCGAAGGCGACCTCGACGCCCGCCACCGCGTTGTTGGATGCGTCGCGCACGCGCACGACGACGCTCTCGCCGAGCGCGGCGCCGGCGGCACCGACCTGATCGGCGCCCGACACTGCGACAATCGCCGTCGGTGCGCCAGCGGTCGCTGTGACGGCGAAGCTCGCGTTCAGTGCGCCGAGCTCCGCGAGCACACTGGTCGCGCCCGCAGTCGATCCGAGCGTCACCGTGACAGTGGCGGTTCCGTTGGCGTCCGTGACCGCCGTCGGCGCCGAGAGCGACAGGTCGCCGGCGCTGCTGAAGTTCACGGTCGCGCCAGCGATGGCGTTGCCGAACGCATCGGTAACGCGCACGGCAAGCGGCGTGGGCAACGCCGCGCCGACGGTACCGGTCTGGGCATCGCCGCCGGTCTTGGTGAGCGCCGCCGGCGCGGCGGGCGTCACCGCGAAGTTGCTACTCGTGGCGCTGACGATTGCACCAAACCGTGCCCGGAGCGTGTACGGGCTGCCCGCCGCCGTGATCTGCAGCGCGTCGAAGGTCGCGATGCCTGCCACCGCGGCCACCGTGCTGGTGCCGAGCAGTGCCCCGCCCGGCGTTGCGACGAGCTCGATGGTGACGTTGTCCGTGAACGTGACGACCGGGTTGCCAAACGCATCCTGCGCGGAGACCACCAGCGCCGGTGTAAACGCGACACCGGCGGTGTAGCTCGCTGCCGGGCCCTGCGTGAGCACGAGCTGCGTCACGACGCCCGCGTTTGCCGTGGCGCCGATATCCACCGTCGCGGCCGGCGCAACCGGTGCGGTGGCGCGCAACGTCTGCGCTCCAACGCTGGGGCCGAGCGTCCACGTCGTGCCGACGCGGCCGAGCGCGTCGCTCGTGCCGGACGGCGGCGCCGCAGAGCCGCCGCCGAGGATGGCCGCGAAATTCACCGTGACGCCCGGAACGGCGTTGCCGAACGCATCGCGCACTTCAACGACGATGGGCTGCGCGAGCGCGAGGCCCGCGGTGCCCGTCTGCGCGTCGCCCGAGACGACGACCATCTCTGACGGCAGCGCCGGCGAGATGCCGAACACGGCAGAGGTGTCGCGCGTGAGGGCGCCCGCGCTCGCCTCGAGCGCGTAGGTGGTACCGACCTTGTCCACGGCCAGCGTACTGAATGTCGCGACGCCGGCGGCCGCGTTCACCGTGAGCGTGCCGGAAAGCGTCGCGGTTCCGGCGTTCAGCAGTCCGACCGTCACCGCTCCCGTGAAGCCCGTCGCCAGGTTGCCGAACGCATCGCGAGCGATGACGGTCACCGGCGGCGCAAACGGCAGGCCCGCCGTCGAACCGATCGGTTGATCCACGAACTCGAGCACGGCTGCCGCGGCCGGCGCCACCGTAATCACCGCGGACGTATCCGGCACGAGGCCGGCGCTCTCGGCGATCAGGTTATAGGCGCCCACAAGCGGGAAGCGAACGTCTGCGAATGTCGCGACGCCGGCGACGGCATTGACGGACGTCGTGCCCGTCACGCTCCCGTTCGTTCCGGCGGGCAGTGCGAGCGAGACGGCACCGGCGAACGCCGTCACGACGTTGCCCGCGGCATCGTGGACCGCGGCGAGTACCGGCGGAGCGAGCGGCGAACCAGCCGTGGCCGCCGTCGGCACTTGCGTGAACACGACGGCTGCGGGGGCACCGGGGTTTGCGGTCGCGGTGATCGCCAGTGGCGAGCCGGTGAGACCTGCGGCTGTGGCGGTGATGCTTTGCGCGCCGACCGGCGCGCCCAGCGTCCAGCTTGTAGTGACGACACCGTTCGCGTCCGAGGTATCAGCCAGCGCCGTGAGCGTGCCGCCGCCGGTCGTCACGGCAAACGTGACGATCACGCCCGCCACCGGCAAGTCATCGCTCGCAAGCGTCTTGAGCACGATGGGCTGCGCGAGCGCCGCGCTCACGGTGCCGCTCTGCGCGTTGCCGCTCTCCACGACGAGCTTGGACGCAGGCAGCGTGACGGTCACGAACGCGGTATCGGCACGGTCACCGCCGGGTAGCGCGGCGACGATGCGCGCCACGCCGCGCACCGGTTGCCACGCGACGGACCCGACCGCTGCGTTGGCCACGACCGCGCGCGTGGAGTCGAGCGTGTACCAGACCAGCGGCGTGTTGGCGATCGGTTGGTTCTGTGCGTCGAACGCCGTGCCCGTGAATACGGACGTCGTGCCGGCGATGCGCGTCCCGGTGTCGGGCGTGACGGCAACGCGCGCCGCGTTCGCGCCGACGCCGTCGTAGCGCACCGGAATGACCACCGGCACGTTCGCGCCGGCAGAGCCAACAGGCGCGGCCACGAGCGCCGACGGGCCGCCGCGGAAGACGGTGTCGCCGACGGCGTTCACGTACGCCATCGTCAGCGAGAGCGGCAGGCCTTCTTCGGGCGTGTCGATCGGCAGCGGCACGAGCAACGAGAGCGCAATCGAGTCCGCGTCCGACGGAAAGCTCACCAGCGTGTCCTTCGCGATCGTTCCGTCGCTGCGCCGCAGCACCACGCGCACCTTCTCAAAGGGCACGACGGTGCCGCCGCCGGTGAGCGACGCGAGCAACGAGGGCATCCGCGGATCGAGTGAGACGGCGCCGAAGCGATTCCGTCCAAACTTCAGGCCGTTCTCCGGGCCAGTGACTTCACGGCCGCAGGAGAGCAGGGAAAGGGCGAAGGTCGCCGAAAGAAATAGGAGGCGACGCTGGGCCTTATTGAGCACTCGGTTTTCCGTGGGGTGGGAGGCCCACAAACGTACGATTCGCTCTGCTGAGCCGACAGGACGGAACGGCGACGGCCCCTGTGACCGAGGTCACAGGGGCCGTCGGGAGCCCGGGCGCTTGCAGGAGGGCGCGGACCTCGGGGGCCGCGCCGGCTAGGGCCGCCTGGGCGGGCTGGCGAATCGGAGCTGGACGCCCCCGTGCTGCGCACAGCGCGCCGCGACGGTGTCCCGCACGATGTAGGTGCCGTTGTTGCACAGTAGCGTCGCGCCCTCAGGCGGGCGGGATGCACCCGCGCGGGCCATCCGCTCGCGATACGCGGCAGCGGACTCGAAATCAGCGGGAGGGGTCGCCACCGGCTCTTGCACGGCCGGTCGCTGGCGAGCGGGTGCCGTGACCGCCGCCTCCCGCGCCGCCGCGGCCGCTGCCGCCGCGCCCGGCTGGTGCCGGCGCACCGGGAAGCGCTGCGCCACGCCGCCCTTGCCGTCACAGGCCGTGTCGGCCGCGCCCGGAGCCGGATAGCTGCCGTCGCGGCATCGAAGGGTGGCGCCGTTGGGTCCGTAGCCCACCACTGTGCCGCTCACTGGCTTGGCCGCGGTTGCCGGCGTGCTGCGCGTGGGCGACTCCAGCGGTGCCTGGGCCGCGAGGGCCGTGGGCTCCACGCTGATCAACGCCGCCACCACGAAACGAGAGAAGTTCATCACGGGATCACCCGCGTGCTAAAAGGAATGATGAGCGGTCGGAAGAACGTCCCCGACGCCGTGAGCGAGCTGTCGCCGTTCTGTACGCGCTTGACCCAGAAGGAGAAGCTCGTGGAGCCCGCCGGCACGACGATGGAACTCACCGCCGTGAGCCCGTTCGACACCACCAGCGTCGTGTCCGGCGAGAAGGTGATGGTCTGCGGCGCCACCGACTCGGCGCTGTACCCCTGCGCGTCGAGGAACTCGAGCGTCACCAGCACCGAGTCACCGTTCACGATGGTGTTGGTGAAGGTCGCGCCACGTCGCAAGACGCCCTGGTCCACGACGATCTCGGTAGTGTCCGACAGGTAGCCCGGCGCCGAGATCACGAGCGTGTCAGTGCCGAGCGAAAGGCCGTTCAGCGCAAACGCGATGGACGCCGACGAGAACGCGTTGAAGTCCTTGAACAGCGGGCTGTCCGGAGACGTGAACTTCGACCCGAGCGAGGTCAGCGTGAATGTGGCATCGCCGCCGGCCGGCGAGACGTTGGCCGCGGTACGCACGTTGCGCGACTGTAGCCCTGGGGTCACGTAGAGCCGGCCGTCCGGCACGACGATCCGCGCCACGCCGATATCGAGCCGGTCGCCCGTGCGGATGAAGCTGCCGAACGACGCCGGTCGGGCGTCCTCGGCGAATATGTCGAGCGAGCCCGTCGTCAGCGCGAGCGGCCCGAGGACCTCCGCGAAGTATGCCGTCTCGCCGAGCGTGACGCTGGTGCCCGTGGTGTCCACGAGGCCCGGCCGCGAGGGCACCCAGCGTACCGGCACGTCGCTCGTGAGGTAGCGCGTCTGGTACGTGAGGGCGTCATACGCGTACAACTCGATGAGGCTCCGGAAGCCCACGAACGCGGGTGCCGTGAACACGCCGAGGGCGGTGCGGGTGACGTAGACGTCGAACTCGAACGGATTCCAGCCCGGCGCGGACGCGCGGACGCGCACCGAGCCCACGCTGTCGAGCGCGGCGATCGGAATCTCGGCGTCATACCAACCCGCCGGGATCAGCACCGAATCCGGGAGGGAGATGATGCCCGGCTTGCTGACCTCGAGCCGCACCCACAGCGATTCCGGCGCGTAGACCTGTCGCTCGACGTAGACCTCGTAGGGATAGGTTCGCTGGCCGACGCCGAGCACGAATTCCCTGTCTGTGTAGGACGTGGAGCCGGTCAGTTGCCGCGGATTGACTTCGACATCCACCGTGTCAGGAGCAATGACGCCGTCGACGTCGCGGAGGATGAGGTCCACGAATCCCGGATCGAGGAATCGCACGAGCGCGACCTGCGAGGGCGTGGCGGTCCACGCCTGGATCGTGATGGTATCCTGCAGCACGCGCGCCTTCGTGGTGTCGGAGACGCTGAGCACGAACCGCTTGGTCGTCGGTGCGAGCAGGGCCGTTGGTGATTCGCCGGACCGCAGGCGTGCCCCGAACTCCTCGACCGCGCCGCCGTCGTAGGAGCTCAGCAGATTCGGAATCTGAACGCGCGAGGTCGAACCGAGATTGATCAGCTGCCTCGCGCTCACCGTGCCGGCGGCGCTGAAGGTCAGCGTGTCGATGCCGACGCCGCCGTGGGTGACGTCGATGGTCGTGGACGGCGCTCCGGCGGCAAAGGAGATGCTTGCCGGTGACAGCGTCGCGACGCCCGGGCCAGAGTGCGTGACGCTGACCGCCAACGGTGCGGCGATGCCGCTTTCCCGGAAGAGGGTGATCCGCGTGCCGGTGTTGGGACCAATGTTCAGCGACGGCGATGCCGTGGCGACGAGCCGCGGGTTGTGCCCGCGCACCGTCTCGGTGTCCACGGGGAACCCGAGCGCGTGGATGGACAGCGTCGCCGTGTCGGCGGCGAGGTACCGGATGGCGCCTCCATTGGTCGTGGAGAACGCACTGCCGAACGGGACCGTGATGATCGAGTCCACCACCTCGACCACGGACGGTCGGCTCGAGCGCAGAATCGCGAACACCGTATCGGCCGCCGGTTGCGGCGTAAACGACGCCGACGTGAAGGCCTGCACCGCGATCGGCACGTCCGGATCCACCCGCTGCGAGTCCGGCAGCGCGCCGATGCTGAGCAAAGCCTGCGCGACATCCACAGCGAACGTCGCATCGGTGTAGCCGGGTGCCGAGAGTCGCACGAAGCCCTGGCCCGCGGCGATGCCTTCGAGGATGAACTGTGGGTTCGGCGTGCCCGCCGACAGCGTGACCGTCGGCGTCACCACCCGGAACAACTCCGGATTGAGCGAGGTGACCGAGACCTGGGTCGCGGGGATGAACGCGGTCGACGGGACCGCGAGGTAGAGCTCATTCAGCAGGCCGGTCGCGACATTGGGAGTCGCCGCGTACAGCTGGAACTGCGGTGCGTTCGTAAGCACGAACGTGGATTCGGGCAGGAAGCCCGGCGACTCCGCGACCACCCACGCGCTGCCGGCCGCGATGTACCGCAGCGTGAAGGTCACGAACTCATCGCCGGCGGCCAGCGTGCCACCCACCTGATCAAAGGCCACGATGCCGGCGGGGTTCGCCCGCAGCGTGAACGGCACGTCGGTGGCACTCGGCCGCGTGTACGCGCCGCCCGCACCGCGCAGTCGCACGGCCCCCACGGTCTGCGCGCCGACGGCACCGGTCTGCATCGGGTCGAGTGTGAGGCGCGGTGCGACGACCTCGAAGGTCAACGAGTCCACGGGCGCCCCGATCAGTTCGAACACGACCGTCGCGAACCCCGGCGCGAGCCCGCGGATCTGAATGATCTCCGAACTGCTCGCGAACTGCCGGATGATCGCGCTGGTATCCACCTGCACGATGCCGGGGTGCCGATTGGTGATGCGCACGCGGCGCTCACGCGAGCCCTCCCCGTAGCCCTCGTAGACGTAGGCGCGCTCCACCTGGCCCACGCCGATCGGATCGAAGAGGTCGGCCGCGTCGCTGTAGATCTGGAGGAACAACTCCTGCAGGAAGAACGTCTCGGCGCCAGAGGCGTGGTTCAGCGCCGTCGGTGTCAGCGTGATGCTCGCCGACGTGCCTGGCAGCGAGTCGGCCACGATCCAGATGAGCTGGGCGTAGAGTTCGCCCTCGGGCACGGTGATGGTCACCGAGGGGCCCGGCGTGCCGATCACGCGACCCATCTCGCCCGTATAGGGCTGCAGTGTGTCGCCGCGCGCGAAGGGGACGCAGTAGTAGGCCACGCAGGTCGGGATCAACGCGCCGCGCCCCGTGCCCGCGGCCACGGTGACCAGCGTCGGGTCGGACGATTCGACGAGCACCGCGACACCGCCGGCCGGCGCTGGGTCCGAGAGCCGGATCAGACCGCGCACCGTGTCGCCGGGAATGAAGTAGCCCCAATCCGGATACCCGACGACGACCCACGCCGACGTGACCTCGACGAAGATCGAGTCATTGCCGGCGGCAGAATTGAGGTACACGAAGCCGGCGCCGAGGTCCTCCGCCACGAGCCCGACATCCACGCGTACCTGTCCCGCGGGAATCTCGACGGAATCCGCCTCCCAATACGCGGTCTCCACGAGGTCAGTCAGGTGCACCCACGTCGGTGTCGCCGAGGGCGCCGAGAGGTGAATGGGGATGGACTTCGTGCGTCCGACCGCGATGGTCGTGACGTCGAAGCCGGCGAACAGCACCGCCGGTCCACCGCCACCGCCGATCACCGAGGCGTTCACGGTCACCGGCGTCAGCGCGCCCACGCTCGCGCTCACCGTCTGCGTCCCGCTGGCGCCGATGGTCCACCGTGTGGCTGCGCGGCCGGTGGCATCGGTGACGGCGCTGGTGGGAGACACGCTTCCGCCACCCGCGGTGACGGCGAAGTTCACGGTCGCCCCGACCACATCGAAGCCGAACTGGTCCTGCACGCGCACCTTGATCGAATCGGTGAGCGCGGTACTTGGCGGGGCGCTCTGTCCGGTGCCGCCGACCACCGTGACCGTCGCGGCCGGGGCGGGCAGTACGGTGAACTGGTTGGACTGCACCGTCGGCGCGCCGCTGACGCCCGCGACGAGGCGATACGTGGTGCCCGCCTTGTTCACCGTCAGTCCGCTAAATGTCGCGATGCCGTTGACGGCATTGACGGTGTCCGTGCCGATGAGCGCGGATCCTGCCGTGCCGCCGATCAGTTCGAGCCCCACGCTACCGTTGAATCCGGAAATGACTTCGCCGAGTCCGTTCAGCACGTGCACGACGACAGGCGGAATCGGGTTGCCCGCCGTGATGTTGCCCGGCTGCACGAAGAACACGAGCGAGGTCGGGAGTGCGGAGGCCTGTGTGCCGGTGAACACCGTCGAGAGCGCCGGTGCCGGAATGCTCGCGGTGACCGAGCCCGCCCCGACGGTGGCGCCCGCGGTCCACGTCACCTCAGCAGCACCCGTGGCATCCGTGCTGACAGTCGTGGCGCTCAGTGAGCCGGCTCCCGCCGTCACCGCGAACGTGACGGGCCAGTTTGCGACCGGCTGCGCGTCGGCGGCCGTCAATCGCACACGCAGCGGATTTGTAAACGCCGTCGAGACCAGCGCCGACTGCGCGTCGCCGCTCACCTTGGTGATGGCGGTCGGCACCGGCAGGATGGTCACGTGCGTGGAGTCCAGCGCGCCGTTGATCAGCTGGGCGATCACCCACGTGCTGCCGCGAATGCCGACCAATTGGCCGGTGCCCACGCCGAGGTTCGGGATGGCGACCAGCGCGGGATTGCGCGAGATGAATCCAATGACCGCGTTCGCCACCGGCTGACCCTGTCCGTCCCGTGCAGTGGCGGTGAGGCTGATAGTCGCGCCGGTGTTGGCCGTGATGCTGTCCGGCGCGACGGTGACGGTGACCGCCTGCGAGCCCGGACCCACGTGGTTCACGGGCATCTCCACCGCCTGGCCGCCGCCACTGGAGCTCGGGCGCGCGAGCACCACGATCGGCCCACCCGCAAACACCGTGTCGCCCGCCGCGTTGATGAAGCGCAGCAGGGCGTCGAAGGGCTCGCCCTCTGAACCCGTGTTCTGTGAGATCGCAACGTTGATGGACAGCGCGACCGAGTCCGCGCCGGCGGGGAAGCTCACGACAGTGCTCTTGGCTTCCTCGCCGTCCTTGCGCAGGATGATGCGCACGCGCTCGAAGGGTACCAGGCTCGCCACGTTGTCGGCGGTCGCATCGATTGGCTGGGCGGTGACGAAACGCGGCGCGAACGCAATCGTGGCGCTCAAGCGCGCGTTCGGGCCCGTCAGGTCGCGCCCGCAGCTCAGCAGGCTCGCGAGGATGGTCAGGAGACCCAGCGCGGTCGCACGACGGGTCCGAAGCGAGCGAATCATTCGTCCGAAATTCGAGGGGATCGACCAGCCTGTCTCTCGTACAAACTAGATGACAAACCGGTGTCGGGCGAGAGCGCGACGCCAGTTAGATTCAGGGAATCCTCTACGGACTCAGTCGTGCGCGCGGTGACCCGCCGCACACACGCGACTTCGCTCTGCCCAATGCGCCTCCGCACCGCTCTCTCCCTCGCCATTCCCCTCGCCAGCGCCGCGCTGTTCGTGCGGCTCGGGCTGTGGCAGGTGGATCGACATCGGGAGCGCTCGGCGCTCAACGCGGGCCTCGAGGCGAGGCTGGCCGACGCGCCGGTGCCGCTGGGCGCGCGCGCGTCCGACACGACCAACGCGCGCTGGACCCGCGTGACGGTGCGCGGGCGCTTCCGATACGACCTGGAGCAGGTGCAGGGTTCGCGTGCCAACAAGGGATCGCCGGGCGTGCATCTGCTGACGCCGCTCGAGCGTGCCGACAACGACACGCTGGTGCTGGTCACCCGCGGCTGGGTGTACTCGGCCAACGCGGCGGACGTGGACCTCGCGCGCTGGCGCGAGGCCGACAGTGTCACGTTGAGTGGCTACCTCTTGCCGCTCGCTCCGGATGGGCCACCGGCTCCGGCCGCCGGCGCCCCCATTCGCGCGCTGCATCGTGCGGCGATCGAGGCGCGCCTGGGTCGGCCCGTGGCGCCCGTGCAGATCGTGATGACGTCGGACTCACTCGCGCGCGCGGATTCGGTGCCGCGCCGCTTGCCGCCACCCACGCTCGACGCCGGCCCGCACCGCTCGTACGCACTGCAGTGGTTCTCGTTCGCAATCGTCGCGGTGGTCGGCGGCATCGCGTTGTTTCGGCGCTCGCTCGCGGCTGAACGCGCCTGAGCGTGTCGCGTGGCTTACGCCACGCGGTCGCGCTTGAACTGGAGCAGTACCACCGCGGCGACGATAAGCGCACCGCCCGCAATCGTCGGGAGCGTGAGTGCCTGCGAGAGCACCACGGCGCCCAAGAGCGCCGTGAGGAACGGCTCCACCGTGGACACGATGGCCGTGCGCACCGGGCCGAGCCGCACCAGTCCCATCAGGAAGAAGACGCCGGGCAGCACCGTGCTGAAGATCGTGAGCGCGACCAGCACCACCCACGTCTCGGGCGCGAAGCGATACGTGAACGACTGGTCGGC
>CAYPYY010000030.1:13933-25005 GCA_964414995.1 uncultured Gemmatimonas sp.
CCCTGCACCAGTGCCACCCACGCAGGATAGGTATAGAACAGGAAGGCGAGCGTTGCCGCCGGGATGTACTTGAGCGACGAGAGCGCAAGGTAGACCAGCAGCGCCTGCCCGAAGCCGCCCAGCGAGACGAGCACGAGCATCTCGCGCGGTGGAATGCGCTTGTAGTGATGCGAACCCACCCAGCCCACGAGCACGACGGCGGACAGTGTGTAGCGCCACGCAAGCACGGTGGCGAGCGTGACGCCGGCGGCTGTCGCCATCGAGGTGAAGATGCTGACCGCCGCGAACCCGGCGGCAGCGAGCAGCGTGAATGCCGTACCGGCGGCCTGCGATGAGTCGGGCGGCGGCGTAGTGGTCATCAGGGGGAGGAATCGGCGGGGCGCGCGATTGGTGCCGGCGGTCGTTGGAGCAGCAGGATGGCGGCCACGATACACAGGCCGCCGACGAATGTGCCAAGCCCGAGTGACTGGCCGAGCACGAAGAGACTGAGCACCGCCGTCCACAGCGGCTCGGTCGTGGCGATGATTGCCGTGCGCACGGGCCCGAGCACCGAGAGGCCCTTGAGGAAGAAGCTGAACGCTACCACGGTGCACACCAGCGCGAGGAACAGCGCGATGCCCCAGGCCTCGCCGTGCATCGGCGCCAGCGCGCCGCCCTCAGGCAGCGCCATCACCTGAAAGCCGACGGCGCAGCCCGTGATGATCCAGGCGCTCGCCGTCGCGGCATCGAGCGAGCCGCGCAGCCGATGCACCAGCGGGATGTAGGCGGCGTAGACCATTGCCGCCGCCAGCTCGCGCACCACGCCCGGGAGCGGGAAGGCGAAGTTCCACGGCGCGCCCACCATTGCCGTGATGCCCGCAAACGCGATCGCCAGTGCGGCCACGCGGGCCCCCGAGAGGCGCTCGATGCCCGCCAGCGCGGCGAAGATCGCGACCCACGCGGGATACGTATAGAAGAGAAAGCTCGCCGCCGCCGCTGGCAGCCACTGCAGCGCCGAGAGCGAGAGCCACGTGACCGCCGACTGCCCGCCGCCGCCCAACACGAGGAGGGCCACGGCCTGCCGCGGTGCCACGGCGAACACGTTGCGCGGCCCGGCGATCAGCAACAACACCGGTGCGGCCAGGGTGTAGCGCCACGCCATCATTGGATTGAGCCCGACGCCGGCGCGCGTCGCCAGCACCGTGGCGATCGCCAGCGCGCCGTACGCCGCGCCGGAGATGAGCAGCAGCGCGGTCGCGCGCTTCTCGGAGATCAGAGCAGCGTGCCCCGCAACACGAGCAGCGCCGTCGTGAAGTAGAGCACCACGCCCGTCACGTCCACGAGCGTCGCGACAAGCGGCGCCGAGGCGCTGGCCGGGTCGAACCCCACGCGCCGCAGCAGGAACGGCAGCATCGCGCCGGTGAGCGTGCCGAACAGCACCACGCCGAGCACCGTGACCCCGATGGTCGTCGCGAGTAGCAGGTAGTGGTCGCCGAACGGATACAGGCCGAGCCACTGCCACACGACAATCCGAATGATGCCGACGAGCCCGAGCAGCGCGCCCAGCACCAGGCCCATCCCCGCCTCGCGCAGCATCACGCGGGTCCAGTCGCGGGGCCCGAGCTCCTGCAGGGCCATCGCGCGGATGATCAGCGACGTCGCCTGCGAGCCCGAGTTGCCGCCCGATGAGATGATCAGGGGCACGAACAGCGCCAGCACCGTCGCCGCGTTGATGGCGTCCTCGAAGAAACCCATCGCCGCGGCGGTGAACATCTGGCCCACGAACAGCACGATCAGCCACGGCGTGCGCTTCTTGAGCAGGTCCACGAACGAGATCTGCAGGTACGGCTCCTCGAGCGCCGACAGACCACCGAACTGGTGCACGTCCTCCGTCTGCTCCTCCTGGATGACGTCAATGACGTCGTCCACCGTGACGACGCCGAGCAGGCGACGCTGCTCGTCCACCACGGGCACGGCTACGAGGTCGTAGTCGCCGGTGAGCTGGGCGACCGTCTGACGGTGCGCCGTCGGCTCCACCGTCACGATCTCGGTCCACGCGTGATCGGAGAGTCGGGTGCCCTCGGGCGCGGCGAGCAGCTCGCGCAGCGACATCACGCCCGCGAGCGCGCCCTTCGCGTCGGTCACGTAGATCGTCCCCATCGCTTCGCGGCGCCCGGCGCGCGCGATCGCACGGATGGCGTTCAGCGCCTCTTCCGTCGTAAAGGAGTCAGGCACCGAGACGAACTCGGTTGTCATCAGGCCGCCGGCGGTGTCCGGCTCGTACTGCAGCAGCCGCTCCGTCTCGACGCGTTCGCGCTCGGGAATGGCCTCGAGGATCTCGTCGGCGACGTCCTCGTCGATCTCCTCGAGCGCGTCGGCGCGCTCGTCGGGCGTCATCCCCGCGACGAGCTGGGCCGCCTGCTCCGGCGACATATGCTCGAGTAGCTCGGTGCGGAGATCCTCGCCGAGGTATTCGAGCACCTGGGCGGCGCGGGCGACGGGCAGGGCCGAGAGGAGCAGCGGCACCAGCGCGCGGTCAATCAGCTCCGCGACGTCAGCCAGGTCGGCGGGATGCAGTTCCTCCGTCTCCGCGGCGACGGCGCGCGGATCGGACTCGAGCAGGTCGAGGATGTCAGGCGCCACCAGGGCGGCCACCGACCGCTCGGAATCGCGCTGCTCGTGTTGCACTGGATCTCCCCGGGTCGGACGGGCGGCTTGCGCGCGCGTCAATGCAAGGAATGCCGGAGGCGGGAACAGCCCGAAGCTAAACGACACAGCGGGTGGCCGAAACCCGCGATGCAACGCTTTTCGGGTTCGTGTTGTCGAAACCGGCGACCCCCAACAGGCGTAGGCCTGTCATCGGTCCCACCCAGCGCCCCGACCCCCACCGGGAGCTCTCAGCCCGGATTTTCTATGTTTCTGCCTCTCGTAGTCGCGTTCCAGACGGTCGTCGCCGCTGGGCCTGCCGCACCGCCGCGTGAGGGGGTCGTCCGCATCCCCGACCCGGTTGTCATTCCCGCGCCGACCGCCACGGGGGCCACCGCCGCCCGCGCGGCCGTGCCGCCGACCATCGACGGTCAGGACAGCGACGAGATCTGGCGCACCGCGCCGGCCATCACGCAGTTCCGCCAGCACGATCCGGTCGAGGACGGCGATCCGCGCTTCCGTACCGAGGCCCGCGTCGCCTACGACGACAAGTATCTCTACGTGTTCGTGCGCGCCTTCGATCCGTCGCCGGACTCGGTGATGGCGTTTCTTTCCCGCCGCGACCAGCGCACGCAGTCCGACTACGTGCACCTGATGGTGGACGGCTACAACGACAAGCGCACGGGCTTCCGCTTCACGGTGAATCCGCGGGGCGTCAAGCGTGATTTCTATATCTCGAACGACGGCAACGAGGACGCCTCCTGGGACGGCGTGTGGGACGTCGTCTCCAAGGTGGACGAGCAGGGCTGGACCGCCGAGTTCCGCGTGCCGTTCAACCAACTGCGATTCCCGGCGGCCTCGGAGCACACGTTCGGCTTCGCCATCTGGCGCGAGATCGGCCGCTTCAACGAGCGCATCTCGTGGCCGCTGTTCCGTCGTTCCCGCACGGGCTTTGTGTCGCAGTGGGGCGAGGTGACGGGCTTCACCGGGATTGCGTCGCCGCGGCGACTCGAGGTGTTGCCGTACTCCGTGGCCAGCGATGCGCCGCGCCCCACGGGCGCCGGCTTCGAGCGGCAGCAGAACCTCACGATGGGCGCTGACGTGAAGTACGGCATCACCTCCAACCTCACGCTCGACGCGACGGTGAATCCGGACTTCGGCCAGGTCGAGGCCGACCCGGCGGTGCTCAACCTCTCGGCGTTCGAGCAGTTCTTCGAGGAACGGCGCCCGTTCTTCCTCGAGGGCGCGGGCATCTTCTCGTTCGCCAACAACCTGTTCTACTCGCGGCGCATCGGGCGGTCACCGCAGCTCGGCGGCGTGTACGCCGACATCGACAACCCGCTGAATAGCACGATCCTCGGCGCCGCCAAGATCACCGGCCGCACCGCGGGCGGGCTGAACGTCGGTTTCCTCAACGCCGTCACGCAGCGCGAGCAGGGTGCGGCGGGCCGCACGATCGAGCCGCAGACGAACTACCTCGTGGCCCGCGTGCAGCAGGACCTGCGCAACGGCAACTCCGGCGTGGGGATGATGGCCACGGCGGTGAACCGCAATCTCGACGCAGACTCGCGCGACTATCTCCGCGATGGCGCGTACGCGTTCGGCTTGGATGCGCGGCACCGCTTCTGGAGCAACAACTATCAGGTCACCGCGTCGGCGGTGGGCAGCCACGTCACCGGCAGCACCGAGGCGATCCGGCGCACGCAGATGAGCGGCGTGCACCAGTTCCAGCGCCCGGACTCCAAGCTTGAGGTGGATCCGACGGCGACGTCGCTGACGGGTAGCCGGCTCGCAGCCAACTTCCAGAAGACGGGTGGTGGCATCACTCGGTTCTCGTTCGGCGGCACGCGCACGAGCGCGGGCTACGAGGTCAACGACGCCGGCTTCCTCACCCGCGCCGACTTCGTGCAGAACGGCAATTGGGTGGGCCTGCAGTTCCAGCGCCCGACCAAGCTCTACCGTCGGTTGAACGTGAACTTCAATCAGTGGAACGAGTGGAACACCGAGGGGCTGCACCTGAACTCGGGTGGCAACGTCAACGTGAACGGCGAGCTACCGAACCAGTGGTGGTTCTGGGCCGGCTACAACCTGAACAACCTCGGCGAGAGCTATGACGACCGCGCGGCGCGCGGTGGTCCCGCGGTACGCCGCAACTTCCGGCAGAACGTGTTCTTTGGCTTCGAGACCGACGGCCGCAAGTCGACCTCGTATGTCCTGCAGGGCTACTACGTGTTCCGCGACGTCTCGGGTAGCCAGTTCTGGGGCGTGGATCCGGAGTTCAACTACCGGCTCGCCAGCCGCGTGCAGGGGAGCGTCGGTCTCTCATACAACGAGTCGACGGACGACGCGCAGTGGTACAACAACTACGCGACGTCGACCGGCACGGCGTACACGTTTGCGCGGCTTCAGCAGCGCACCGCGAGCATCACGGCGCGAATGGACTACACGCTCACGCCGACGATGTCGGTGCAGCTCTACGCGCAGCCGTTCGTGACGGCCGGTGACTACTCGAACCTGCGGGCGCTCGCCAATCCGCGTGCCGACCGCTACGTCGATCGCTTCGTGCAGTTCAACGACGCCGTGCCCTCGGACTTCAACTTCAAGCAGTTCCGGTCCAACACCGTGTTCCGCTGGGAGTATCGTCCGGGTTCGGTGCTCTTCCTCGTGTGGCAGCAGGGCCGCCAGGACTTCCGGAACCCCGGCACCTTCGAGTGGAGCCGCGACTTCGGCGATCTGTTCCGTACGCGCGCCGACAACACGCTGCTCATCAAGGCCTCGTACTGGTTCTCGCTCTAGCGTCCGCGCGGGGAGGGTCTCGGGCGGCCCGCCCCGCGCCGCAGCGGTAACTAGTTGTCGGTCAATCAGTTGTCGCAGCGCGCCGGCGCACGTGAAACCGAGTAAACCCTTTCTCCGTAGGCTGTGTCTGAAGGAGTGAAGACCCGATAGCTGGGCGCCAGTGGGGCGCAGGTCGGTGCTGGTGGGGGACTGGCCGGCCCCCTGGCGACTCAGCGGGGTATCACCAACCGTAGGAACCGAAGCACGACCGCCGCGCGATGAGGTGAAGGGCATCGCGCGGCGGTCGTGTTTTCATTCACAGCGTCGGCAGCATCCGCGGCAGCACACGGCACTCGCGCAGCGTGAACCCTGCCGCCTCGATTGCCTCGCGCAGCGCGACTTCCTCGACAGCGTCCGCGCACTCCAACTCCGCGCGACCCAGTTCCACGTCGGCGCGCAGGATGCCGGGCACCGCCGCCAGCGCCTGAAACACGGCGTGCCGCGCGTGCACGGCCACCATCCCGTCGATCCGAAGCTCGAGCCGCATTCGTGCAATCAATCGGGTCAGGGAAGCGGAGACTACCCCCGGACGCCCAGTCTCGCGCATCTTCCTCGCTTACCCCCCACCCGACGTGCAATGATCGTCGCTTTCCTCGGACTCGGAGCCATCGGTAGCCCGATGGCTCGTCACCTGGCTCGGGGCCCGTTTGGGCTCCACGTCTGGAATCGCACCAGCGCCAAGGCCGCCGCCTTCGCCGCCGAGCACGGCGTGACGCACGCGGCAACGCCCGCGGCCGCGGCCGCCGGCGCGGACGTGGTGATCACCTGCTTCCCCGTCTCGGCCGACGTGGAGGCTCTGCTCGACGGCTCCGACGGACTGCTCGCCGGTCTCGCGCGCGGGAGCGTGCTCGTGGACTGCACGTCCGGCGACCCGGCGACGTCGCGGCGTATCGCGGCGCGACTGGCGGAACGTGGCGTGGGCTTTCTCGATGCGCCGGTGTCCGGCGGGGTGGCGGGCGCCGAGGCGGGCACGCTGACGGTAATGGTGGGTGGCGATGATGTCACGCTCGCCCGCGTGCGCCCCGCGCTTGAAGCGTTCGGGAAGAAGATCGTGCCCTGCGGCGGGATCGGCGCGGGCGATGCGGTGAAGGCGGTCAACAACGCGCTGCTCGCGCAGCACATCATCGGGACGGCGGAAGGACTCTTGGCACTCGCCAAGGCCGGCGTCGCGCCCGACGTCGCGCTCGACGTCATCAACACCTCCAGCGGCCGGTCAAACGCGAGTATGAACCTCTTTCCCGAGCGCGTACTCACCGGCGCGTTCCCGCGCACCTTCCGCCTCGCGCTGCTCGACAAGGACGTCGGCATCGCGCTGCAGGTGGCCGGAGAGCAGGACCTCGAGGCGCCGATGCTGGCGCTCGCGTCGCAGCTGTACCACCGGGCGCGCGCGGCGCTGGGCGAAGAGGCCGATCACGTCGAACTCGTGCGCTGGCTCGAGGCCCGCGCCCACCAGGAGATCCGCGCGTGACGGATGTGCGCTCCCACTTTCCGGCGCTGCGCCGTACGCACAACGGGCAGCCGGTGGCTTACTTCGATGGACCTGGCGGCACCCAGGTACCGCAGCAGGTCGTGGACGCGATGGCCGACTACCTGCTGCACCACAATGCCAACACGCATTGGGCCTACCCGACGTCGGCGGAGACCGACGCGCTGCTGCTCGAGGCGCGCGCGCAGCTCGCGGATTTCCTCAATGCGTCGCCGCGCGAGATCGCGTTCGCCAACAATATGTCCACCGGTACCTTCCACCTCGCCCGCGCCCTCGGCCGGCAGTGGGGCCCCGGTGACGAGATCGTCATCACCGAGCTTGACCATCACGCGAACGTGGCGCCCTGGCGCTGGCTCGAGCGCGAGCGCGGTGTGACCGTGCGTCGCGTGAGCGTGGATCCCGGCCGTGGCGAGATTGTCTGGGACTCGCTCGAGGCGGCGCTGACGCCGCGCACACGGCTGCTGGCGATCGGCGCGGGCTCCAATGCCCTCGGCACGATTACCGACGTGGCCGCGGCGGCCGAGCGCGCGCACGCGGTGGGCGCGCTCGTGTTTGTTGACGCGGTCCACTACGCGCCGCACGCCCTCGTGGACGTGCGCTCGTTGCGCTGCGATTTCCTCGGCTGCTCGGCGTACAAGTTCTACGGCCCGCACGTCGGCGTCATCTTCGGTCGCGAAGCACTGCTCGGCGCGCTGGAGGTTCCCAAGCTCGAGCCCGCTCCCGACTACGCACCGGATCGGCTGGAGACGGGCACGCAGAATCACGAGGGCATTGTCGGCGCGGGTGCGGCCGTGGAGTTCCTGGCGTCGTTCGGGAGCGGCAGCGATCGGCGCACGCGGCTCAGGTCGGCGTACGAGCGGTTCCACTACGATGCGATGCAGCTGTTCCGGCAGCTGTGGGATGGACTCGGAAGAGTGCCCGGCGTGACGCGGTACGGTCCCGGTCCGGACCGGCCGCGCACGCCCACGGTCAGCTTCACACTTGACGGCGTGCCCAGCGAGTCGGTGGCGGTCGCCCTGGCGGACAAGGGTCTGTTCGTGAGCCACGGCGACTTCTACGCATCCACCATCGTGCGACGGCTGGGGCACGGTGACGACGGCCTCGTGCGGGTGGGGATGTCCTGCTATTCGACGGCCGACGAGGTCGCCCGGCTACTCCACGCCCTGGGCGAACTGGCGCGGCGATAGTCGCTAGATTGGGCGCAATGCGACGCGTCCTCCCGGTCCTCCTCACGCTCGTCGCGTTCGCCGCGGCCTGCGAGCGCGTCGAGGCACCACCGCCGACGCCGCCTGCGGAGTTCATCGTCGCGGCCGGCGACTCGGTGTTCTGGATCCGCTCCGATGCCGAGGGCATTCGCGTCCGCGGCGCGCCGATGATGCTCGCGCTCGTCAACGGGCGCTTTGCCGAGCTCTACGTGGCCGACGACGACCACTCGTTCTACGACGCCGTCTATGTGGGCCAGCGCCTCTACAAGCGCGACATCGTGAGCGGGGACTCGGTGCTGATCGCCCGTGACACGTTGATGCCGCTCCTGGCGCGCGCCTACGCGATGGCGAACCCCGACGAGCGCCCGCTGGCCTTCGATGAGCAGGGCAGCGAGATGCCACGCACGATGGCCAGCGCGGAGCTCCTTGTGCTCGACGTGATGGGCCCGTGGGTCTCGTACGAGTACCGCACCGACGTGGACATCGTCGGCGGCACGTCCTCGCACGGGTTGCGCCGCGCCGTGGTGGACCTGCGCACGGGGTCGCCGGCCACGCTCGACGCGCTGTTCGGGCGCCGCGCGGCGCGCGCGGCGATCGCCGAGGGTCAGCGGCAGTGGCGCGAGTACCGCGACTCGCTGCTCGCCGCTGCGCCCGACGACGAGGTGTTGCGCGAGGAACTCGCGCGCCTGAGCTTCGACGCGCGGAGCTTCACGCTCGTGGCGGAGCGCGGCGCGCCGCAGGTGCGGTTCGCGCTCGCGCAGTCCGGCGCGCAGTCGGCCGGGAGCGCACAACTCCTCTTTCCCGTGCCCGTGGACACGCCGCCGTGGTGGGAAGAGATCCGCGCCGAGTATCCGACGGCGGATGAGAACGGCGAAGTGCGGTGGGCGCAGCCAAACGTCGAGCTCGTCGCGCGTCCGCAGGCGGGTCCCGGCGCGCCGCGCGTCGCGTTCGCACTGCGCGATGCGGGTGCGCAGGAGTGGGCGCTGGGCTTCGTGCCCGCGCCCGTCACCCGCGTGATGTGGCTCGGCGATTCACTGGCCGCGGGCACGCGGGCGGCTCTGCTGCGCGCGTTTGACGAGGCCTCGCTCTACTCGGAGGATACGCGCGTGGCATCGGGCCGCCGCGCCGCGCCGCGGACGGCACCGCGGCTGTTCCGGCACGCGGCGCTCGAGGCGCACCCTCCACGTCGTCCGGCGGCGCGTCAGCCCGCACCGGCGAGCGTGCGCGCGCGGAGGGCGCGGTGACCGCGCCCGGCCGCGTTGACGTCGCCGATGTGCAGTGGACGGCCGAGCGCGCCAACCGCGCGCTGCCACTCGTGCGCCGCATCGCCGAGGACCTCGTGCAGGCGTATCGTCGGTGGCAGGACTTGATCGAACGCTTCGAACTCGCGTCGCTCAAGTCCACCGGGGAGCGGCAGGACCCAGATGCGCAGCGTCTCTCGCGCGAGATCCAGGACACGGCGCGCGAAGTGCAGGGGTTCGTGGCCGAGCTCGCGTCGCTGGGGGTCGAGTGCAAGGGGCTCGAAGACGGCCTCGTGGACTTCCCCGGCGAGCGCGATGGCGTGCCGATCTACTATTGCTGGAAAGTCGGCGAGCGCGCGGTGGAGCATTGGCACCCGCGCGACACGGGCTTTGCCGGGCGTCAGCCGCTGCCGTAGGGCAGCGTGAGTTCCATTCCGTCGCGCGCCATCACGAGCTCGCCCTTGAACTCCTCGCGCGCCTCGCGCTCCAGGTCACGCGCATCGCGCGAGTAGCGCGCGGAGAAGTGCGTGAGCGCGAGTCGCTGCACGCCGGCCATCCGCGCGACCTGCGCCGCCTCGCGCGCCGTCGAGTGCATCGTCTCCGCGGCCCGCGCGGCCTCTTCATCGCCGAACGTGGCCTCGTGCACCAAGAGGTCCGCGCCGGCCGCCATCTCGATCGTCGCCTTGCAGGGGCGCGTGTCGCCCGTGATCACGAGCGAACGCCCTGGGCGAGTCGGACCCACAAGTTCGGACGGCTGCACGACCCGGCCGCTCTCGAGCGTGACCGGCTCGCCCTTGTGGATGCGCCCCCACAGCGGCCCCTCTGGGATGCCCAGCGCCCGCGCGTGGTCCGGATCGAAGCGGCCGAGCCGCTCCTTCTCCTTGAGCGCGAAGCCAATGGCGGCACCGTTGCGATGCTCCACCGGAAACGCGTGGATCGCGTAGTCCTTGCGGTCCACCACGGCATCCGGTTCGAGGTCGGTGACCGTCAGCGGGAAGGTGAGCTTCTCGTTGCCGAGGCCTTCCATCCTCTTGAACAGCGCCTGCGCGCCACGCGGACCCCAGATGCGCAGCGGCGTCTCGCGCGCCTGCAGCGTCAGCGTCTTGAGCAGGCCCAGCACCCCGAGAAAGTGGTCGGTGTGAAAGTGCGTGAAGAAGATGTCGCCCAGGGTGAAGCCGACGCCCCAGCGCATCATCTGGCGCTGCGTGCCCTCGCCGCAGTCAAAGAGCATTGTCTCGCCCTCGCGCACGACGGCCAGCGCCGAGACCCCGCGTTCCACGGTGGGGCGCGAGGCGGACGTGCCGAGGAAGGTCAGGGCGAGGGACAGAACGGGCTCCAGCGGGCGAGGAGGGAAGATAGCCGCGTCGGGGGCGTGGCACAGCGTGGATAGTGTTTTTGCCGAAGATTCGCGATTTTTCAGCGGGCACCTGTGCCCACCCACTCTCACACATTTGGTATGCGCCGCCTTCTTGCCTTCGTCGCCCTCGCCGTCATCTCCACGCCACTCGCCGCCCAGAAGAACGGAGTCCTCTCCGGCGAGGGAGCCGGTCCCGCCGGCGTGCACCGCTTTGCCTGGCTGCTCGACGGCACGTTCGAGTTTGGTGGCGATGAGCTGCTCGAGATCACGTTCACCGACGGCTCCAAGCAGACGATCTACGCGGGGCAGGGCGGCACCGGCAA
>CAYPYY010000030.1:25105-26878 GCA_964414995.1 uncultured Gemmatimonas sp.
TCGGCGATGTCGCGCTCCTCGACCGTGGCGATCGCGTCGAGCGCGGCGCGCCCCTGACGAAACATCTCGTCGTCCACGCGGCCGGCGAGTCCGTCGGCGAGCGTCGGCAGGTCGGGCACGTCCACAGCGTGTCCGGCGGCTAGGGCAAGCGACATCGCGTTCGTCTTGACGCTCTGGGCGCCAAGCACACGGACACCCGCGGCCGCCTCGCGCACGAAGCCGCCCACGCCGCCCACGAGACCGCCGCCGCCCACGCAGACCACCAGCGTGCGCAGCGTGGGGACCGACTCGAGCATCTCGAGCGCGACGGTTCCGGCCCCGGCCAGCAGCGTGCGCCCGGTGCAGGGACTCACGAACGTGGCGCCCGCGCGCGCCGCATACGCGCGTGCAGCATCTTCCGCGGCATCGTAAGTCGGCTGCGAAGCATCCACCGTGGCGCCCAGGGCGGCGATCGTCTCGCGCTTGACCGCCGGCGCGGATGATGGCACGAAGACTGTCGCCCGCACGCCCAGGCGCGCGGCCGCCATCGCGATGCCGATGCCGTGATTGCCTGCCGACGAGGCGACCACGCCAGCGCGACGCGCGCCCTCGGAAAGCGTGAGCAGCGCGTTCAGCGCCCCGCGTAGCTTGAACGAGCCGCCCTCCTGCTCGTTCTCCAGCTTGAGCCACACCTCGCCGCCGGCGACTTCCGAGAGCGCGTCCGAGCGGATCATCCGAGTGTGGGTGACGAACGGGCGGATGCGCGCGTGGGCTTCGCGGACCTCGCGGGCGCTCGGCAGAATGTCGCTCATCACCGAAAGCTATGCGGCCTCGCGGCGAACGCCGCGACCGGCCCCGGGCGCGTCAGCTCGGAGGAAACATCCGGATGTACGCCTCGGCATCGAACTTCTCCCGCGCGCGCGCCAACGACATCGGGCGGATCACGCCGAACACCGGCTTGTCGAACCACGGCCGATCGAACTTCCCGAAGCACCACTGGATGCCGCCGTAGCTCGAAGGGTCGCGGCCGTCGAGCCCGTACTTGTTGTTGAGCAGGATCAGGCGGTCGAGCGCGTGCTTGTAGCGCGCCGTCCACGTCAGCACGGACTTGCCCCAGAGCATCCGCGTGACGTTGTGCATATAGCCGGTGCGCACGAGCTCGCGCTGTGCCGCGTTCCAGAGTTCGTCGTGCGTCTCGGCGCGCTCGAGCTGCCGCAGCGAGTAGATGGCCTCGCGCGGATCGTCCTTGTGCGCGTCCATCGTGCGGTGCACCCAGTCCGGGAGTCCCTTGAGCTTGCCGAAGTGTGGATTCCGAAGGCAGAAGTTGAGCGCGAGCTCGCGCCAGGTGACGAGCTCGTCGGCGAACTTCGCGGCCGAGTCGGCCCAGCCGGCCTCGCGAACGGTGCGCAGCACCTCGGCGGCGGCGATCTGCCCGAAGTGCAGGTACGGCGAGAGCCGCGAGGAACCCTCGGTGTCGCTGGGTTCGTTGCGGCGATTGGCGTAATCGGGCAGGCCGTTGCTACAGAAGTCGGCCAGGCGCGCACGCGCGCCGTCGAGCCCGCTGCGAAACGGTACCGCGGGCACCCCGTGGTCGATCTCGCAGCGCGCGACCTCGGCGGCGACGTCGAAGCGGTCGAGGTCCTCGCGCGGCGATTCGATGGAGCGCCAGAGCGATTCCGTGAGCTCACGCCTCGGCGGTCGGTCGGCGACCTTCTCCAGCGCGAGGTCGAGCAGCTTGTTGATCTTCGGGCGAATGGTGCGCGCCGCGTACTCCTCCTTGGCGAACGCCCCGCT
>CAYPYY010000031.1:0-14031 GCA_964414995.1 uncultured Gemmatimonas sp.
GCGCGTGGGGCCGTCGTGGTGGGTGTACGGGTACTCGCTGCTGTATCTCGCGCTGCTGTTCCTCGCGATGGCGTTGGACGCTCGTCTGTTCGTGTCTTAGCGTCGCCCTCGTTTGAGATTGGAGCGCTTGGTCGGGGCAGAGCCCACCGCTGCGGGGCCAACGCCTTAGACGCTGCGAGCCGCCGCAACTGCGCGGCGTCTCTTGCTACGGCGTAGGCCCCTTCGCAGTGGGCTCAGCCCCTCCCTGCCACCTTTCGCGCGGGACGAATTCGCAGTCGCCGAACGGCGAGCGGCACTGCCTGCGCGTGGCCCAGCTCGCGCTCCCCAGCAGTCTCGTTGGCGAGCTGAGACGCTGGAGCCGAGCGCAACCCTCGAGCTGAGCGCCGAGTTCCGTGCGCGACGCGACGTACGCCGTTCAATCAGCGGGGGCGCGGGAGCGCTTGAGCGAGCCGCGGCGCGTAGCAAGAGACGCCGCGCAGTTGCGGCGGCTCGCAGCGTGTAAGCGCCTAGGCGAGCGATGGCGCTCCCGCGCCCCCCGCACTTCGGCGCAACGAAAGCCCAAAAGCGCTAGAGCTCGATGAGCGAAGACTGAATCACCGCCGGCGTGACCACGAGACCAGACGCGCCAACGTAGGCGTTCACCTCCGTGCGCATTCCGAATTCGCCCGGCAAGTACACGCCCGGCTCAATGGAGAATCCCACGCCCGGTAGGAGCACGCGCTCGTCGCGCGTCTCCATATCGTCAATGTTCGGCCCCATTCCGTGCAGGCCCCGCGCGTCGATCGAGTGGCCGGTGCGATGCGTGAACCACCGGCCGTAGCCACGTGCTTCGACCACGGCGCGGCAGGCCGCATCCGCCGCACGACCGGGCACCGCCTCGCCGTTCGCCAGGCGCTCGCTGAGCAGCGCGATCGCGGCGTCGCGGGCGTCGCGGATGGTGTTCCACACCTCGAGTTGCTTGGCCGACGGCTTTCCGACGAGGGCCATCCACGTCTGGTCGGCCCACATCGCACCGGCGGGCGCGCCCGGCGCCGTCGCCCAGAGGTCGATCAACACGACATCGCCTTCCACGATGCGACGCGGGTGCGCCGCGCTCGGCTCGTAGTGTGGGTTCGCTGCGTTCTCGCTGGCCGAGACATTGGGGCCGTGATCCGTCCATAGCCCCTCGGCGGCGAAGCGTTGCAGCAGCCACTCCATCACGTCGTGCTCGTGAATTGGCGTGCCACCGCGCACCGCGCTGCCGATGCGCGCAAACGCCTCGTGGGCCAGGGCGCGCAGGCGCTCCGCGTGGTGCCGGTGCGACGCGATCTCCTCGTCCGTCCAGACCGCGAAGAATCGCGTCACGAGCTCACCGCTCGTCTCCACCGTGGCGCCGGCGGCGCGCACCATCTCGATCACGCCGGCCGGCACGCGGTCCACCACGGGCACCGCGTCGCCGGCCGAATACTCCATCGCGATGCGCTTGCCGCGCACGAGCGTTGGGAGTTCGGCCTCGAGGTCGCGCCAGGCCGAGTACACACGCTTCTCCCAGGCGGCGGGCCACGAGGCCCAGGGGCCGGGTTCGATGGCGTGCGTGATCGCAACGGGCGTGCCCTGCGCCGGGATCCACGCGAAGATGCGGCGCGTCACCATTCCCTTGATGCCGAGCACGCTGGCGGCGACCGGATTGAGCCCGCGGAAGTCATAGACGAGCCAGCCGTCGAGGCCTGCGGCGCGCAGCGCCTGCTGCACGCGGGGAAGTGTCGAGGTCGAGAGCATCGGTCAGCGTCCTCCGCGCCACTGGGCGCGCCATTCACACACGCCTTCGCCGCGCGACTGGCAGCGCACGTGCTCCACGGCGCCGACGCCGTCCATCAGCCGCGACATCAGCTCGCGGAGCACCGATTCGTAAAACGTGCAGCCGGCGAGCTTGGGCGCGGCGTCGAGCGTGACCGACGCCTTCACCTCGAGATGCACGGAGCCGCCGACGCGGCGCACCTCGCCGCCCAGATAGCGCTCGCCGACGCTGCGGATCTGGCCGAGGGCCATCGGGCGCGCGAACATCGCCGGCAGCACGCGCACGAGTCGACGCGTGGGCAGCGAGACGCGCTCATAGGTGCGGCGCGCGAGGCCGCGACCGGCTTCGCGAAACACGGCCTCGGCGTCGGGCCGGCGGCCGATGAGTCGAGCGATTCCCGCGGCTTCCTCGAACCCTGGTCGCTGCCCGCGCTTGGTGGCGTCGTGATAGCGGCGAATCTGGGCGTGCACCGTGTCGCTCAGGCCGAAGCGCTTGACCTTCAGTTCCTCGACGAACTCCGTCTCGAGGGCGTCGTCGGGCATATCCACCGTGCGCACGGCTTCGAGGAGGGCGAGCGGGACCAGCGGGTCGACCGTGGCGGACATTCGGGGGGCGGCGGGGGAGGCGGTGGGAACCGTGGGCTAACTTAATAGTTGAGTGGAGGACGGCGGCACTGCCCGCAGCACGAATGACACACGCAACTCCCCTGCACGACCCCGAGGCGCCCTGCGCGGCGTATGCGGCGTTGGCCGGCGACATCGCCGCTGACGCCGTGGACGCCGTGACCGTCGCGCGCGTCGAGGCGCACGCAGCGGCGTGCGAGCGCTGCCGCAACGCGCTCGACGCGGCACTGCGGTATCAGCGTGCGATGCGGCGGGTGGGCGCGAACGCCCGCGTGTCCGACGCGTTGCGCGAACGGGTGCTCGGGATCCTGCGCGACGAACGCGAGTCGCGGTCGGGGTGATTCTCCGGCTGGCGGTGGGTGCGCTGCTCGCGGCGCTGGTGGCGGGGCTGGCCGAGCGCGCGGGATCGCTGTCGAGGTCGGGGCGGTGGGCAGCGGTGTGTGTGGGCGCGTTGGCGACGGCGGCGGGATGGCGGTGGAGCGCGTTGCTCATCGCCTGGTTCGTGGCCTCGTCGCTGCTCACGCGGCTGGGGCGCGGCGCCAAGACTGCGCGCACGGCCGGCGCCGTGGTGGAGTCCGGCGCGCGCTCGGCGCTTCAGGTGCTGGCGAACGGCTCGGTGTTCGCGCTCGCTGCGGCTGGTTACACACGCACGGGCGAGGCCAGCTTCGCGGCGGCCGCGCTCGGCGCGCTCGCCGCCGCAACAGCGGACACCTGGGCGACCGAACTGGGAACGCTCTGGGGCGGCGCGCCGCGTTCGATTCTCTCCGGCGTGCCAGTCGCGACGGGAATGTCCGGCGGCGTCACGATCGTGGGCCTGCTCGCCAGCCTCGCCGGCGCCGCTCTGATCGCGCTCGCCGGAACGGCGTTCGTCGCTCCCGACTTGATGCACTGGGACCGCATTGCGCTCGCGGGGGTCGCTGGCGCGCTGGCCGACAGCGTGCTGGGCGCGTCGGTGCAGCACAAACGTCGCTGTGCGCGCTGCGATGCGCTGACTGAACGCCGTGTGCACGACTGCGGCACCCCCACGGTCGCCGCGCGCGGACTGCCGTGGATGACGAACGACACCGTGAACCTTCTGGCCACCGGCATCGGCGCCCTCGTCGCCGTGCTGGCCTCACCGAGATGACGAATGTCCGCTACAATCTCCCCGATGCCCGTTGATCCCTCGACCTTCCGTGCGGCGCTTGGCCGCTTCGCGTCCGGCGTCACCATCGTGACCGCGCGCGAGGCGAGCGGCCGCGACGTGGGAATGACCGTGAGTGCGTTCTCGTCGCTGTCGCTGGACCCGCCACTCATCCTCGTCTGCATTGACCACGGCGCGTCGGTGGCACCGGTGCTCGAGCACTGCGACCACTTCGCGGTCAACGTGCTCGCCGCCGGACAGGAGGCACTCTCGCGGCGATTCGCCGAGCGCGAGGTAGACCGATTCGATGGCGTGCCGTATCATCGTGGGGAGCGTGGCGTCGCGTTGCTGGGCGGCGCGCTCGCGCACCTTGAGTGCCGCGTGCACACGCGGTATCCGGGCGGCGATCACACGATCCTCGTGGGCGCGGTCGAGACGACCGCGGCGCACGAGGGCCATCCCTTGGTCTACTTCCGCAGCGAGTACGGTCGTTTCGCCAAATGAGTCTTGAGCTCGAACGCGAGGAAGTCGTGCAGGCGCTCTGCACGCACTATGCGCAGGACCACCTGACCACAGGCGAGCTCGAGTCGCGCTTCGAGCGTGTCTACGCGGCGAAGGACCGCGACGCACTGCGCACGGTGCTCGAGGGACTCCCCGCCGTCTCGCGGTCGCTCGTCGCCGCGCCGATCTCGCCGCCCCTCTACCAACCGCCCGCGCCCAGTGGTGCCGTGCGCGAGAGCGAGAAGCGACTCCTCGCGATGTTCTCGACCGTGCGCAAGGAAGGCGCGTGGCGGCCACCCCGCGTGCTCCGCGGCCGCGTGTGGTTCGGCGAGTTGGTGCTCGATTTCCGCGAGGCGGACATCCCGCCCGAGGGCGTCCTGATCGACGTCGAGGTCTACTTCGGCGAGGCCCGCATCCTCTTGCCGCTCGGCGTCGGCGCCGACGTGGACTGCAGTGCCATCCTCGGCGAGGCCGTGGACAAGACGCAGCCCGGCAACCCGGGACTCCCGATGATCAAGGTCGAGGGCGGCGCCACGTTCGGCACCGTCAAGGTCGAGACCAAGCTGCCCAAGCCGCAGAAGCTCGAGAGCTGGCGCGACCAAGTGAAGGGCTGGCTCGGGGTCTAGGGCCCCTGGCTCAGATAGTTCTGCGTGTAGCGCCCGATGCTGTCATTGATGACGCGCATCGCTTCGTCGCTCTTGCCCCAACCCTGAATCTCGACGCGCTTGCCTTCCAGGTCCTTGTAGATCTGGAAGAAGTGCTCGATCTCCCGTAAGTAGTGCTGCGGCAGGTCGGCGATGTCGAAGTACTCCCCGTGCGCGGGATCGTCGCAGGGCACGGCGAGGATCTTGTCGTCGGGCTCGCCCTTGTCGAGCATCTTGAGCACGCCCACCGGACGCACATCAATCAGGCAGCCGGTGAACGTCGGCTCCTTGATCATCACGAGCACGTCGAGCGGGTCGTTGTCCTCGTGCAGCGTGCGCGGGATGAGGCCGTAGTCGCCCGGGTAGTGCACGGCGGAGTACAGCACGCGGTCGAGCCGGAACAGGCCCGAGTCCTTGTCGAGCTCATACTTGTTGCGCGCGCCCTGCGGAATCTCGATCACCGCGGTGACCACCTCGGGCGGCGACTTACCCGGGCTGAGATCCTTCCACGGGTGGATCACTTGGCGGACTCCCGTTTCCGCGCGACGTCGCGTCGGCGCAGGCGAATCGTGAACGCGTAACCCACGAGCAGCACGACCATCGCGCCGTAGGCGATCTGGTAATAGATGGCGTTGTCCGGCACGGTGCTCAGCCCTCCCCGGCGCGATCGAGCAAGGCATCGCGCTCTGCCGCCAGCGCCATCCGCGCGCGCACGAGCGCGATGTACGTCAGCGTGAAAGCGCCCAGCGCGAGCAGGAGCGTCTTGACCATCACCCACGGCATCTGCACGCCGGTCGGATTTGCGACCACCGGCATCGGGTGCTGGGTGCGGAACAGGTACACGCTCAGGTGAATGAACGGAATCAGCAGCGCCCCAAGGATGCCGACGACGGCGGAGTAGCGGGCGCGGGCGTCGCGATCCTCCACGGCGCCCCGCAGTACGAGGTAGCCGAGGAAGAGGAACCAGAGAAACAGCGTGGACGTCAGGCGCGCGTCCCACACCCACCAGGTGCCCCAGATCGGCTTGCCCCAGAGCGGTCCCGTCACGAGCACGCCCGTGGTGAAGACCACGCCGACCTCCGCCGAGGCCTCGGCGAATCGGTCGAGCCGCTCGTCCTTGAGGAACAGCCAGTACGCGCCGGCGAAGGCCGTGAGACCAAACGCAAGGAACGCGATCCACGCCGAGGGCACGTGGATGTAGAAGATCTTCTGCGCGTAGCCCTGCAGGCGCTCGGGTGGCGTGAAGTAGATGGCGCGCACGAATGCGCCGAGCATCGCAAGTGCGGCCGCGAGGCCGAGCCAGTCGAAGCCGGCGGCCTTTGGTGCGGCGGGTGTCGAGGTCACGAGTTCAGTCTTCGAGCGTGAAAGGGAATGCCAGCGTGCAGGCGTACAGAAAGACGAGGTCGAAGGCGAGCAGGATACGGAGCCAGGCAAGTGTCTCGGCGAGCGGACGACCCGCGAGCAGCTTGGCGGTGGACTGCGCCGCCGGCAACACAATCGGCACGAAGAATGGCAGCGCGAGCACCGGCAGCAGCAGCTCCGCCATCCGCGTGTTGGCCGTGATGCCGGCGAACAGCGTGCCCACGCAGGTGAGCCCGATGGCCGCGAGCAGCATCACGCCCGCGAGCGCCACGAACCCAGCGCCCAGTGGCAGGTTGTAGAACAGCGCCACCGCCGGCAGCGCCACCGCCTGAACGCCAAGCACGAACACAAGGTTCGCGAGCGCCTTCCCCAGAAAGATCGCCTCCCGCGCAACGGGGGCCACCAGGAGGGCGTCCATTGCGCGCTCCTGCGCCTCCACACCGAACGAGCGGTGCAGTCCGAGCAGGCCGGAAAAGGTGAAGGTCACCCAGAGCACTCCCGGCGCGATGTCAATCGGGGTGACCGCCGTCGGGTCCCAGGTGAAGAAGAACACCACGATCGCCAAGAGCGAGAGCACGATGGCGCTGAAGAACGCGCTCCGCGTGCGGAACTCGATCGCGAGATCCTTGCGGGCGATCAGCCAAGCCGCGGCGAACATCCCCGGTGCGCTCACGCGACGAGCCCCCGGTACACGGCGGCGTAGCGCACGGCGTCGAGTCCCGCGGTGGGTTCGTGGCGGATGAACTGGCCGCCGCGCATCACGGCCGCGTGCGAGGCCACCGCGAGCCCCTCGCTCAGGTGGTGCGTGACCACGACCAGCGCCGCACCGGCGGCGCGGCGCTCGCGCAGCAGTGCGGTCAGCGCGGCACTGCCCTGCTCGTCGAGGCCGGTGTACGGCTCGTCGGCGAGGAGCACGTCGGGCGCGTGCACGATCGCGCGGGCAATCGCGACCCGTTGCTGCAAGCCGCGCGAGAGTGCGCGCAGGGGCACGTCGGCGCGGTCGGCCACACGCAGGGCCTCGAGCGCGCGTTGCGCGGCTGCATCCGGCTCCGGCACCCCGTGCAGCCGCGCCGCGAACAGGACATTCTCGCGCGCCGTCAGCGCGTCGTACAGCATCGTGCGGTGCGAGATGAGCCCGATCCGTCCCCGGGCGCGCTCGGCAGGCAACGCCTCACCGGCGATTCGCGCAGCACCCTGCCCCGGCTTGAGCAGGCCCGCGAGAAGCCGCAGCAGCGTGGTCTTCCCCGCCCCGTTTGGGCCGAACAGGGCGAGCGCCTCGCCCGCCGCCAGCGCAAACGCCACGCCGTCCACCGCCTTCCGCGCCCCAAACGCGCGGACGAGCCCCGTGGCCTCGAGCAGCGCGGTCACGACCGACGACTTCGGGGGGCGATTGGCATCCCCGAATCCTACCGCCCCGTGGCGAGCCACGGAACGGGGGCCACCGCCCCGTAGCGACCGTCGCGCGGCGCGCCTAGCATAGTCGTATGACCGAGATCAGCGACCTCCTGAACGAAACGCGTTCCTTCCCGCCGGCGCCGGCCTTCCGCGACGCCGCGCTGGTGCGCGATCGCTCCCTGCACGACGCGGCCGACCGCGACTTCATCCACTACTGGTCCGAGCAGGCCGCCACGCTTCGCTGGACGAAGCCCTGGGAGCGCGTGCTCGACTGGACGCCCCCACACGCCAAGTGGTTCGTCGGCGGTCGACTGAACGTGGCCGAGAACTGCCTCGACCGGCATCTCGACGGGCCGCGGCGCAACAAGGCGGCGCTGATCTGGGAGGGCGAACCCGGTGACCGCCGCACGCTCACCTACTGGGAGCTTGCGCGCGAGGTGCGCACGTTCGCGAACGTCCTCAAGTCGCTTGGCGTCAGCAAGGGCGATCGTGTGGGCATCTACCTGCCGCTCGTTCCCGAGGCGGCAATTGCGATGCTCGCGTGTGCACGCATTGGCGCGATCCACTCCGTCGTGTTCGGCGGGTTCTCGCCGGAATCGCTGCGCGACCGGATGAACGACGCCCAGGCCAAGGTCGTGATCACTGCCGACGGCGGGTACCGCCGCGGGCAGATCGTGCCGCTCAAGCGCAACACGGACAAGGCGCTGGAGGAGTGCCCGAGCGTGAAGCACGTGGTCGTCGTGCAGCGACGCACGAGCGGCCCCATCAGCGAGGCCCACGTGGATATGAAGGAGGGCCGCGACCACTGGTACCACCGGCTGATGCAGCACGCCAGCGACAAGTGCGCGCCGGAACCGATGGACGCCGAGGACGTGCTGTTCATCCTCTATACGAGCGGCACGACCGGCAAGCCGAAGGGCATCGTGCACACGACGGGCGGCTACCTGACGGGCGCGGCCAGCTCGATGAAGTACGTCTTCGACCTCAAGGAAGACGACGTGTTCTGGTGCACCGCCGACGTCGGCTGGATCACGGGACACACGTATCTGGTCTACGGCCCGCTCGCGAACGGTGCGACCTGCGTGATGTACGAGGGCGCGCCCGACTGGCCTGAGCGCGATCGCTTCTGGTCGCTGTGCGATCGCCACGGCGTGACGATCCTCTACACGGCGCCGACGGCCATCCGCGCGTTTATGAAGTGGGGCGTGGAGCATCCGCAGAAGCACGATCTCTCGCGGCTCCGCCTGCTCGGCTCCGTGGGCGAGCCCATCAATCCCGAGGCGTGGATGTGGTACCACGAACACATCGGCGGCTCGCGCTGCCCGATCGTGGACACGTGGTGGCAGACGGAGACCGGGTCGATCGTGATCTCGCCGCTGCCCGGCGTGACGCACACCAAGCCGGGCTCAGCCACGCAGCCGCTGCCTGGCTACTCCGCGACGCTGCTTGATTCGACCGCGCAGGAGATTCCGCAAGGCGGCGGACTGCTCGCGCTCACCAAGCCGTGGCCGAGTATGCTGCGCACGATCTGGGGCGATGACGCGCGGTATGTGTCCACGTACTTCTCGAAGTGGGAGAACCGGCCCGATCTGTACTTCCCCGGCGACGGCGCCAAGAAGGATGCCGACGGCTTCTATTGGATTCTGGGGCGCGTGGACGACGTGCTGAACGTGGCCGGGCACCGGATCGGCACGATGGAAGTGGAGTCAGCGCTGGTGGAGCACCCCGCGGTGGCGGAGGCGGCGGTGGTGGGCAAGACGCACGAGCTCAAGGGCCAGGCGGTGTGCGCGTTCGTCACGCTGCGTGACGGGTTCAAGAAGAGCACGGAGCTGCGCGATGAGCTGCGGGAGTTCGTGGCGATGAAGATCGGGGCGTTGGCGCGGCCCGATGATGTGCTGTTCTCGGCGGATCTGCCGAAGACGCGGTCGGGGAAGATTATGCGGCGGTTGCTCAGGGATATCGCGGAGGGGCGCGCGCTTGGGGACACGACGACGCTGGCGGATCCTGGGGTGGTGGCGGCGCTCAAGGAGCAGTATGAGGGGCAGGAGTCGTAGAACGACGAAGGGCTCCGCGAGTCGCGGAGCCCTTCTCGATTGGTGGCAGCGGCGCCTTAGGGCACCCGCACGCTAGTCACCCCACTCCCCGGCTTCGCCAGTTCCGCCGCCACCTTCGCCTCCAGCACCCACGCCCGGAACTGGTCATACGGGATCGCGCCCGCCACCTGCCGATCCCCGATGATGAACGTCGGCGTCGAGCTCACGCGCAGCCGCTCGCCTTCCTTCCGGTTCGCCAGGATCACCGGCAGCATCCGCCCGGAGTCGTAGCACTCCGCCCAGGTGTTCGCATCAATGCCCACCGCCGTCGCGTAGCCGCGGAAGACGCGCTTCGGATTGTTCGTGGCCTGCGTGTTCCACTCGTTCTGCCCGTTGAAGATGCGGTCGTGCATCTCCCAGAACTTGCCCTGCTCGTTGGCACAGTGCGCCGCGTTGTGGGCCGGCACTGCGTTCGGATGGATGTCGAGCGGGAAGTCGAAGAAGCGGAAGCTGATCTCCCCCGTCTCCACGAGCCGCTTCACGACATCGGGCTCGGTGACCGTCGCGAAATACGCGCAACCCGGGCACTCGAAGTCGGCAAACTCGATGACCTGCACCTGGGCGTTGGGATTGCCACGGATGATGGCCGAGGGCGACACCGGCGGCAGCATCGTGGGGTCGAGCGTCAGCGCCTTGGGCTTGCGCGACGTAACTGCTGCTAGGGTGGCGAGTCCCGCCACGCCGATGACGGCCGCGATGATGGCGAAGGTATTGTTCTTGGGCGTCTTGCGAGCCACGGTAGGTCTCCGAACGAGAGCGAGCACAGCGGGGGGACCCCGCAAAGTAAGGCACTCGGGCGGGGTAGGAGAATGGGCGGCAACCGATTACGTTTCGGGATGGGCGGAAGACCCGTCCATCCGAACCTTACACGGGACGAGATGAGCAGACAGAAGAATCGCGGCCGCCCTTCCGCCGCTGCGCCGTCGCCAGCCGACGAAGCGCGCAACGAGCTGTTCCAGCACATTATGAGCTGTGGCGTGATCGGCTCGGCGCCAGAGCATCAGAAGGAATGGTTCGACGAGACGATGCAGTATATGACGGAGCGGTATCCAGAGCTGAACCAGAAGGCGATGGCGGAGCTGCGCGTGCTCGGTGAGCGCTTTGCGGCGCCTCCGGTGAAGAAGGCGGCGCCAGCGTCGGACGCCCCCGAGGGCGAGCTCGACGCGGTGAACGCCGCGTAAGTCAGAAGGGGCCCGGCTATCGCGCCGGGCCCCTTCGTGCTTTGCGCAGGATCACCGCGGCACGGACACCGCCGCCGAGGCCAAGCTCGAGCGCCCAGACGCGCTGCGCGCCCTTGCGGCCCTCGAGCCCCGCGTGCGCCGTCAGAATCGGCGTCTCGCCGCCGCCAATCCCGCTCGCAGCGAGGTGCCGCCAGCTCACGCCCACGCCGCCGTAGAGCCCGCGCGGACGCTCGGCAAAGGGGTCGAGATGAAAGCGCACGGCGGCATCCACGCGAAGCGCGCCGGTCCAGGCTCCGCCCCCGGCCGGCTGCACCCCGCCGAGTCCCACCAGCACGGCTGGTCGCGCGTACCAGCCGGCCCGCCAGTTCACGCCGACGGCGCCGAGGAGGGTCGGGGCGTCGGCCGCGACACCTTCGAGACGGGCCTCCCACTGCGGTAGCGGCGTGGCTCGGCGAAAGTCGTCCTCTTCGGGGTCAGGCGTGCGGGCCTGGGCCCCGGACGGCCCGGCCGGCAGCAGCACGAGAACCCCAAGCAGCACAGCGAGATAGCGCATAGCGGGTAAGGTAGCCCGCCGTCCCGAAGTGGCACCACAGCTTGCGACCCCCTGCCCCATCGGGGTAGGTTCGGACAGCCGCCTTTCCCAACTATAGAGGCCCCGATGACGGATGTAGTCGCGCTCCTGCGCGGCGTTGCCATCTTTGCTGATCTCGACGACGGCGAGCTCGCTCGCGTCGCCGAGGTGTGCCGCACCAAGGAGTTCGTCTCGGGCGAGTACATCTTCAAGGAAGGCGAGGCCGGCAACCGCCTCTACCTGATCGTCGAGGGCGATGTGCGCATCTCGCGCGTGGTGCCGGGCAGCGGGGAGGAAGCGCTGGCGGTGCTCAAGCCCGGCGCGCTGTTTGGCGAGATGTCGGTGTTCGACCGCTCGGAGCGGTCCACCGACGCGATCTCCAACGGCGGCACCAAGGTGCTGACGATCTCGCGCACGGATTTCGAGCTGCTGCTCGATTTCAACCGCGACATTGCGTACAAGGTGCTGTGGAGCTGTGTGCGGTTGTTGTCGGGGAGGTTGAGGGCAACCAACGACTCGCTACGCTCTTTCCTTGCGATGTCGATGTTCTGACAACTGCAGATGTGAGATGTAAGGTGTGAGATGTAAGTGAACGACACTACAACTGCTCTTATGAATCGAATTTGCTCTCTCACGGCCAACGGTTCGTTGGCCGTTCTGTTGTCCGCCACTCTCACGTTCGGCACGCTGGGCGCGCAGCAGCGGGCGTCCACCCTCGGGCTTGAGCGAGACCCACGAATCACGGCAGCGATGGCCGATGTGTCGCCGGCGCGGCTGCGGGCGATGGACTCGATGCTCGTCTCGTTCGGGACGCGGCATACGATGAGCGATACCGTCTCCGCCACGCGCGGCGTGGGGGCGGCGCGACGCTGGATCTACGCGCAGCTCCAGCAGTTCTCGCGGGACTGCGGCGGCTGCCTGCGCGTGGAGTACGACACGGGCACGGCGGTGATCACGCGGCACATCGAGCGGCCGTCGTGGCATCTCGTGAACGTGGTGGCCTGGCTCCCGGGACGCGACACTAACCGCGTGATCGTGATGGGCGGACACTTCGACTCCTGCGTCTGCGCGTCGCCAAACCCGATGGACGCGAGCGGCGATGCGCCGGGCGCGGATGACGACGGCTCGGGCACGGTCGCCGTGATGGAAGCGGCGCGTGTGGCGGCCAAGCACTTCCCGCGCGGGCTTGACGCGAGCATCGCGTTCGTGCTCTACACCGGCGAGGAACAAGGCCTGCTCGGCTCGACGATCTTTGCCGAACGGCTCAAGCGCGAGGGCAAGACGGTGACCGCGGCGTTCACCGACGACATCGTGGGCAACGTCGTGGCTGACGACGGACGCGTGGACTCGACGTCGGTGCGCGTGTTCGCGGTGGACTCCCTCGCGCTCGGCGGCAGCGAACTCGCGCGATACGTGTGGGCCACGGGCGCGCTGTATCAACCCAACTTTGAGGTCGTGCCGGTGCTGCGGCTCGACCGACTCGGGCGCGGCGGCGATCACGCACCGTTTCACCGCCAAGGGCTCCCTGCCCTGCGGTTCTCGGAGCGCCTCGAGAACTACAAGCGCCAGCATCTGGTGACGGACGACCTCGCCAACGTGAACTTCTCGTATGTGGCGAAGGTGTCGCGGTTGAACTTGGCCACCATCGTTTCGCTCGCCTCGGCGCCGTCGCGGCCGGAGCGAACGGGCTACCAGCGCGATCGCGACTCGGGCGGTCAGGCGTTTCGGATTCGCTGGGATTCCGTGCCGGGCGCGGTTGGATACGAACTGCTGGTGCGCCGCACGACGGATCCCACGTACGGGCGCATCGTGCGCACGGGCAATGTCACCGAGTACCTGCTCGACGAACAGCTCGACGACGTGTGGGTGGGAGTGCGGTCGATCGCCGCGAACGGGCACCGCTCGCTCACGACCGTCGTCGGCGCGCCGGGCGGTGCCAGGCTTCCCGCGCGCCGATGAGCGCCTTCGCGGGCTTTCCCAAGGACTCGCTCGCGTTTCTCCGCGGCCTGCGCAAGAACAACAACAAGCCGTGGTTTGAAGCGCACCGCGCGGAGTACGAGCGCGCGGTAAAGCAGCCGCTGCAGCACCTGGCCGAAGAACTCGACATCCGCTTTGCGCGGTTGGCGCCGGAGTTCGTGGCACCGCCCAAGCGTGCGCTGTTCCGCATTCATCGCGACGTGCGCTTCTCCAAGGACAAGTCGCCGTACAAGGTGCACGCGGCGCTGTGGGTGTTTCATCGCGATGCGGGTCGCGGCGTGGGCAAGAGCGTGGGCGAGGCACACGGCGGCGCGGGGTTCTACTTCCATCTGGAACCCGGCGCCTCGCTGGTGGCCGGCGGCTACTGGATGCCACCTCGACCCGCGCTCAACATCGTGCGCGAGAAGATCGCTGAGGACCCGAAGGCGTTCGCGAAGCTCGTGAAGGCGTCCGCGTTCACCAAGCGATTCGGTGGACTCACCGAAGACGAACCGGGCGTGAAGCTCACACGCGTGCCGCGCGGGTTCGATCCGGAGCATCCGGGGGCGGAGTGGCTGCGATTCAACTCCTTCACCGCGTCGCGCGAACTGACTGATGCCGAGGCGCTCTCGCCAAAGCTCGTAGACGCGATCCTCAAGGACTACGCCGCGCTGTTGCCGCTGGTGCGCTGGCTGAATGCGGCGCTGGGCCACGGGAGCGCGAAGACCCGCTAGCGCGTTCGCGTCGCTCGCGCGCGGGACCGCCTACGCTAGCTCGCGACCCCGCGCACGATGCCTTCGACCCG
>CAYPYY010000031.1:14131-26576 GCA_964414995.1 uncultured Gemmatimonas sp.
CCGCTCGCGACGCCGCTGAGCATCTCGGCGTCGAAGCGCGCGGGATCGGCACGATCCGGACCTGGGAAGAAGATGGTAAGCGCCGTCTGCGCCTTGTCGCGCTGATCCACCTTGCTGCCTGCCGCGGTGGGCCACGCGGGTCGCGCAATGGCGGGCCGCGGCGCCGGATGCAGTTCACCGAAGCGCGCAGCGATCAGGTCGGCCGTGGCCTGCGGGTCCACATCTCCGACAACGGCCAGCACGGAGTGCGCGCTTCGCACCGTCCGCGTGTGCCAGGCGCGCAGCATCGTCTCATCTATGCTCGCCAGCGATCGCTCAGTGCCGATGGTTGAGCGGCCGTAGGGATGCTCGGGCCACGCCACCTCGGCGGCGAGACGCATCGGCTGGCGATACATATCGTCGCGCAGCGAGGCGAGCGCGGCGATGGCGATGGCGCGTTCGGCCTCGAGCCCGTCCGCAGGGAACGTCGGGTTGAGGACGAGGTCGGCGAGCAGCTCGCAGGCCCCATCGAGGCGCGACGCCGGCACACCCATCGTCCACTGCATTGATTCGGTGCCCACACTCGCGCCGGGCACGCCGCCGAGTCGCTCGGCGTCCTCAGCGAGCTGCGTGGCGGTACGGCGGAACGTGCCACGCAGCATCGTGCGGGCCATCAAGGTCGAGATGCCACCGTCGGACTCGCTCTCCTGAATGACGCCGCCAGCCACGAAGTAGCCGACGTGCGCAAGCGTGGCGCCCGGGCGCGGACGCACGAGGATGGGCACGCCGTTCGAGGTGCGAAACACGTGCACCCCATCCACGGTGCGCTCGAGCGTGGCGCGCGCCGGCGCGGCGGCGGGCACCACTGTCGGCGGCGGACTGGGCTCGAGCGGCGCAATCCCGGGACGCTCGAGTAACTCGCGAACCGCCGCCGCGTGCTCTCCGAGCGCAGCCGTGCCACGCGGACGATAGGCGACAATCGCCATCGCATCGAGATCGAGATACTTCTTGGCCACGGCGGTGAGCTTTGCCGCATCTGCCCGAAGCACCGCCTGCTGATAATCCACGCCGTCTTCCCAGCGGCCCGTGAGCTCCCAGGCGCCGAGGAAGTTGGCTTGGCCGTCGGCGGCCTCCATCCGTCGGAGCCATTGGGCCTCGACGAGCGAACGTGCGCGATCGATCTCATCGGCCGTGATGCCGCCTTCACGCACGCGTCGCAATTGGTCGTGGATCGTGCGGGCGGCCTCGGCGGCGCGTTCAGGCCGCGCCGACGCGTGCACGACGAACACGCCGATCTCGGTGGGCGTGTAGTTGTAGGCGGAGATGCTCGAGACCAAGCGGCGATCGCGCGCCGCCCGCACGAGCCTGCTCGCCCGACCGCCCGCCAGCACGGTGGCGAGCATATCGAGCACCGGCGAGTCGGGATGCGCCGTCTCCGGCGTGCGCCAGCCGAACACGAGCTCCGTCTGCGTGATGTCACCTTCCCATTCGCGGACGCGGAATCCCGGCGGCGCCGTCTCCTTGGGCCCGAGGTGCCGCCCCAATGCCGCATCCGCGAGATGCCCGTAGTGGCGCGTGGCCTTGGCAATCGCGTAGTCGGGATCGATGTCGCCGACGATGGCGATGACGGTGTTCGACGGGCGATAGAAGTTCTTATAGAACGCCGCCACCTGATCGCGCGTGAAGCGGCGGAGCGGCTCCTCGCGACCCATCCGCCAGCGGCGGATGCGATGCCGGTCGTGCAGCAGCTCAAAGAGCGTCTCGAGCGCGAGAGGGCCGGCGGAATCCGCCTTGCGCTTGGTCTCCTCGATGATGACCTCGAGCTCGCGGCGGAGCTCGTCGGCATCAATCACCGAATGGGCGTACGCATCGGCCTGCACCTCGAGGCCGGCTTCAAAGCCGCTCGCCGGCAGGACCGCGTAGTAGTGCGTGTGGTCGTAGATGGTGCCGGCATTCAGGTAGCCGCCGGCCGCCTTGGTCGCGCGCGCGATCTCGCCCACGCCGCGCGTCGGCGTGCCCTTGAAGTACATATGCTCGAGCACGTGCGCGATCCCGACCACGTCGTCCGGCTCGTCGAAATAGCCGGCGCGCACCCACGTGACGATCGCCACGACCGGCGCGGTGGTGTCGCGACGGGCGAGGATGCGCAGGCCGTTGGAGAGGCGGACCCGCCGGACGCTGTCCGGCGGGAGCAGGCGATCGGGTGAGGGCACAGGCTAGCGAACGAGTGGCGCGCGACGCAGCAGGACGAGTGCGGCGATGAACATCCCGGCCGCATATCCTATGACGAGCACGAGGTCGGAAGGGTCAACGGTGCGGCCGTTAATCCACGCCTGGGCGTAGTCGGACATCCGGTTCACCGGCGGGAGCACCGGGGCCAGCGCGCGCACCCAGCGCGGCGCGCTCTCGCCCGCCGCGACCGACACCTGCTGCAGGACGTTCGCCACGAGATACGTGCCGAGCACCAGTATGCCCTCGGCCTTCGTCAGCGCGCCGGCGAGCATCGTGAGCGATCCCACCAGCCAGCAGGTGAGCAGCAGGGCCAGCACGGTCCCCAACACCGGCACGGGGACGACCTGCGAGTATCCCCAGGCAATCAACGCGAAGTACGCGACCAGCATCGCGAGCCCCACGACGAACCGCTGCACGTAGAACAGCACCGGGTTCACCTGGTGCGCGAACAGAAAGCGTACGTGCTGTTTGTCGCGGTCGGTGGAGATGGACTGACTCATCACGAGGAAGGCGGCGATCGTGATGGAGAGCGACGCCGTGCCCGACCAGACCTGGAGCGCCAATTCCTGGACCGGCCGCGACCCGTCGAAGAGACTGCTACCCTTGGTCGCCGAGATGGTCATCAACGGCAGGCCGGCAATCACGAGGAAGATCAGTACGGGCGAGAACGTTCGGACGCTCGCATCGCGCGCGTGCCAGGGCAGGTAGGCCAGCAGTGGACGCAGGGTCATCGCGCGGTCACCGCCGAGCGGAAGGCTTCCTCGAGCGACGACTCGGCCGGCGCCACCGCGACGATGAGCGCGCCCTCGGCGATCGCTTCGGCGAGGCCGCGGTTGAGTGCCGCCACGTCGGCCGTCAGTTCCACGTCGTTTCCAACGATCGTCGCGCCGAGGAAGCGCGCCGCCACCGCGTCGGGTGCGGCCACCACGCGCACGCGCCAACGGCGCTCCGCGCTGCCCGCCGCCGCCTCGCGCACGTTCACCACGCGTTGAATGCGTCCGTGATCGAAGATCGCCACGCGATCGCAGAGTCGCTCGAGCTCATCGAGGTTGTGCGAGGCAATGAGGATCGCCCGATCGGGGCGCCGGAGACCACCGACGATGTCGCGGAACTTCGCCGTCCACACGGGATCGAGTCCGTGCGTCGGTTCGTCGAAGATCGTCACGCGGCGCTCGGCCAATAGACTCTGCGCGAGTCCCACGCGCTGCAGGTTGCCCTTGGAGAGCGCCTTGAGCCGCTTGCCGCGGTGCTCGGCGATGCCCACGGCGTCGATCACGCGCTCGATGGCCGCCGGTCGCTCCGCCGGCGGGATGTCAGCGAGCGCGGCCATCCGCTTGAGGGTCTCGACCACGCGCCAGTGGAGCGGCAGCGTCATCAGTTCCGGCAGGTAGGCGATGCCCTCGCGCTCCACGAACGTCCGCGGTGGGACACCATCAATCGTGATCTCACCATCGGTGGCGTCGATGAGCCCAAGCAGCATCGCAATCAGCGTGCTCTTGCCCGCGCCGTTGGGCCCGGCAATCCCTACGACCTCGCCGCGCGTGATCTCGAGCGAGACGTCCGAGACCGCACGCGTCCCGGCGCCAAACAGCGACCGGTATGTCTTCCCGACATTCCGGAGAACGATCAATTCACGATCCGCAGCAGACCCGCGTCGGCGCTGGCGCGCAGAAAGCTCTCGGCGTCTCGCGTGGGGATGAGCACACCGGTCAGCGAGAAGCCGCGGCGGGCCTCGGCTTGCATAAACTCTTCGAGCGAGCGGCTCGCCATTCCCGGCGTCGCGTCGCGCATCGCGGCGACGATCTGTTCCCAGGTGCCCTCGTACGCGCGCCCGTCGCGACCCACGACCTTCTGCGTGGCAGCGGGCTTCTTGGTCTCGCTCAGGTCGTTGAGCAGCGCGCCGAAGAGTTCGAGCTGCGAGCGCGCCTCCTGCTGCTCCTGCTCGGCGGCACGTTGCTCGATCTCACTGAGCAGGTCATCGAGCGGATCCGGCGTCGGGGCGAGCTCGGCGAGCCGCTCCTCCCAGATGCGCAGCGAAGGATCGTCGTCCTTGAGCCGCAGGTGCGACTTCTTGAGTTCGAGCAGGCGCCAGATGCCCAGCTCGTCCCAGTGCTCCTCGGGCTTGGTGCGATCGAGCTGGTAGAGCGCGGCTTCGTACTCGCCCTGGTCGTAGAGGATGTTGCCGAGGTAGATGCGCGCCTCGCTGTGATCGGGGTCGAGCTGCAGCGCCTTGCGCAGCGTCTCGATGGCGGCGGGCTCATCCCCGAGCCGGTGCTGCGTGTAGCCGACCATCGCGACCGCCTCAGCATTCTCCGGCGTCTGCTGCACGGCGATGTCGAAGAAGTCCTTGGCGTCGTCCATCTCGCCTTCGCGGAAGAGGGCGCGCCCGACCTGCAGCATCAGCTCGATGTCGTCCGAGTACCCCAGTTCGAGAATGCGGCGGAAGGCTTTGATGGCGGCCTCGTTCTGGCCGAGCTTCATCAGGACTTCGCCGAGTCCGGCGAGCGCATCCTCGTGTTCCGGGTCGAGGACCAGTGCCTCCTCGAACGAGCGCCGCGCCCACGCGAATTCGTCGCGGGCGAGGCGCGCGTAGCCGACGCCGACGTGCAGCTCCACCGCATTCGGATACAGACCGAGGCCCTCACGCAGCAGCGCGAGCGCCTCGTCGTAGTGGCCGTCGTTGTAGAGCTGGTGCGCGCGCTCGTCGTACTCCTCGGAACTCAGGAACGGAGAGGGCATCGTGGTCCTGGCCTCCAGCTCGTGAGGGGTTGGTCCTAACCTATAACACGGCACAGCAACGGAACAGCGGCAACTACGACAGGGCGGTGGCGATCTCCGCGGCAACACGGGCGTTGGATTCCAGCAAGTCGAGATTGGCGGCGAGCGAGCGCCCACCAGTAGCACGATCGACGGCAGCCAGCAGGTACGGCGTGACGGCCGCGCCGCTGATGCCGGCTGCGCGCGCCGACGCCAACGCGCCCTCCACGGCCGCGTCCACCTCGCGGCGCTCGAGTGCGGTCGCGGCCGGCGGCGGTACGACGACCAGCGTGGCCCCGGGCAGTCCGAGACTCCGGGCGGCCCGATAGATCGCAGCCACGTCCGCCGCGTTCGAGGCCTGCGCCGACACGCCGAGCCCCGTCGTGCGGGTGAAGAACCCCGGAAACTCGTCCGTGCCGTACCCGACGACCGTGACACCGTAGCTCTCCAGCCGTTCGAGCGTCGCCCGCAGGTCGAGGATGCTCTTGGCTCCGGCGCAGACGCAGACGACGGGGCTGCGCGCGAGCTCAAGCAGGTCGGCGGACTCGTCGAAGGCCGGCTCGCGATGCACCCCACCGATGCCGCCGGTGGCGAACACCGGGATGCCAGCCGCCGCGGCCAGCGCCAGCGACGCGGCGACGGTCGTCGCACCGTCCTCGCCGCGGTGCATTGCCACGGGCAGGTCGCGGGTGGAGACCTTGCGCACGCCGTCGCGGCGCAGGAAGCGCGCGAGGTCGGCGCCGTCGAGGCCGATGGTGGGGACGCCGCGGACGACAGCGGTGATGGCGGGGACCGCGCCGCACGCCCGGACGGCGGCGCGGACCCGCACATCGGCCTCGGCGTTGGCCGGGACCGGCAGCCCCTGCGCGAGCACGGAACTCTCGAGCGCGACGATGGGGCGTCGGTCGCGGCGCGCAGCCGCGACCTCTGGATGTTCCCGGAGTGCGCTCAGCGCGCTCACCGGGTGGACCGACTCACGCGTCGTCGAAGTCGTCGGCGCGCCGCGTCTCGACCAGGTCGCGCTCGCGCGCATCCGGATCGAAGACCGCGAGGATCTTCACGTTCTCGCCCGCATAGCAGTCAAACGTCTTCCCCGTGCCACGCTTGATGTGGATCTCGTGTCCGTCCTCGAAGCGCAGGACGGCGTTCGGGTACTCGCTGTTGAGGTACTGCTTGCGAAGCTTCTTTGGCGGGGTCGGCATCGGCGAGGTCGAGATTGGTGAGGACTACCCTAGCGAAGGTACGGCTGAACACCGAAGCGCGAAAGGGTCAGGTCACGGTCGGGCGTGAATGCGCGAAGGCGCGCCACGACTCTGTCGACAGAATGTCGTCAATCTCGTGCACGACGCGTTCGACTTCGTCGTCGGTCGAGTAGAAGTGCGGCGCCACGCGAATGCCGGCGCCCGGGCGGTAGTCAATCACCACGTCGCGGGCGAGCAGCGCCTGCGCCACCTCCGCGCCGTGGGGCACGTCGAAGGCCACCGTGCCGCCCCGCTGCGCCGTGCTCCGCGGCGCGTGCACCCGATGCCCACGAGCGTCGGCGAGGGCGATAAGCCGTTCCGTCTGCCGCACGCTCTTGGCCCGGATGGCGTCCATTCCCGCCGCCGCGAGGATCCGCGGACCCTCGGTCGCGGCAAAGAGCGCCGGCACCACCGGCGTCCCGCCAAGCCAGCGCTGAATCCCGTCGGCGTACGCCATCTGGGTGTCGAAGGCGAACGGCCGCTGATGCGCCTGCCAGCCGGTGAGCGCCGGCGCGAAGCGCTCGCTCGCGCTCGGGCTCGCATAGAGGAAGCAGCCGCCCGGACCGCCGCAGAGCCACTTGAGCACGCCGCCCGTGAGGAAGTCCACTCCACTCTTCTTGACGTCCACGGGGATCACGCCCACCGAGTGATACGCGTCCAGCGACACCACCGCGCCCATTCGGTGCGCGTGCGCACACAGCGCCTCGGCGTCGAGAATGAACGCCGAGCGGAACAGCACGTGCGACACCGCCACCAACGCGGTGCGCTCGTCGATTGCAGCGTGCAGCCGCTGTTGGTCAATCCCGATGCCGTCGTCGCTCGGCACGACGACCACGCGCGCGCCGAGCTTGGGCGCCAGCGCCTCAAGCGCGTAGCGCACGCTCGGGAAATCCAACTCCGTCATTACGACGGTGTCGCGGTCCTTCGTGAACGGGATCGCCGAAAGGATCGCGGCCTGCGCGAGCGTCACGGTCGGCGCCATTGCGACCTCGTGCGGCGCCGCACCGATCAGCGGGGCCACGACGTCGCCCACGGTCGTGGTCATCTCCCACCAGCCCTTGGCCCAGGCGCGCACGCCGTGGCTGCGCCAGGAGTCGGCGTAGGCGGCGAGGCGGTCCGGCACGGTGCGCGGCATCGCACCGAGGGAGTTCGAGACCAGATAGGTGCAGGTCTCGAGGATGGGGAACTCCGGACGGAAGCGGAGGAGCGGGTCCATAGCTAGGCAAGCTAACGCGAGTCTGCCCGCCTGTGGCTACGCGTCCTCGAGCTCCTGCCGTGCCTCCCAGCGCGCCACCGCCGTGTACAGGATCGGCAGCACGAACAGCGTCAGGAACGTGCTCGTGACCAACCCGCCAATGACCACACTCGCGAGCGGCCGCTGCACCTCGGCGCCCGCGCTCGTCGCCACGGCCATCGGGATGAAGCCAAGACTCGCGACCAACGCCGTCATCAGGACCGGACGCAGCCGGTCCACCGCTCCCTCGCGCACCGCCCGCTCGAGGTCGCGCCCCTTCTCGCGAAGCGTGTTGATGTGCTCCACCAACACCACGCCGTTGAGCACGGCAATGCCGAACAGCGCGATGAAGCCAATGCTCGCCGAGAGCGAGAGGTTGAGACCGCGCATCCAGAGCGCCGCGACACCGCCGACCAGCGCGAACGGCACGTTCAGCAGTACCAGACCGGCCTGCGACACCGAGCCGAAGCTCAGAAAGAGCAGCAGGTAGATGATCACGATCACCACCGGCAGCACGATCGCGAACCGTCCGAGGGCTCGCTGCTGGTTCTCATACTGCCCGCCCCACTCGAGGAACACGCCGGCCGGCAACGGGACTTCGCGTGCGACGTTGGCACGCACTTCCTCGACGAAGCCGCCGAGGTCGCGCCCGCGCACGTTCGCCATCACCAGCGTGCGGCGCTGGGCGTCCTCGTGGGCGATCAGTTCCGGTCCCATCACCACATCGATGCGTGCGAGCTGTCCGAGCGGTACGCGCGCGCCGGTGCCGGTGCGCACCGCGATGCGCTTGAGCGCCTCGAGGTCCGCGCGCGAGCTCTCGGCAAGGCGCACGGCCACGCCGATGCGACGCGGACCGTCCACCAACTCAGTAGCGACAGCGACGCCCGTGCCGAGGTCGAGCGCGTCCTGCACATCCGCGACCTGCACGCCGTAGCGGGCGAGCGCGGCGCGATCCACGTTCACGCGATACTGACCGCTGCCGTCGGCGATCTCCACCGATACGTCCGCCGCACCCGGCACGCGTTCGACGATCGCACGGATGCGCTCCCCGAGTGCCTCGTTCAGCTCGCGATCCGGCGAGATGACCTTGATCCCGAGGTCCGTGCGGATGCCGCTCTCGGCCTCGTCGAGCCGCATCGCCAGCGGCTGAGTGAAGGAGGCCTCGAGCCCCGGAATCACCGCCAGTGCGCTGTCGAGCGCAGCGACCAACTCCTCGGGTGTCTCGGCGGTCGTCCACTCTTCCTTCGGCTTGAGAATGACGTAGGTGTCGCCCTCGAACAGCCCCATTGCTTCGGTCGCGAGATCCGGGCGCCCTTCCTTCGTGACCACCGTGAGCACCTCGGGAAACTGCCGGATGATCTTCTCCGCCTCCGTCGAGAGTCGCGTGGCCTCGGCCAGCGAGATGCTCGGCAGGCGGCGCGTCGTGATGAGGATGTTGCCCTCATCGAGCTTGGGCATAAACTCGGTGCCGATCCATCCCAGCGAGACAACGGCGCCCAGCACCGCGACAGCCGCCGTGCCCACGACGACGCGCGACTTGGTAATCGCGCGCTCGAGCCCGCGTGCGTACGCCGCGCGCAGCCGCTCGATGGCCGGACTCGGGCGCTCCGACGCGTGCCGCAGCACCAGACTCGAGATGCTCGGCACGAAGGTCAGCGCGAGCAGTAGCGAGCCGAGCACCGCGGTCACGACGGTGAACGCCATCGGCTTGAACATCCGGCCTTCCATTCCGTCCAGCGTGAAGATGGGGATGTAGACCGCGACGATGATGGCGATGCCGAAGAGAATCGGCCGGCCGACCTCGACCGCGGCATTGAGGAACAGCGAGCGGCGATCCTCGGTCGCGCCCTCCTCGAGCCGTCGCACGAAGTTCTCGACCATCACCACCGACGCGTCCACGATGAGGCCGAAGTCCAGCGCGCCGAGACTCATCAGATTCGCGCCGACGCCGAAGAGGTGCATTCCGCCGAACGCGAACAGCATTGACAGCGGGATGATGGACGCGACGATCAGCGAGGCACGCACGTTCCGCAGGAAGAGGAACAGCACCGCGATGACAAGCAGGCCGCCCTCGATGAGGTTCTTGGTGATGGTCTCCGTCGTGCGAGCGATCAGCTGCGTCTGGTCGTAGAACGGTTCGATCGCCACGTGCGCCGGCAGGCCGGCACGGATCTCGTCGAGCCGCGCGCGCACATCGCGGATGACGGCGCGGGAGTCGGCGCCCTTGAGCTTGAGCACCATCCCAGTGACCACTTCACCCGTCCCATCGCGGGTGACCGCGCCCTGCCGCGGCAGCGCGCCCATCTCCACGCGGGCCACGTCACGCACGAGGATGCTGACGCCACCGCGCGTGCCGACCACCATCAGCCCGATCTCGGCGAGCGACTCCGCGCGCCCGACGCCACGGATGGTGAAGCGTTCACCAGCGTGTTCGACGTACGCGCCGCCAAACGTGCGATTGTTGGCGGCGAGCGCGTCGTGGAGCTCGGCCAGCGTGAGGTTGCGCGCGGCGAGCTTGGCCGGGTCGGCGATCACGTGGATCTGCTCGGTGAACCCGCCCCAGGAGTTCACCTCCGACACACCAGGCACCGTGCGCAGGCGCGGCCGGATCGTGTAGTCGTGCAGCGTCTTGAGCTGCGCGGCCGTGAGCGAATCGCTCGTCACCGTGTACTGGTAGAGCTCGCCCATCGGCGTGCTCACCGGTCCCAGCGAGGCCTCGACGCCCTCGGGGAGCGAGCTCACTGCGTCGCCGATGCGCTGCAGCACCAAGGTGCGCGCGAAGTACACGTCGACCTTGTCCGGGAACGACACCGTGATCAGCGACAGTCCCTGCTTGGACACGGAGCGCACGCCTTCCGCTCCTTGAATCCCCATCAGCGTGGACTCCAGCGGATACGTGACCAGCCGCTCGACGTCCTCGGGCGGCATTCCCGGCGCCGTGGTGATCACCTCGACGCGCGTGCCGGTGAGGTCCGGATATGCATCGAACGGGATGTGCGTGAGCGCGTAGAAGCCGAACGCGACGATCGTCAGCACACCGCCGATGACGAAGAAGCGCTGGTGGAGCGCGAAGTCGACGAGCCGACGCACGATCAGTGGCCCCCGTCGCCGCCAGAGCGCCGCTTCACGATCTCGCCCTTCCCGACGGCTGCGCCTTGATTGAGCACGGAGTCACCGGCCGCGAGGCCCGCGAGGATCTCGGCGCGCAGCGAGTTTCGCCGCCCGACGCGCACGGGTGCGGCCTCAAGCAGCATTCCTTCGCCGAGGCGCGTGGCACGAATGACCACCGTGTCGCCCTCGAACACCTGCACCGCCGCGGCCGGCACGCTCAGTGTTCTCGCTCCTCCACTCGCGATGATCTCCGCGTCCGCGGACATCTCGGCGCGCAGGCCAAGCGCGCTCGCCGACTCGATCCGCGCCCACACGTGAATGGCGCGCGAGAGCGAGTCCACCACCGGTGCCACGCGCGCCACGCGCGCGTCGAGCACCTTGGCCCCGAGCGCTGGTACCGTGAGTCGCACCACCGCGCCCGCACGCACGCTCGCCGCGCCCTCCTCGGGCAGATGCATCAGCACGCCGAGCCCCGCGTCACGCGCGATCGTGACCAGCGGCTGCCCCACGAGCACCACTTGGCCCGGCTGCACATCGCGCCCGGTGATGATGCCGTCGAAAGGCGCGCGCAACAGCGCTGCGTGCTCGTAGTCCTCGCGGCGCGCGCCCGTGCCGACGAGATGCTCCAGGAACCCCTCGGCGCGCTCGAGCTCTGCGTGCGCCGCGTCGCGGGCGCCGGTGGCAGCGACACGCGCCGCGCGCAGCCGCTCGAGCTCGCCCAGCGCGATGGCCTTGGCCGCATAGAGACGCTCACCGCGCGCCGCCGCATTCACCGCGACCGCGGCCGCCGAGTCCGCGGTCGTGACGCCGGCGCGGGCCGCCGCGAGTTCCTGTCGCGCCGACATCACCTCGTGCGAGTGGATCGCCACCAACACCTGACCCTCTTGCACGCGATCGCCGGGCAGGACCGTCACATCAATGATGCGACCCTCCACGAGCGAGCCCAGCGGCTGCTGCGCATTGGGGTCCATCGTCAGGCGCCCAGGCAGCCGCCACGACTCTCCCCAGGGCTCCTCGGATGCCGCCGCCAACGTGAAGCCGCCGATCCGCACCGCATCGGCCGACAGCAGCGCGGTGTCGGCGACCACGTCGCTGTGGTCGTCAGTCGCTGCGTCCCCGCCGCAGGCGAGCGCGGCGGACGCGAGCAGGGCCACCAGAGGGAAGTGCTTCACGGGGTCTCCAGGAGCGACGCGCCCAGCGCGCGCCGCAGGTCGAGTCGGGTCAAGGCGCGATCGGCGATCGCGTGCAGTCCGGTGACGCGCGCGTCCGCACTCGCGCGCAGGGCGTCCAGCGTCTCAGTGAGCGAGGCCGCGCCCTCGCGGTAGGCGGCCTCCGCGGCCGTCGCGACCTCCTCAGCGCGATGGAGGAACTGCGCATCGATGCCGCTGGTGCCCGCGTCCATCGCGCGCAGCGCCGCAAGCGCGGCGCGTACCTCGTTGGCCACGCGGAGTTCGGTGGCGCGTCGATCCGCATCGGCGAGCAACCATTCGCCAGCGCCCGACTCGCGTGCGCCGCCGTTCGCGTTCAGCAGCGGCGGCGTGAGGATGACGCCAAACGTGGCGGTGGAGAATCCGCCGGTGCCCTTGTAGCCGCCCGAGAGGCCGACATCGGGCAACACGCCACGGCGCGCGGCACTCCGCCGGCTCTCGGCGCTGCGCGCATTCGCCACCGCTGCGCGCACGTCGGGACGCGAGGCAAGCGCACCAGCCACGATCGCGTCATCGCTCGCGACGAGCATCGGCGACTCTTCCTCCTTCGCATCGGCGAGCTCGAGCGCAGTGGCGTCGGCGAGCCCGATGCGCGCGGCAAGTGCACCGCGCGCCCGTGCCGCCTCAGCGGTCGCCTGCGCCGCGTGATACGCCGCGCGCTCCGCCTCGAGGCGCGTGCGCAG
>CAYPYY010000032.1:0-3444 GCA_964414995.1 uncultured Gemmatimonas sp.
CGGCAGTCGATGTAGAGGTCGGACTGGCGGCCCGAGGCCAGCGTGAACGAGCCGCGACGCGCGCTGCGCGTCGCCAGGAGGTCGAGAAGTCGGGTGCGCGAATCCATCTGCGGAGGCTATCGGATGCCGGAACGGGCGGCAAGGCGGCGATGCTAAGCGCCGTCCTCGTGGCGCTCGGCGGCGGCGCGCTCGTCGCGTTCTTGGTCTACGAGCGCGGCCGGCGCCGTCGGCTCCGCGAACGGTCGCTGGAGCTTGAGCATCTCTCGTTCGAACTCGCGCGGGCCAATCGCGCCAAGTCGGAGTTTCTCGCCAACGTGTCGCACGAGCTGCGCACGCCGCTGGCGGCCATCGTCGGTTTCGTGGACCTCCTGCGCGACGGCTCTTACGGCGAGCTCTCGCCGCGAATGGTCGGGCCGGTGGAGCGCATTCAGGTGTCGGCGGAGCATCTGCAGGCCCTGGTGGACCAGATTCTCGATCTCGCCAAGCTGTCGGCGGGCCGACTCGACGTGCACCGCGAGCCCATTTCGCTGCGCGCATTCGTCATCGACGTCGCGAGCGAGGTGGAGCCCTTGATCATCGAGAAGGGGCTCGCGCTCTCCCTGCAGGTGCCGCACGCCCTGCCGCGCGTGAGCACGGACCCCACGCACCTACGGCAGATTCTCATCAACCTGCTGGGGAACGCCGTGAAGTTCACGCCCAGCGGCGGCATCACCGTGCGCGCGGCGGTGGTGGATGATCCGCAGCGCGCCCCCGAGGGCAGCACGGCGCGCGCCCGCCCGCTGCTTGCCGCCGGCGGGCAGTGGGTGGCGCTTCAGGTTGTGGACACGGGCATCGGCATCGCCGAACGCGATCAGCAGCGGATCTTCGAGGAGTTCGAGCAGGTGGACCCCGGCTCGCGCTCCGACTCGGCGCGACGCGGCACCGGACTCGGGCTGACCATCACGCGCCGGCTCGCACGATTGCTGGAGGGCGACATCACCCTGGAAAGCGTTCCCGGGAAAGGCAGCACCTTCACGTGTTGGCTGCCGCTGGAGCCGACGCCACGCGGGGCGCCGTAGTCGCGCCTACCGCCCGAAGAGCCCCTTCATCTTCGAGAGCAACCCGCTCTCCGCCTTCGGCGGGAAGGGATTCTGCAGCGCCTCGGCGAGCGCGTCGGCGAACGCGACGACGTGCTCGTAGCGGTCCTTGGGGAGCTTGGCCAGCCCCTTCATCACGACCTGCTCGACCCCGTCGGAGTACTGCAGCTCGGGCTTCGCCTTGTTGAGCGCGACCGGTGGCTGCGAGAGCAGCTGGGTGAACATATCCCGCGGTGAGCGCGCCGTGTACGGCAGCGTCCCGGTGAGGAAGAGGTACGCCATCGTGGCAAGCGAATACTGATCCGCGGCCGGCGAGACGATTTCGCCAGACAAGGCCTCGGGTGCCACGTACATCAGGGTCCCGACGAAGAATCCGGCACGCGTGAGCCGCTGATCTGCCGTGGTGTCGGTTGCCGTGGCGATCCCGAAGTCCAGGAGCTTCACAAGCCGGCTCTCGTGATCGTACATCACGTTGTCGGGCTTGAGGTCGCGGTGCACGATCCCGGCTTGGTGCGCGGCGAAGACGGCACCGGCGATCTGGCTGATGACGGTGGCCACCTCATCGGGCGGAAACGGCGCGTGCCGCTTTGCGTAGCTCTCGAGCAACTCGCCGGCCGCCCACTCAATCACGAGGTACGGGAGCCCGCTTTCGTCGCCGGTCTGCAGTGTGCGGATGACGTTCGGGTGCGTTACCCGAGTGCCAAAGCTGGCCTCGCGCGTGAACCGCGCGACCGCCGTGCGATCCTGCCGGAGCTTCTCACGCAGGACCTTGAACGCCACCGTGCCGTGTTCGGGGTGCGTCGACCGGTACACGGTGGCCGTCCCTCCCTCGCCGACACGGTCAACGAGGGTGTAGCCGGCGATGGTGGAGCCCACGAGTGCGTCGCGTGTCACGGGGGCGAAGCTACCGACCGTGCACGACGGCGGCAAGGCAAGCCGACTACGGACGCGCCAGCGGTGTAGATTACGCCCCCGATCCCCGTACCGAGCGTGATGTTCGCACCCCGCCATCTCCTGCCGCGCCGCACCCTGCTGCCCGCGCTGGCCGTCGTGAGCGCCCTCGCCGCCGCCTGCGGCGGCTCGTCGCGCGGCACCGCGGCACCACCGCAGCCCTCCGGTCCCGGGCTCCAGCGGGATACGCGGAACATCTCCTTCGATCCCGCGCCGCTCTACCGGCAGATGGGCCTGCTCGCACGCGGCCTGCCGTTCCCCGTCGTCGGTCGGGTTGGGTTCCTCGCCGCGGCCTCGCCGGAGTCGACGCACGTCGTGTTCGGCCTCGCGTTCTCCTCGACCTCGCTGGCCTTCACGCGCGAGTCCGATACTCGCTTCCGCGCCGCCTACAGCGTGGGGATCACGTTTGACCGCAACGGCCAGCGCGTGCGTGTGGTCGACGCCACCGAGACCGTGCTCGTGTCGTCGTACCGCGAGACCGGTCGGAGCGACGAGAATCTGCTGTTCCAGGAAATCGTGGATCTCGCGCCGGGCGAATACGTCGTGACCGTTTCCCTCCGCGATGTCGCCAGCCAGCGGGCCATTGAGGAACGCGTCGAGATGACGGTGCCGGCGCTCGGGCCAGGCCGCCTTTCCACGCCGCTGCCGATCGTGCAAGTCCTGCCGCGCATCGCACGCGACTCGATTCCCTACCTGCTCGTCTCGCCGCGCGCCAGCATCGTGTTCGGGCGCGACAGCGTCGTGCCCGTGTATCTCGAGAGCTACACGCCCAACGATCGCGCCCTGCGACTTGTCGCGCGCGGTGAAACGGGACGCGTGCTCTGGACGGAATCGGTCGAGATCACACCGTACCAAGGGCTCTCGTCGGGCGTGGTGCAGGTCCCCGTCTCCCGCCTTGGCATCGGGGTTTCGCAACTGTCCTTCGTGCGCGAGTCCGGCGCAGACACGACGAGCACCTACGTGTACGTCGGGTTCGGCGACGACCTGCCCGTCGCCCGCTTCGAGGATATGCTGACGTTCCTGCGCTACTTCGCTACGCCGTCGCGCCTGGACGTCCTGCGCGACGCGCCCGAGGAGCGGCGGCCCGAAGCGTGGGCGCAGTTTATGCGCGAGACCGACTCCATTCCCAACACCGCGATTCACGAAGACCTCCGGGAGTATTTCGTGCGCCTCGTGCGCGCCAACGGGCGCTTCCGCGAGGAGGGCGTGCCCGGTTGGATGTCCGATCGCGGGAAGGTCTTCGTTGTACTCGGCGAGCCCGATCAGGTGCTCGAGCCCCAGTTCACCGATTTCAATCGCAATCGACAGCAGCTCTGGGAGTATCGCGGCCTCGGCTTGCAGCTGGTCTTCTACGATCAGACCGGCAGCGGCCGGTGGCGCCTCACACAGTCGAGCGAAACCCGCTTCGAGTCGGAGT
>CAYPYY010000032.1:3544-16181 GCA_964414995.1 uncultured Gemmatimonas sp.
GTGGGCCCGCTCCTGCGGGCTCACGAGGCGCGCGCGCTCACCGGCGCCACGTGGCTGGCAGCGGCGATGTGGCTCGCGGCGATGTTTGCACCCGAACGTGCTGCGATTGCAGCGCTGTGGGCCGCTGCCGTCGGTGACGCAAGTGGCGCGCTCGTCGGACGGCTCGCGCAGCGACCGGGTGCGGCGCCGGCCAAGACACTCGTCGGCTCGCTGGCCGTTGCCGCGACGTCCGCCCTCGGCGTCGTGTGGCTGATTGACGCGAGCGCGCTCACGGCACTCGCGCTCGGGCTCGTGGCCGCAATCGCCGAACGCCCGCGTGGACCGGGCGACGACAATCTGCGCGTCACGCTGGCGACGGCGCTGGCCGCTGTCGCGCTGGGGCTGCGCTAGGTTAAGCGTATGTCGACACCGGGACGTCCGCGGCTCTATCTCATTGATGGCTACGCGCTCATCTTCCGCTCCTTTCACGCCCTCGGTGGCGGCGCGCCGCTTCGCAACGCGCGCGGCGAGAACACCGGGATGGCAAAGGGCGTCAGCGAGTTTCTCCGCCGTCTGATCGAGAAGCACAAGCCGGAATACCTCGGCTGGGTGAACGATGCCGGGTCCTCCGGGCGCGAGGAGATGCTGGAGTCGTACAAGGCCAATCGTGTCGCGCTGCCGGAGGAGGAACAGCAGGACTTCGACACCGGACTCGAGCGCGTCGCCCAGCTGCTCGCGGGCTATCGCATTCCCACGCTTGAGCTCGAGGGCTTCGAGGCCGACGACGTCATTGCGACGCTCGCGCCGCAGGGCGTTGCGGCCGGACTCGAAGTCTGCGTTGTCTCAGGCGACAAAGACCTCCTGCAGCTCGTGCAGCCCGGCGTCTGGGTGCTGAATCCGTGGCACGGGCCACCGGGCCGCACGACCGAGAAGTGGTACGGACTCGAGAATGCGCACGAACGGCTCGGCGTGCCACCCGAACGCGTGATTGACTACCTCGCCCTGGTCGGCGACACGGCGGACAACGTGCCGGGCGTAAAGGGCATCGGCGACAAGGGCGCGCTCGCGCTGATCCAGCAGTGGGGCACGGTCGAGGCGATGCTCGAGCACGTGGACGAGATCGAACCCACGCGTACGCGCAACGCACTCAAGAACCACGAGGCCGAGGCGCGGCTGTCCAAGCAGCTGGTGACGCTGCAGTCCAACCTGGCCATCACGCTCGACCTCGACGCGCTGAAGATCGAGACGCCGGACTGGGCGTCGCTGCGCGACCTGTTCGTAGAGCTGGACTTCAACACCGCCGCGCGCACGGCGGCGGTGAACGCCGAGGCGGCCGGTGTCGTTGGCCCGCGAGCGGAGGATGCGCTCGCGATCGAAGCGCATATGGTCAGCGCACGGAACGCGCGTGCCACGGTCCCGGGTGCGCCGGATGCGGTGACGACGGACTATCGCGTTGCGGACACGCCTGAACTCGTCGCGCAGATGATTGCCGAGGCGCGGGCGGCGGGCGCGATCGCCGTGGATACGGAGACGGTGCTCGACCAAGGCGCGCCACCCATCATCACGCCGCTACGGGCGAACCTCGTCGCCATCTCGGTGGCCACCGCGCCCGGCAAGGCCTGGTACCTGCCGTTTGCGCACCGGCCGTATGGCGACGCCCAGGGCGGCCTCCTCCTCGGTGACGCCGGCGCGCCGCCGCGCACACGCGCGTCGAGCGCGCCGGCATCGATCGCCGCACGGCTGCTGGCCGAGGGTCCGCAGCCGGTCGTGAACCTGCCGCCACTGCTCAGCGACGCGATGGCGCCACTGCGCGCGCTCCTCGAGGACCCCGCCGTACGAAAGACGGCGCACAACGCGAAATACGACCTGCTGGTGCTCCGACGCGCCGGCGTGACGCTACGCGGCCTCGACTTCGACTCGATGCTCGCCAGCTACGTCCTCGATCCCAGCCGCCGCTCGCACGCCATCGATGCGCTCGCGGTGGAATTCCTCGGCGTCGCGATGACCGGCTACGACGAGCTCTGCGGCAAGGGCAAGCAGGAGATTCCGTACGACCAGGTCCCGATCAGCGCAGCCGCGGCCTACTCGAGCGCCGACAGCGACATTGCGCTGCGGCTCCGCGCCACGTTCGAGCCGCGCCTGGCCGAGCACGCGGCGCGCGCCCTGCTCGGCGACGTCGAACTGCCGCTCGTCGAGGTGCTGGCCGAGATGGAGTGGACCGGCATCACGATTGACGTGCCCTGGTTCCACTCGCTGAAGACGCGCTTCGAGGCCGCACGCCTCGAGCTGGAACGGCAGATCCACGACGAAGCGGGCGAGACGTTCAACATCGCCAGCAATCCGCAGCTGCGCACCATTCTGTTCGAGAAGCTGGGACTGCCCATCAAGAAGAAGACCGCGACCGGCCCGAGCACGGATGCCAGCGTGCTGCAGGAGCTCTCCGACGAGGGCCACACGCTCCCGGCACTGCTGATGGAGTACCGTGAACTCGCCAAGCTCGAGAACACGTACCTCGACACGCTCCCGGCGCTGGTGAACCCGCACACGGGCCGCCTCCACACGTCATTCAACCAGACGGTGGCCAGCACCGGTCGCCTGTCGAGCAGCGATCCGAATCTCCAGAACATCCCCATCCGTCGCGAGCTCGGAAAGGACATTCGCCGCGGCTTCGTCCCGCGCGCGGGCTGGAAGTTGATGGCCGCCGACTACTCGCAGATTGAACTGCGGCTCCTCGCGCACCTGTCGGGCGACGAGGCCTTCGTCGCGGCGTTCCGCGCCGGTGGCGACATCCACCGGCAAACCGCCAGCGTGATCTTCGGCCTGCCGATCGAATCCGTGACCTCCGAGATGCGATCGCGGGCGAAGACCATCAACTTCGCGACGATCTACGGCCAGGGGGCGCACGCCCTCTCGCGCCAACTCAAGATCGAGCACGCCGAGGCAAAGGCCTTCATCGAGACGTACTTCGAGCGCTTTGCCGGCGTGCGACGCTGGCTGGATCGCTCGGTCGCCGAGGCCCGCGAACGCGGGTGGGTCGAGACGCTCTTCAAGCGCCGGCGCTACATCCCGGAGATCCACGACCGGAACTTCAACACGCGCGCCTTTGGCGAGCGGCTCGCGCAGAACTCGCCCATCCAGGGGTCGGCGGCCGACCTCATCAAGGTGGCGATGATTCGCATCCATCGCGCCATCGCCGACGCCGCGCTCGAGTCACGGATGCTCTTGCAGGTCCACGACGAACTGGTGTTCGAAGTGCCGCCCCGCGAGGAGGACGTGCTGCGCCAGCTGGTTAATCGAGAGATGACGACCGCCGCGACACTCGAGGTGCCGTTGGTGGTGGATATCGGTGTGGGAGAAAACTGGCTGGTCGCAAAGGCTTAGCCGGTCGCGGCTCGCAGGGTCTTGCAGGCCGCGGCACCTGACGCAGAAGGACGTCCGCGCGCCGGGGGCAGTCGGTCCCCTCGGGAGCCCACTAACCCGCTGTTGGACAAGCAGATGCCGCCGTAGCATACTTGCGGCATCGGCCTTGCTCCCCCTCAAGGGGAGTTCCCCCCGACATCTGCCCCCCCTCGATGCAGCGCAGCCCCCGCCGCGGATTCACGCTCATTGAATTGCTCATTGTGGTCTTGATCATCGGGATTCTCGCGGCCATTGCGATCCCGAAGTTCCAGAACACCAAGGGCAAGGCAAACGCGGCCGCGTTGCGGTCGGATCTCCGCAATCTTGCCAGCGCGCAGGAGGCCTACTTCTACGAGAAGTCGGTCTACGCGCCAGATCTCTCGTTCCTCAAGATCCAGACGTCGCCTGGTGTCGTGCTGACCATCGTCACCGCGACGGCGGCCGGCTGGTCAGCGAAGGTGACCCACCCGCAGTCGTTCCCCCTCACCTGCGCGATGTACACGGGCAAGGTGGCGGCGCCGGCGCCGGCGACGGCAGAGGGACTCGTTTCCTGTCAGTAGGCGACCGGTTTCGCGCCGCCTTCCCGCCGATTCCACCGCCGCGCGATCCTGCGGCGCTGATGCTCGAGTGGGAGGAGTTCGCGAAGCGTCGCGACGGCGTCATCCACGCAATGGACGGCGGTATTTGGTTGCATCGGCACCGGTGGTTCGGGCGGCCGATGGTCCATCTCGTTTCCACGGACAAGGCGCGGCTCCTCGCCTGGGGCGCGCGCGTCGGATTGCCGGCCGACCGCCTGCAGTATCATCCACTCAAGGATCCGCGTAGCGGAATGCCGCGCGACGCGTGGCACTGGGATCTCGCCGGCCCCTACCTGCCGCAACCGCGCGGCTAGCGCCCCAGATGCTGCGGTGCGCTCGCCTGTCCGCGGAGCACCGCGAGAAGCACCAACGTCAACACGTACGGCAGCGCCAGGAACAACTGATATGGCAGCGCGAGGCCGAGCGATTGCACCAAGTACTGCAACGCGAAGGCTGCACCAAACACCAGCGCACCGCTCACCACGCCCCACGGCATCCAGCGCCCAAGCACCACAACCGCGATGGCGATGAACCCGCGGCCGGCACTCATTCCCTCGTTAAAGGCGCCGACCTGCGCCAGCACCAACGCGCCACCGCAGAGGCCGCCCATCACACCACTGAAGACAAGCGCCAGCCAGCGCACACGTCCGACCGCAATGCCGGCGGCGCGCGCCGCTTCCGGCGATTCGCCCACCGCCCTCAGCGCGAGTCCGGCGTGGGTCCGCATCATCCACCACGCGAGGCCCGGCGCCAGCACATAGAGCACGTAGGTCGGCAGCGGCTGCACGAAGAGGGCGCGACCGACGACAGGCAGGTCCGCGAGCAGCGGAATGGCGATCGGGCCGGTCGTCGGCAGCGCGGTGCCCGAGAGCATCAGCTCCGGCGAGCTCCGATAGATCGTGCCGGTGAGCCCGAGCCCAAGCACCGTGAGCGCCGTACCGGTGATGATCTGATCGGCACGAATGACGAGCACGAAGAACGCAAAAACCAGCGCGATCGCCGCGCCCGCCCCCGCTGCTCCGACAAATCCGAGCCCGACGCCGCCGGCATTGGCGGCGAGCGCGGCACCGAGGCAGCCCGCGATGATTGTGCCTTCCAGCCCAAGGTTGATGACGCCGCTCCGCTCGGCAACGAGCTCGCCCAGCGCCGCGAAGGCGAGCGGCGTGGCCGTGCGCACGGCCGCCTCGAGGAACGGCACCAGGACCAGTTCAATCACGCGCCCGACTCCTCGCCAACGCCTCGACGACGCCATTCGGTGACGGCGAGCACGCCCAAGAGCACGCAGGCGGTCACGACCTGCACGACCACCGACGGAATGCCGGCCTCGCGTTGCATCGAAGCGCCACCGGATTCCAGCGCGCCGAACAGGACCGCCGTGACGATCACCCAGCGCGGATCGAGTCGAGCGAGCAGCGCGACGGCGATCGCCGTGTAGCCGTAGCCCGGCGAGATGCCCTCGTAGAGCGCCCACGTCACGCCACCGACCTCGGCCGCGCCGGCCAGGCCCGCGAGTGCGCCACTGGCGACGAACACGCGCGTACTCAGCCGGAGCGTATCGACGCCGCCTGCGACGGCAGCGGCACGTGCACCGCGTCCGACCGCCCGCACCCGAAAGCCCGCCGCCGTGCGGCTCAGGAACCACCACAGTCCGAACGCACAGAGCACGCCGAGCAGGAACCCGAGATGCAATCGCTGCCCCGGAACCAAGAACGGCCAGCGCGCCGCCTCGGTGAAGGTCGGCGATTGCGGATACACGCGCGTGGGCTCCTGCAGCGGGCCGCGCACCGCCCAGCTGATGACCGTCGCCGCGACGAAGTTGAGCATTATCGTGCTGATGACCTCAAGCACGCCGTAGCGTCGCCGCAGCCACGCCGCGAGACCGGCCCAGAGCGCGCCGCCCACCAGCCCCGCGACCGCCATCATCGGAACCACGAACACGCGCGGCAACGAGTCGAGCCCGAGTGCCGCGACCGACGCAAGCGTCGCCCCCAGGATGAACTGGCCCTCCGCTCCGATATTGAGCACGCCCGCTCGAAATGCGAGCGCCACTCCGAGTCCCACGAGGAGCAGCGGCGTGGCGCGTACGAGCGTTGCCGACCAGATCGCGAACGCTGACCCAGCCGCACCGTCCCAGAATGCCGCGAGAATCTCCATTACGACTCCGCACCGAGCAGCGCGCGCGCATACGGCGCCGTGTCGTGCGGATCCGCCGGCGGTGCAATCTCCGTGACGCGGCCGTCGAAGCAGACGACGACGCGCCGCGTCAGCGAAAGGATCTCGTCCATATCGGTGGAGTGGACCACGGCCGCTCCTCCGCGGATGGCGACGTCGCGGATTGCCGCGAGCACGCGGTCGCTCGCGCGCACATCAAGCCCGCGCGTCGGATTCTCGGCCACGAGGGCCTCTGGCGCGAGCGCCGTCTCACGCGCCACCACGAATTTCTGCTGGTTGCCGCCGGACAGTTCGCGCATTGCCGCTTCCGCACCGCGCGCACGCACATCGTGCGCGACAACCAATGCCTGCGCCCGCTGGTGATACGCCGACCAGTCGAGCACGCCAGACCGACGTCCCGCATCGGCGAGCGCGAGATTCTCCGCCAGCGTCATCGCTGGAATGACGGCTTCGGTCAGTCGGTCCGCGGGGATGAAGCCGACGACGGCAGGATGCTGCACGCGGCCCTCGCTCGGCGTGAGTCGGCCGGCCAAGAGGCGCAGGAGCTCTGCGGCGCCGGCACCTTCGACGCCGAGGACGCCCAAGACTTCGCCGCGCCGCACCTGCACGCTCGCGCGACGGAGCCGCGGGACACCCCGAGCGTCGGTGACGCTCGCCGCGTCGAGCGCGAACATTGGTTCGGCGTTGGGCGCAGCCGCGGGAAGTGCCGTGCGTGTGCGAGGGACATCGGCACCCACGACGGCAGCGACCAGCGCTTCCTCCGTCACTGCCGACGCCGGCGCAGTCAGCACCGTCGTGCCGCGCCGCAACACGGTGATGTCGTCGGCGACCGCCAGCGCCTCGCGCAGCTTGTGCGTGATCAGCACGACCGAACCACCGTTTGCGGCGAATCGCCGCATCCAGGCGAGCAGGTCATCGGTCTCGGACGGCGTGAGCACCGCCGTTGGTTCATCGAGGATCAGGACGTCCACATCGTGCGACAGCGCCCGCACCAGTTCCGCGCGCTGTTGGGCGCCGACCGGCAGCTCGTACACGCGAGCGTCGGCGCGGACCGCGAGCCCGGCGTTCGCCGCGGTCCGCTCGGTTCGCGCGGCCGCCGCACGCCGGTCGAAAGACCCCCGCCCCCCCAACACCGCATTCTCGGCGACCGTCAGCGCCGGGACGAGCATAAAGTGCTGATGTACCATCCCCACACCCGACGCAATCGCCTCGCGGCTGGATCGGAACCGCACCACACGACCGTTGCGCTCGAGCACGCCGTCGTCGGGTGCCAGGAGCCCAAAGGCGATACGCATCAGCGTACTCTTGCCGGCCCCGTTCTCACCAAGCAGGGCGTGAACCGTGCCGCGGCGCACGACGCAGGTGGCGTCAACGAGCGCCGCCGTCTCGCCGAAGCGTTTGCGGACCCCGCGCAGCGAGAGCGCGGCCGCGTCGGTCATAGTCCTGTCGGCGCGTCCAAGAACGACCACGGGAGCGCGAAGCGCTCGCCGAGGTGAGCGGCCAGGGCCGCCACGCCCAAGGTCTCCGTCGCGTAGTGGCCGGCGTAGATCAGCACGAGTCCATTCTCCTCGGCTTCGATGGCGCTCCAGTGCGGGCCTTCGCCTACGATCAGCGTGTCCACGCCGGCGGACACGGCTTCGCGAAGATTCTCGGCCTGCGCGCCGGCACCGGAGCAGATGGCCCAGCGCCGCGTGCGATGACCCGAGGGAATTCGAGACACGACGGTGTGGTGTGCGTGCGTTGCCGCCCACCGTCGTACGCGCTCCACCAGCTCAGGAGTCGCGAGGTCGCTCTCTCCGCGCACGCCACAGTGAATGTGCTGATAGCGGGCGAAGGGTCCCGTCACCTGCAACCCAAGCGTCTGCGCCAACAGCGCGGAGTTGCCGAGCGTTGGATGCGCGTCCAGCGGGAGGTGCGCTGAGTAGACGGCGATGTCGTGAGCGAAGAGCGTGCGGAGACGCTCGGCGTGTGGCCCCACGACCGGCCGCAGCCCGTTCCAGAATAGTCCGTGGTGCACGAGGAGGAGGTTTGCCCCGACTTCCGCGGCCATCGTCACTGTGCGCAGCGACGCGTCCACGGCCGCAGCGAGGCGCACCACGGGACCGCGATGACCTACCTGGAGGCCGTTGAGCGCCGGCGGGTAATCCGGCGTCGAGGCTGTGGCGAGCAGCTCGTCGCAGTATGCGGCGATGTCATCCACGCGTGCGGATGTCACGGACGGAGCTCCTGCGCCGACGGCAGCATTGGGCCGCGGCGCTCGGCGAACGCGCGTCGCACGGTGTCGACGCGCGCGGCAATCGGCGACGGCGTCACGGACGGATTCACCACCCAGCGCACCACGTCCGTCGCCGTGTCGAAGCGCACCACGCGCGGCACGAAGCTGCTGTCGCGCACCTCGCGGGCAATCAGCATAAAGGCGCGGGGCACATCGATGACGACCGAGCCGAGGGTGGATTGAGGCGCGATGCCGTTCTGGTCTGCGTTCGATCCGATGATCCAGACGCCCTCGCGTTCGCGGATCGCTTGGAAGATGCCGAGGCCCGCGGCGTCGGCATTCTGGAAGATGACGTCGGCGCGTCGGGCGATCAGGGCCAGCGCTTGCTCCTTGCCTGCTCCCGCGTCGTCCCAGTTTCCGAGATACGCGGTGAGAATCTGAATGGACGGATTGACGGCGCGCGCACCCGCGGCGAAGGCGTCGAAACTCGCGCGCACCGGCGGCAGCTCTGTTCCACCGATGCAGGCGACGACGCCGGTCTTCGAGCGCGCCGCCGCTTCCATCCCCGCGAGATACGACGGCTCGTCGAACGCAAAGGACATCGCGGCGATGTTCGAGCCAGTGCCGGTTCCACCAGTCGTTACGAACACCGTTTTCGGAAAACTCGGGCCGACGCGCTGCGCGGCGTCCTGGAATTCAAAGCCGTGGCCAAACACCAAGTGGAAGCCCGCAACGCCGTATTGCCGAAAGTTCTCTTCGAATTCCGCGGGGGTTCGCGTTTGAACGTGCCGGACCTCCGCATTGAGCGAGTCGCGAATCAGCTCGAGACCACGGTAAGCAGCGGCGTTCCACGACTGATCTGAGATGGGTCCCGGCGTCAGGAGCGCGACCCGAAAGCCTTGTGAATCTTGGACTTTGCGGCTCGACTGGTCGCAGGCAACGACCGTGAACAGGAGGGTGTGGATAACGATGACAAGTTTCGCAACAATTCGCATAGCTCTAGTATCTAACTATTGAAATCGTAAATAGATACATCCGCTTAATACCCAAATGTTCACAACCCACATTTCTTGTGGATATCGGGTGTTTCACGGTAACGGATTGCCCTATTGGTGCCGTTGTGGTGGCGCCTTAGCGCGCAGTGCGTACTTCGCGTGGCTCCCGAACGTCTCCTGGCCGCCCTACGAGCGCGAGTTCCGTCATCTTCACGCCACCATTGATACGGGCTCCCTCCATCACCACGATCGACTTCGTCGCGATGTCCCCGTTGACCACCGCGCTCGACTGGAGCTCGAGCCGATCAGTGGCGGACACATTCCCGTCAATCACGCCGCCGACCACTACCTCGTGCGCCTGCACGTCGCCGCGCACCGCGCCTTCGCGCGCGAGCATTACCTGACGCGCATTGCGCACGCTGCCGTCGATCTGACCTTCGACTTTAAGCACGCCGGCGCATTCGATGTCCCCGGTGATCGTCGTGCCGGCGGCGATGATGGTCAGCATCGTCTCTGCCCCGGGGGCGCGGGCGGACCGACGCGCGGCCGGCTCTTCCTTCGTGAACATCGACATATCGGACACTCCTGAGGGGTGGTGATCAGTCTTGGCGCGGCGCCGTAGTTAGCGCGTGGGCGGGGCTTTGGTCGTGCTGGTATCCGTGGCGCGTTGCTGGGCCTGCGCTGCCGTCGCCGCGCTGAGCATTCGCTGCACTTGGTCGTAACGCGCCTGCAGCTCTCCAAGTGTCGCTGATAACGAGTCGAGGCGCTGCAGGTCGCGCTCGAGCGCCGTCACGTGCTGCCGAAGTAGCGGTGTCTGTGCTGCCTGGCTCGCCATCCATCCCCACGTGACTACAATCGCGACGTACACGAGGAGCATTGGCCGAGACGTGAGGAACCGCAACGAGCGGACTTGCCACGGCCGCAAGACATAGTGCCGATGCGCGAGTCCCGCCTCGCGGTGCAGGTGCACAAACAGGGCCCCGCCCTCCGGACCAAGAATGTGGCCGTGCGCGTGCCGCGCGCCGGTGGCACGCACGTCACGTGGCGTGGGATTGTTGCGGCTCACGCGTCGCGCGCCCCGCCAAGGATCAGCTCGATCAAGCGGTCGAAGTCGTCCGCATTGTAGAACGGAATTCGCAACTCGCCGCGGTCGGTCTTTCCAGCCTGCACGATGCGGGCGTCGGTGCCGAGTGCCTGGCGCAGTCGATCTTCGAGTCGGCGGACCTCGGCGGAGCGCGCGTCGACGACGCCCGCAGTCTTGGCGCGAGCGGGGCGCGACTTTGCCTCGGCGCGCACCCGTTGCTCGACTTCTCGCACCGACAATCCTTGCGCGACTACCTCGCGCGCCAGGTCCGCCATCTTGGTTGGCTCACCAAGGCCGAGCAGCGCTCGTGCGTGCCCGACGGTCAGGGCGCCATCCCAGACGAGTCGGCGGACGGAGGCCGGGAGTGCGAGCAGGCGCAGGGTATTCGCGACGGTGGAGCGGTCCTTGCCCACGATGTCCGCGACCTCTTGCTGCGTAAGCGCAAAATCGCGAATCAGCTGTTCGTAGCCCTCGGCCTCTTCAATTGGATTCAGATCGGCGCGCTGCAGGTTCTCGACCATCGCGAGCGAGAGCAGCATCTTGTCGTCGACGTCGCGAACAACGGCGGGGATCTCAGTCCATCCGATGCGTTGCGCCGCCCTGAAGCGCCGCTCGCCTGCGATGAGTTCGTAACCCTCGCCCCGCGGAGCGGGCCGCACCGTCACCGGCTGGAGCAGACCGCTGACCCGCAGCGACGCTTCGAGGTCCGCGAGATCCTCCGCGCGGAATTCCTTCCGAGGCTGGAGCGGATTCGGTCGGATCTTCGAGAGGGGCAACGAACGATACGGCAAGGCACTCGCGTCATCGGTCGCGGATCGCAGCTCCGACACAGGCGATTCAGGTGATGCTTGCCGTGTGGGCGCCCTGGCGATAAGCGCTTCGAGTCCGCGCCCCAAACGCCTGCCCTTTTCCACCGTCATAAATTCTCTCGACTTCGAATTATTGTTAACTCGTTGCTATCAAACCGCTTACGGCGTCGCCTCGGCACACAAAATGCGTAAATCGTTACGCGACAATGACTTAAGCGCGCCTTTCGATGAGCTCCTGCGCGACGCTCATATACGCCTGCGCACCCACCGAGGCCACGTCGTACAAGATGATTGGCTTCCCGAAGCTCGGCGCTTCCGCGAGCCGGACGTTTCGAGGAATGACCGACTCAAACACCTTCGACCCGAAGTACTCGCGCGCGTCTGCCGCCACCTGACGCGAGAGGTTCAAGCGGGCGTCGTACATCGTGAGCAACACGCCGTCGATCCCGAGCGACGGGTTCACGCCCTGCTGCACGAGGTGAACCGTGTTCAGGAGCTGTGAGAGACCCTCGAGCGCGTAGTACTCGCACTGGAGGGGAATCAGGAGCGAGTCCGCCGCGGCGAGCATATTGATGGTGATTAGCCCGAGCGACGGCGGACAGTCGATCAGGATGTAGTCGTAGTTGCCGCGGACGCGCTCGAGCGCGCGGCGCATCGCGAGCTCGCGCTCATCCTCCTCGACCAGCTCGATCTCGGCGCCGGCAAGATCCGGTGTCGCCGGCAATACGTCGAGGTGTCTGAACTGCACCTGGCGATGTAGCGCATCCTCAAGACGGGTCGGGTCGAGGAGGACGTCGTAGACCGTCTCCTTGATGTCTTCGCGCGCCAGCCCAATGCCGCTGCTCGCATTTCCCTGCGGATCGCCGTCGACCAGGAGTGTGCGCTGTTCGGCGGCCGCGAGGGACGCGGCGAGATTCACGGCGGTCGTGGTCTTGCCCACGCCGCCCTTTTGGTTTGCGATTGCGATGATGCGAGCCACTGAGCGATTACAAGAAGTTCGAGGGTGAACCGGCGAATATACCGGCTCACCCTCGAACCAACCAGTCGCAATGTTTCACGTGGAACGCAGAACACCGCTTGGGCTCCGCTCCGCCAGCCGTTTCACGTGAAACGGCTGGCTACGGAACCCCGACGATGGCGACCCGGATGGTCACCTGGGCGCGAATGGTAATCGTCCCCGCAGACACGGGCGTTTCAGGTGCGGCCTCGGCGCCCCGCGCGAATGCCATCACCGGTGCTCGGTCGAACATCGGACGCTCAAACGCGTCCTGCGACGTCAGCTCGAGGACGCCGCCCACTCGCTGGCCGGCGGCTCGCGCCATTACCTCGGCATCCGCGCGTGCACGCGCGACGGCAACCGCAAGCGCCTCACGGCGCGCGGAATCGGGATTCGACAGACCGAAGGT
>CAYPYY010000032.1:16281-26351 GCA_964414995.1 uncultured Gemmatimonas sp.
CGGCAACCGCAAGCGCCTCACGGCGCGCGGAATCGGGATTCGACAGACCGAAGGTGGGGCCGTTGATATTCGTGGCCCCCTGCGCAATCGCTGCGTCGATCACGCCGCCGACGCGCGCAAGGTCGCGCACTTCAACAAGCACCCGATTCGTCGCCACATAGCCCACCACGGTCGGCCGTCCCCCACCGTCGGGATATCGATACTCCGGTTGTACAGAGAGGCCGAGCGTGCGAATCTGGGCCGCGGCAATGCCCGCTCGCCCCACCGCCTGCACCACTGCGGTCGCAATTCTCGCATTGTCTTGCGACGCGAGCTGCGACGTCCGGCCCCGTGATTCCACCGCAATCGTTAGGTGCGCCCGATCCGGAGCGACCTCCACTTCGTGGCTTGCTGACACCACGATCTGTGGCGGTGCAGAGCGCAAATCCTGGGCGCTGAGGTGAAGGGGCAGGCTGAGTGCGGCCGCGACCAGCAGGCCGGCGCGTCGTGTTCGCATCCGTTCTCCATTTAGTAGCTGAATGTCACTAATTATGAGTCGTCCAGCGCGAAACTGCCGTACCCCGCCACGCTACGGGGTGCGCCGCTCCACCGCCAGCCGCTCCCAGACCAGCGGCGCGTCCACCGCGGCGCTGGCACGGCGCAGCCGATACACCGCGCGTCCCGGATACAGCGCAAGCACGTCCGGCTCGCGCCCAGGGATCCAGCGAAGGTACGCATTGGAATCGCGGGCCAGTCGCCACGGCGCGAATAGCACGAACCCGCGCCGGTCGTCCGCCAAGCGCTGTTCGCACAGGGGTGCGTAGGCCAGCCCCGGCTGCTCGCGCTCCGTGAAATCCGGCGAGCGGGTGCTCGGGACGAGTTGCGCCGAGTCCGCCGTGAGCGGGCGAAGGACACGCGTCGCCGAATCACCGCGAATGCCCCGCGCCTCCAGTCCGCCGATGGCGACCTCGAGTCGACACGCGTCCACGGTGCGATACAGCGCCTCGGCGTCCGAGCGCGACACTCCGGACGCCCACAGTCGCACCATCAGCTGCGCACCCCAACTCTCCTGCACCAGCACCACGGCGTCACGCACACCCGCCCGAGCGGCCTCGCGCTCCGGATGCACGCGCATCGACTGCAGTCCATTCCGATAGGTCGGCACGCGCACGAGCAACACGGTCGCAACGGCGTAGAGGCCGCCAACCGCGAGCGCGACACCGGCCGACCTCGAGCGAATGCCGGCGGACTGTGCACGCTCAAGCACCGCGCCTGCCCCGCGCACGCTCCAGACCACCAGCACAGGCAGCAGCGGAAAGAGAAAGCGCGGACCGAGGAAGAATCCGTCGTGCCAATAGGCCCAATAGCCGACGAGCACGAGCGCCGCCGACGCGAGCAGGTAGCGATCAAGCGCCTGCAGTGGACGCGCCCACCACAGGCCGGCGGCCATCAGGAGCAGCGATGGAAACGGCGTTTCGAAGAGGTAGGTGTTGAGGCGAGTCAGGTAGAGCGATACGAGCTCGACACCCCGCTGCGGTGTGTGCACGGCCCCCCACGCCGCTTCGTGAAAACCCAGCGAATGCCCGGAGCCCCAGAGCACGTCGTATCCGAAGCGCAGGGGATGCCCAGTCGTGCGCAGATTCACCCAGGCGAGCGCGGCCAGCGGGATGGCGACACCGACACCGCTCCACAGCAGTTCCGTCAGGCGCGCGGCGCGCGCTCCCCGCGCGATGCGCGCGAGCAGCCACGCGGCGGCGGGCACGGCAAACGCGGCCGCGTCCAAGGGGCGCACCGTACCGGCGATGCCGAGTGCCAAGCCGAGTGTCAGGGCGCCCAACGGACGGGCCACGGGCTCGGTGGAGGGTCTCGAGACCAGCTGAGCCAACGACGCGACGGCGGCGAGAATCCAGAGCAGCCCCGACACGTGATTCATATGCGAGCCGAACATAAAGGCGCCAAACGGCGCAAGCGCGAAGAGTGCGAGCGTTGCACGCCGCGTGCGCATCGACGCGTCGGGACTGAGACGCGGCAGCAGCACGCCAAAGAGCGCCACGCACAGCCCGCCCATCACGGGCCCGCTCAGCCATTCGGCGCGCAGCAGCACCCCCGGGATCATCATCGCCGGGCCGCCGAAGGGATACTGCCCGTACACGCGGTCACCGACGTCCACGAGGTTCATCAGCGCGTAGAACTCACGTGGCTCGACAACGGCGCGCGCGAGCACCCCGGCCGCGTAGTCGCGCGCCTGGAGGACGCTCACCACCTCATCGATCAGCAACGGGCGCGCGTCAAAGACCCACAGGGCGATGCCGGCGTACAGCAGAGCCGCCGATGCCGAAACAGAAACGACGTAGCGCCAGTCGCTTCTGGGTGAGGGCTCTGCGTGCGAAGCCGCGGGAGGCGGTTCGGAAGCGCGACTGAGATACCACGTCAGCGCACCAGCGCCTGCGCACAGCGCCAACCCGAGCAGCCAGTCCAGCAATCGCGCGGCGTACTCGGGATCGGACTCGCCGCCGGGAATCAGGTTCGCGACGGGAAGCAGGGAGCCCGCCAAGAGGATGAGCGCGAGGGCGCGCGTCACCACTTCCCGAGCTCGAAGAGCAGGTTCTGGAGGTCCGACGGACTCACACCTGGAATCGCCGCGGCCTCCGCCAACGTGGCGGGCTGGCGTGCCGCGAGCTTCTGTCGCGCCTCGACGCTCACGCTGCGCAGCACGGCGTAGTCTGTGTCGGCCGCGAGGGCCACCGTCGCGAGGCGCGCGAGGCGCGCGGCCGCATTGCGTTCGCGCACCGCGTAGCCCGCATACTTGAGTTCCAGGTCGGCACTCCAGACCGCATCGGCGCTCAGCGACGCACCGACTTCGGCGGCCCTGAATAAGTCGCGCAAAGATACTTTTTGACGCTTGGCCACCTCGGCAATCGGCACGCCGTGCGACAGCGCGCGCTCCCCGGCCAGCGCCAAGACATCCGCAGCGGCCTCGGGCGAGATGCTCGTGGCGCGTGCGAGCGAGAGGGCATCCGCTTCGTCGGCGAGTCGTCGCTCCACGCCGGCCCGCTCCCTCTCGCTGAGCAGGCCCAGGTCGAGTGCCAACGGAGCCAGCCGCGCCACGGCGTTGTCCTGTCGCACGGTCAGGCGGAACTCCGAGCGCGACGTGAACAGCCGGTACGGCTCATCCACTCCGCGCGTGACGAGGTCGTTGACCAACACGCCGATGTACGAGTGCTCGCGCCCGAGCGTCACGGGCGCAACCTCCAGCGCCGTCGCCGCGGCGTTCAGGCCTGCCACGACGCCCTGCCCGCCGGCCTCCTCGTAGCCGGTGGTGCCGTTGATCTGCCCGGCGAGAAACAGCCCCGCAACGGCGCGGGTCTCGAGCGTGGCGTGGAGCTGCGTGGGCGGGACAAAGTCATACTCGATCGCGTAGCCCGCGCGTGTCATCGCGGCGCGCTCGAGACCCGGGACGAGTCGTAGCATCGCCAGCTGCGCATCCACCGGTAGTGACGTGGAGAGGCCGTTCACGTACAGCTCGTGCGTGTCGAGGCCCTCGGGCTCCAGAAACACTTGGTGGCGCTCGGCATCAGGGAACCGCACGACCTTGTCCTCGATGCTCGGACAGTAGCGCGGACCGCGAGCCCCGATGGCCCCGCCGTACATCGCCGACTCCCGCAGGCGCTCCTGCACCAGCGCCTTCACCGGCGCCGCCGCCCACGTGATCCAGCACGGCAGCTGCTCTGGATGCCGCGCCTGCGCGCCGCTCCGCCGGGGGCTCGGCCAAAAGGCGGACCACGAAAAGTCAAAGAGTTCGATCTCGCTGTCCTGCCGCTCCAGGACGCTGAAATCGACGCTGCGCCCGTCAATGCGCGGCGGCGTGCCGGTCTTGAAACGCGCCGTCTCCAGGCCGAACTCGGCAAACTGTTCCGCCAGATCGGTCGTGGCGGCCTCACCGGCCCGCCCTCCACTCTCTGCGTGTTGGGTGCCGATGTGAATGCGGCCACGCAGGAAGGTGCCGGTCGTGATGACGACAGCCCGCGCTCCCCAGCGGCGTCCATCCGTTGTCTCTACGCCCGTCACGGCGCCATTCGCGCCGACCAGGAGTCGCCGCGCGGTGCCCTGCACGGTCGTGAGACGGGGATGTTCCTCGAGGAGCTGACGTACGGCGCGACGATACAATCCGCGATCCGCCTGCGCCCGTGGCGCCCATACCGCCGGACCCTTCCCGCGGTTCAACATCCGGAACTGGATGGTCGCGAGGTCCGTGGCCCGCCCCATCACGCCGCCGAGTGCGTCAATCTCGCGGATTACCGTGCCCTTCGCGATACCGCCCATTGCGGGATTGCACGAGAGCTGCCCGATCGTCTCGAGTGCGGTCGTCAGCAGCCCGACGCGCGCACCGCGTCGCGCCGCGGCGACCGCCGCCTCGGTTCCGGCGTGTCCGCCGCCGATCACGATGACATCGAACTCGTGCGTCACGTGCGTCATCCCGGTAATCTATTTGAGACGCCGCCCCTTCCCCGCCACGCCTATGCCCCTCTCGCTTCCCGACTCCGCCCCGACCCTCCTGCTGCGCAAGGATGCCTTCGAACGCGTCGGGCTCACGCGCGCGGCCTTCGACCAATGGCTGACGCTGACGCCCGAGGAGTTTCGGGTCGAAGGTGAGCTGATCGCCGTCGGGCCGATCTACGATGGCGATGCACTCCAGGCCCTCGTCTCCGCGCTCGAGTCCGAGGGCCTGGCGTACTACGACGACTTCATTGAAATGAGCGGCAACTGGCCGTCGTGGGTGACGATTCTCGCGATGCCTGCGCGCCGCTGACTACTTCAGGTACGTGCGGAACCAGTTGACGGTCTCCGGCCACGCCTGTCGGCTCGCTTCGGCGTTGGCGGCCTGGTCCTGCTGACGCAGGAATCCGTGACCGGCGCCGGCGTACGTGCGTTGCTGGAAGTTGCCGTTGATGGCGCGCATCGTGGAGTCCGCCCGCGCAATCGTGGCGTTGACGCGCTGATCGTTCTCGCCGTAGAGCCCGAGCACGGGCACGCGCACCTTCGCGATGTCGGCGGCCTGCGGTGAACTCCCGTAGTAGACAACGGCGGCCTTGAGACCGGGCGGGTTGAACACCGCGTGGTTGAACGACGCGCTTCCGCCCCAGCAGTAGCCGACGACGCCGTACGCGCGCCTGGCCGCCGGGAGCGACATCCCGTACTGGCCGACGGTAGCCACCATCGCATTCATCTTGTCAGGCGTAACGCGCTGGATGAGCGCGCGCGCCTCGGCTGACGGGAGCGAATCGAAGGTCGCACCGCCCCGTTCGATCGAGAGCAGGTCAGGCGCAATTGCGATGAACCCGTCGGCCGCCAACTGGTCGGCCACGCCGCGCACCCAGCCTGAGAGCCCGAATATCTCGTGGATCACGACAACGACGGGTGCATTGTCGCGGCGCTCGGGATAGACCACCCACGCGGCGATCGAATCACGGCTGCCGGTGGCCGTCGCCACCTTCACCCACTCGGCGTGCCGCGGACTGGACTGCAGCCGTGCCGCAACGTCGGCGGCGCCCGCGGGTGGCGTGATGGCGGGAGCCGGCGGCACGGACTGAGTAGAGCAGGCGGCGAGAGCGAGCGGGAGCGCGACGGCGAGCAACGAACGGCGCATTGGAATCCTCTGTCGGCAGGGGCGACGGCAAGACACGCGGGGGGCGGCTCACGCCGCCCCCCGCATAACGTACGTCCCACGTCCCTCGTTCGCGCTACGCCAGCGTCGGCTGCAGTTCCGGAAAGAGATGCCCGCTCATCCGCTCGGCGATTCGCGCGCGAACCCGTGCGACAATCTCCTCGGTGGACGGCGAATCCGCGTACACCTGCAGGACGTGCGCTCGGACCTCCGCCACGGACGGCAGCGTCGGCAGGTGCGGAAGATGCTCCTGCAACTCGTGCCACGCTTCTTCGGCGCGCGCGTGACCGGCGGCCAGTCGTGTGCGCAGCTCAATCACCTTGGGATGGGCGTCGAACTCGGCTCGCTTTGCCGCAAGCGCCACGAGGGCCTCGGCACGCTTGGCCGTCCACTGCTCGGCCAGCTGCCGCGAGACCTTCTCCAGGACGGCCGTCCCGACGCGACGCTCGTTCCGCACGACCTCGGCGGGCGGCTCCCCCAGATCCCAGACGAGCCGGAACCAGGACATCGTCTTCAGCACGTAGTACGTGATGTCCACTTCATACCACCTGAAACCCTGGCGGGTCGAGCGCTGGTATGCGTGGTGGTTGTTGTGCCAGCCCTCGCCGAGCGTGATGAGCGCCAGCCACCAGTTGTTGCGCGAGGTGTCACCGGTGACGTACCGCTGCGAGCCGTGCACGTGGGCCAGCGAGTTGATGAAGAACGTGCCGTGGTACAGCACGACGGTGCTGGCGAAGAAGCCGATGACGAGTCCCGCCCAGCCGTCGATCAGGAAGCACGCGATGGCCAGCACGATGGCTGGGATCAGCTGATGCCGATCCAGGAACCGGAGCTCCGGATACTTCGCGAGGTCGGGGACCTCCTCCACGCGCGTGGAGTCGTGCTTGGCGTCGAAGATCCACAGCAGGTGCGAGTACAGGAATCCGCGGTGCAGCGGCGAGTGCACATCGTCCTCGGTATCCGAGTGCCGATGATGATGCCGGTGCAGGGCCGCCCACCACAGGACCGACTTCTGCGCCGAGCTCATCGCGAGAAACCCGAGCAGGAACTGCATCGCGCGCGAGGTCTTGAACGAGCGGTGCGAGAAGTAGCGGTGGTACCCGGCCGTGATGCCGAACATCCGCACGACGTACAGCGTGATCGCGAGGAGCACCGACGTCGTGGTGACGCCCGTCCAGAAGGCTGCCAGGGGCGCCAGGTGCACGACGATGAACGCCGCGGTGTTGGGATAGACGATGTCGTCGTGAAACTCAGACTGCGCTGCCACTGTGGATCCTGATGTGAGAAGGATGGAAAGCTAACGGAGCAGGTCCGTCGGGGCCGACTGAAGACGCTCGGCCAGCCAGTTCGTGACGCGGGGCTCCATATCAAATACGGGCCTCAGCGGGCTGCCGCTGACCCAGCCGACGTGCCCCCCGCGCGGCGTAAAGCTGATGTGCAGCGTGTCGGTCCGCGTCGCGACCTCTCGGACCTGGTCCAGCACCCGTGGCGGCAGGAACGGATCGTCAACCGCCGAGTGCAGGAGCGTCGGCACCCGCACGCGGTCGAGGAAGCCCAGCGAGCTCGAGCGGCGATAATAGTCCTCCGCGCCGTCGAACCCGTGCACCGGTGCGGTGAAGGCATCGTCGAACTCGTAGAACGTCTGTGCCTGCGCAACACGGGCGCGATCAACGGGCAGCGACGGGTGGCGCTGGAGTGCCGCGAACGCTTTACGGCGCAGCCCGCGCACGAAGTGTCGCGAATAGACGCGCGAGAAACCCTGTTCTAGGTGCCGCGAGCCCGCGGCGAGGTCGAACGGCGCCGAGATTGCGGCTGCCGCGCGCACTTCGTGAGGTACGGTGTCGGCACGCTCTCCGAGCCACTTGAGCAGCACGTTGCCCCCGAGCGACACGCCGGTCATCAGCAACGGGCGGCCTGGCCGCTCGGCGACCAGGCGGCGCACAAAGAGGTCGGCATCGGTCGTTTCGCCGGAGTGATACATCCGTGGCGCGTCGGGAATACGGCCGTCGCAGGTGCGCCAGACGAGCAGCGCCGCGCTCCACCCGCGCCGGCGCGCCTCGTGCATCAGGCCCTGGGCGTACTTGGACCGGACCGTCCCCTCCAGCCCGTGGAAGATCGTCAGCAGCGGCGCATCAGGATCCGGCGCGTCGAGCCGGGCTACGGAGATTGCATCGCCGTCGCCCGTGTCCCAGCGCTCAATGCGCTCGTGCGCATCGGAGACGCGGCGCACGAGCTTGCCGTAGATCGTCGGGAGATGGGGTCCGGGCAGCCACCAGGCAGGCCGGAAGGGAGATTGGAGCGACACGCAGGACCGGGTAGATTCCCCAAATGAATCCGCGTGCGGGGCCGTTTGGTGCCCGCACGCTTGCAATATCAGGGGGCTCGCGGGTGGAAGTGCAGGTCTTTGGAACACAGAAGAGCCAATCGACGCGTCACGCCCTGCGGTTCTGGGCCGAGCGGCGGGTCAAGGTGCATTTCGTTGACCTGAGAGAGCGGGCCGCCAGCAAGGGCGAGCTTCAGCGATTCGTGCAGAAGTTTGGCGTGACCGCGCTGATTGACCGCGAGTCGCGGCGCTATCAAGAGCTCGGGCTCGGCGTGGCGCGGCTGAGTGACGAACGGTGGTTGCAGCAGCTGGCGGATGAGCCGCTGCTGCTGGTGCAGCCGCTGACACGGTGGGGCGGCAAGCTCACCATCGGACTCGCGGAGTCCGACTGGAAGACCTGGGTCGAGGCGGAGCGCAACGGATGATCTGGATGTGGACGGGCTTCCTGCTGTTCGTGGGCGTCGTGCTTGCGCTCGACCTCGGTGTGTTCAATCGCACGCCCCACGCGCCGTCGTTGAAGGAAGCGTTGGCCTTCACGGCCGGCACGGTCGTTCTCGCGCTCGGGTTCACCGCCTTCGTGTACTTCGCGTACGAGGGGCACTGGCTTGGTCTCGGCGCGCACATCGATGCCGTCGACAAGCAGGTGAACGGTGGCCAGCTCGCGGCCGTGAAGTTCCTCACGGGTTACGTGGTGGAGTTGTCGCTTAGTATGGACAACGTGTTCGTGATCGCGCTGATCTTCGAGCACCTGCGCGTCCCGACGATCTATCAGCACCGCGTGCTGTTCTGGGGCATCCTCGGTGCGCTGGCGATGCGCGGCACCATGATCGGCATCGGGGCGCAGCTCGTCGCGCGCTATCACTGGATTCTCTACCTGTTCGGGGCGTTCCTTGTCATCACGGCGATCCGGATGCTGTGGAAGAACGAGGCCGAGGAAGAGGCTGAGATGGAGAGCGCGGTGGTGCGGTGGCTTCGCAAGCACTTCCCGGTGACGGACCGCTTCCACGAGCAGCATTTCCTGGTGGAGCTAAACGGCCGGACGTTCCTGACGCCGCTGGCGGTGGCGCTGGTGCTGGTGGAGACGACGGACCTGATCTTTGCAGTGGACTCGATTCCGGCGATCTTCGCGATCACGGCGGACCCCTTCCTGGTGTTCACGTCGAACGTGTTTGCGATTCTCTGCCTGCGCTCGCTGTACTTTGGGCTGGCAGGCCTGATTCAGAAGTTCCGGTACCTGAAGGTGTCGTTGGCGTTGGTACTGGGCCTGGTGGGCGTGAAGATGCTGGCGATGAAGTGGATCAAGGCGTGGCTGGGGGACGACGCGAACTTCTGGCTGCTCGGACTGATCTTTGCGATTTTGATTGGTGGGGCGATGGCGAGCGTGGTGACGGATCAGGGGAACGCCAATCGGCCAACCGCGCCGAGCTGAAGGAGCGATGGGGGGTGGAGAGATCCACCCCCTTACTCGGCATAGCGTTTCGTTGTTCTAGAAATTAGAATACAGCGTGCCGCGACTCGTTCGTGCCCACCCCTTCGATCTCGCCGTTGCCGCCCGCCTGCTCCAGCCCGCCGGCACGCTCGCCACGCTTGCGCAGGAGCTCGGGGTGGCCCCGAGCCAGGTGCATTCTGCGCTTGGACGGCTGGCGCTCGCCGGACTCCTCAAACCCGACCAACGCGCCACCAACCCTCGCGCCTTCGCCGAATTCGTCACGCTCGGCGTGCGATACGCATTTCCGGTGCAACGCGGCGCGCTCTCCGAAGGCGTTCCGACGGCGTACTCCGCCGAGCCACTGACGACATCGGTGGACGCGGTCGACGTGCTGGTCTGGCCCGCCGCGCACTCCAAAGCACGGGTCAAGGGATTCACCATCGCCCCGCTCTACGCCAGCGCGCCGCTCCTCGTCGAGCGATCGCCCGACACGTATCGGCTTCTCACAATCATTGATGCGTTTCGTCTGGGTGACGCGCGCATTCGATCGTTCGCACGCGCGGCGCTCGAGTCGGTGCTCGGCCGTCGCCTCGGCGACGCCTAACGCAGCGAACGCAGCGTGCGCCCGCGGAGCACCTCGACATCCGCGCGCCGGTGGCATCCACTCAAGTGGT
>CAYPYY010000033.1:0-23561 GCA_964414995.1 uncultured Gemmatimonas sp.
TGGAGAGCCGCATCGACACGCCGACCTTCGTGCTCGACTATCCGGTGGAGCTCTCCCCGCTGGCCAAGCCGCATCGCACGAAGCCGGGGCTGACGGAACGCTTCGAGCTCTTCGCGAAGGGCAAGGAGCTGGCGAACGCGTTCTCGGAGCTCAACGACCCGCTCGACCAGCGCCGCCGCTTCGAGGCGCAGGCGCGGCTCAAGGCCGCCGGTGACGAAGAGGCCACCGGCGTGGACGAGGACTACCTGCGCGCGATGGAGTACGGAATGCCGCCGATGGGCGGTGTCGGCATCGGGCTCGACCGCCTGTTTATGTATCTCACGGACACGCCGCACATCCGCGATGTGATTCTCTTTCCGTTGATGCGCCCCGAATGAGTCGCCTCGAGCTGGCGATTGCGTGGCGCTACCTGCGCTCCCGGCGCGGGTCGCGGCTGCTGTCGTTCATCTCCGTGATTGCCCTGGCAGGCGTCGCCGTGGGCGTGAGTGCGCTCATCGTGATTATGGGCGTGATGAACGGCCTGCAGACGGACCTGCGCGAGAAGATTCTCGTCGGCAGTCCGGACATTCGCGTGTTGAACTACGGCGAGGCGCTGCGCCTCGAGAACTGGCGCGCGGCCCTGCCTCGGGTGGAGGGCATCGAGGGGGTCGTGCAGGCCGCGCCCTTCGTGATCACCCAGGCGCTGGCCTCGAACGGCCGTGGCCACCACGAGGCCGTCACCGTCGCCGGGCTGCTGCCGGGCGACTCAGGGTCGGTGCAGGTGACGACGATTCGCGATCACGCGCCGCAGGGCGCCTTCACCTTCCGCACGACGGATTCGACCGTGCGCGGCGTGGTGCTCGGGCGGCTCATCGCGGACCGCCTCGGGGCCTACCCGGGAATGCGCATCTCGCTGGTCACGGCAGCGGGCGCCTCGCCGACGCTCGCGGCCGGAATGTTCTTCGTGCCGCGCATCCAGCAGTTCGAGGTCACGGGGACGTTCGAGACCTTTATGTTCGAGTACGACAACGCGTACGCCTACGTGCCCCTCGAGGCGGCGCAGCAACTGGCGGGACTCGACACCGCCGTCACCGGCATCGAGGTGCGCACGACCGACCGCTGGGTGGCGCCCGAGGTTGGGCAGCGGATTGCCGAGTCGCTGGGCTGGCCGCACCGCGCGGAAGACTGGCAGATGCAGAACAGTTCGCTGTTCCGAGCGCTCAAGCTGGAGAAGCTTGGAATGTCGGTGATCCTCGCGCTCATCATTATGGTCGCGGCGTTCAACATCGTGAGCACGCTGACGATGGTCGTGCGCGACAAGACCCGCGAGATCGGCATCCTGAAGGCGATGGGAATGCGCGCCGAGTCGATTCGTCGAATCTTCCTGCTGCAGGGAATGTTCATCGGCTCCGTGGGAACGGGCATCGGGCTCGTGCTTGGCGCAGGCGCGGGCTTTGCGCTCGAGCGCTGGAAGCTCGTGAAGCTCGACCCGTCGGTGTACTTCATCGACCACCTGCCGGTGCTGATGGAGTGGACGGATGTGGTGACGATCGTCGTGCTGAGCATCGGAGTGGCGGTGCTGGCGACGCTGCACCCCGCCGCCACCGCGGGACGCCTCTACCCGATCGAGGCCATCCGCAGCGAATGACGCTCCCCGACGTGCTTCCGATGCAGCGCGAGACTCCGGTGCTCGAGGCCGTGCGCGTGGTGAAGGGCTATCAGGGCGGCGACGGGTCGCCGATCCAGGTCCTCGACGGCGTAGACCTCGCGGTCGCGCGCGGCGAGATGGTCGCGGTGATCGGCGCAAGCGGCTCGGGCAAGAGCACGTTTCTGCACGTGCTCGGCGCGCTGGAGCGCCCCGACGCCGGGGCGGTGTTCCTTGGCGGGACGCCGACCGCCGAGTGCACGGACGCGCAGTTGGCGGAACTCCGCAATACGCGAGTGGGATTCATCTTCCAGTTCCATCACCTGCTGAAGGAGTTCTCGGCGCTGGAGAACGTAATGATGCCGCTGCGCATCGCGGAGCGACCGCTGCGTGAGGCGCGCGCGAGGGCCACAGAGCTCCTCGAGCGCGTCGGGCTCGGCGCGCGGCTGCATCATCGCCCCTCAGAGCTCTCCGGCGGAGAGCAGCAGCGTGCGGCGGTAGCGCGCGCCCTCGCGCTGCAGCCGCCGGTGGTCTTGGCCGACGAACCGTCGGGTAACCTCGACCACCAGAATGCCGAGCGCCTGCACGACGTATTGCTGTCGTTGGCCACGGAGGTCGGGGTGGGCGTCGTGGTGGTGACGCACAACCGGTCGCTGGCCCAGCGCGCACACCGCGTGCTGCACCTCGAGGACGGGCGCCTCCATCCGGCGGCCGCGTCGGACGGGGGCGTCTGATGGTCTGCGACAACTGCCGCGAGCGCGATGCCGTCGTCCACCTGACGCAGATCGTCGAGGCCGTGGTCTCGCAGGTGCACCTGTGCGAACAGTGCGCGGCCGCGCGCGGGATCGAGACGACGGTCGCGGTGCCCAAGCATCCGCTGGGCGACTTCCTGCAGGCCGTGCAGCAGCAGGCGGCGCAGCTCCCGGGAGACGCCGCGCGCTGCGCCTACTGCGGGACCTCGCTCCGCGACTTCCGCGCGAGCGGACGGCTTGGCTGCGCGCAGTGCTACGGGGCGTTCGAGCAGAGTTTGCGCGAGCTCCTGCGCCGGGTGCACGGCAGCACGCGGCACGAGGGCTGGCACTACGATGGTGCGGACCCAGACGTGCTGGCGCGCGAGGCGACGCTCGAGAAGCTGCGCACGCAGCTCGCGCGGGCGGTTGAGGAGGAGGCGTTCGAGCAGGCCGCGACGTTGCGCGACCAGATCAGGGGGCTCGAGTGACGCTCGACCTCAGTCTCCTTCCGGACGGCGGGCTCCACTGGTTGATTGGCACGGGTGAGCACGCGGGCATCGTGCTGTCCTCGCGCATCCGGCTCGCCCGCAATCTGGCGGGCTTTGCGTTCCCGACGCGGGCGCGCGAGGGCGAGCGGCTGCGCGTGCTGCACCAGGTGCGCGCCGCGACCCCGCGGCTGCGCGCGCTCGACGGCGCGGCCTTCGTGCGCGTCGACGAGTGCACCGAACTTGAGCGGCAGCTCCTGCACGAGCGCCACCTGGTGAGTCGTGAGCTCGCCGGGCTGGACCGCCCCGGGATGGTGGCGCCGACGGGCGCGGCGGTCGTCGTCACGGGCGACGCGGGCGTGATGGTCAATGAGGAGGACCACCTGCGCGTGCAGGTGTTTCGCTCCGGGTTCGACGTGCCGGGGGCGCTGCGGGAGGCCGAGGCGCTCGACCGGGAGCTGGCCGCGGCGGTGCCATACGCGCACCACCACGAGTTCGGCTTCCTGACTGCGTGCCCGACCAATACGGGAACCGGACTTCGCGCCAGCGTACTGATTCATCTGCCGGGGCTGGTGCTCACCCAGGAGATCGGGAAGGTGCTACAGGGGCTGCAGCATATGGGCCTCACATACCGCGGGCTGTACGGCGAGGGGAGCGACGTCCTCGGCAATCTGTTCCAGATCTCGAACCAGACGACGCTGGGTCGGAGCGAGGAAGACCTGGCGGACCAACTGGTCCGAGTGGTGCGGCGGGTAGTCGAGCGGGAGCAGGAGGCGCGCAACGTGTTGGCGCGTGACGCGGGGTATATTATCGAGGACAAGCTGTGGCGGGCGTACGGCACCCTCCGGCACGCGCGGAACCTGCCGGCGGAGGAGTCGATGAACCTCCTGAGCGGGTTGCGACTGGCGGTGGGAATGGGTCTGATTGGCGGGCTCACGGTGTACACGCTCAACAAGCTCCTGATCTTTAGCCAATCGGCACACCTGTCCCACGCGGCGGGGCGGGTGCTGACGGAAGGCGAGGCGAGTCTCGCGCGGGCGCGGTACGTGCGCGAGGTGCTTGCCAACGAGGCTCGGCTCGCTGGATGACCCCTGGCGAGCGTAGCGGTCGAGGGAACGGATGAACGGTTACAACTTCACGGAGCGGGTGCGGAAGGTCCTGGCGATGGCTCGCGAGGAAGCGGCGCGCTTGCACCACGAGTACGTGGGCACCGAGCACATCCTGCTCGGGCTGATCCGCGAGGGCGAGGGCGTCGCCGCGGCGGTGCTCCAGAATCTCAGCGTGGACCTCGAGGAGGTTCAGCAGAAGATTGAGGAGACCGTCAAGAAGGGGAAGGCGGCCCAGTCCACCGGGCCGGATCTCCCCTACACATCGCGCGCCAAGAAGGTGCTGGAGCTCGCGATGGGTGAGGCGCGCGAGCTCAATCACTCGTATGTCGGCACCGAGCACCTGCTGCTCGGCCTGCTGCGCGAGGAGAAGGGCATCGCCGCCCAGGTGCTGACGGACGCGGGCGTGAATCTCGAGGCCGCGCGCGCGGAAACGCTGCGCCTGCTCGGGACGGAGATGCCGCAGGGTGGCGCCGCGCCGAGCGGCGCCGCGGCGCAGCCGGCGACGGCCAAGGGTGAGAAGAAGTCCAAGACGCCCGCGCTCGACCACTTCTGCCGCGACCTGACGACGCTCGCCGCCGAAGGCCAGCTCGATCCGACCATCGGGCGCGCCAAGGAGATCGAGCGCGTGATGGAAGTGCTGTCGCGCCGCAAGAAGAACAACCCCGTGTTGATCGGCGAGCCGGGCGTCGGCAAGACGGCCATCGTGGAAGGGCTCGCGCAGCTGATCGCGAACAACGAGTGCCCCGACTCGCTGCGCGACCATCGCGTGCTCTCGCTCGATATGGCCGCGGTGATTGCGGGCACCAAGTACCGCGGTCAGTTCGAGGAGCGGCTGAAGGCCGTGATGAACGAGATCGCGCAGAATAAGCAGATCATCCTGTTCATCGACGAGCTCCACACGCTGGTGGGCGCGGGCGCGGCCGAGGGTGCGATTGACGCGAGCAATATGCTGAAGCCGGCATTGGCGCGCGGCGAGCTGCAGTGCGTCGGCGCCTCGACGCTCAACGAGTATCGCAAGTACATCGAGAAGGACGGCGCGCTGGAGCGGCGCTTCCAGACGGTGGTCGTGGACCCGCCGTCCATCGAGGAGACGGTGGAGATCCTGAAGGGCCTGCGCAGCAAGTACGAGGACCATCATCGGGTGACGATCCCCGACGACACCCTCGGCATCGCGGCGAAGCTCTCGGAGCGCTACATCACGGACCGCTTCCTGCCGGACAAGGCGATTGACGTGATTGACGAGGCGGGCGCGCGGGCGCGGCTCGCGGCGCAGGTGCCGCCGCCGGAGGTCGCCGATCTCAAGGCCAAGCTGGAACAGGTCAACGCGGAGAAGGACGCTGCGGTCCGTGACCAGAACTTCGAGAAGGCGGCGGCGCTCCGCGATAACGAGCGCGAGCTGCAGGCGGAGATTCGCGCGCGTCAGGAGGAGTGGGAGCAGAAGCGGCAGTCCATTCGCCCGGTGCTCGGCGAGGAGGAGATCGCCTTCATCGTGAGCCGATGGACCGGCATCCCCGTGACGCGACTGCAGGAGGCGGAGACGGCACGCCTGCTGCGAATGGAGGAGGAACTGCATTCGTCCGTGGTGGCGCAGGAAGAGGCCATCAAGGCGATCGCGCGCTCCATCCGCCGCAGCCGCGCGGGCCTCAAGGACCCGCGCCGGCCGATCGGCTCCTTCATCTTCTGCGGCCCCACGGGCGTCGGGAAGACGGAGCTGGCGCGTGCGCTGGCGAAGTTCCTCTTCGCCGACACCTCCGCGCTCATTCGCGTGGATATGAGCGAGTATATGGAGAAGTTCTCGGTCTCGCGCCTCATCGGTGCGCCGCCGGGCTACGTCGGATACGAAGACTCGGGCACGCTGACCAAGGCCGTCCGCCGCAAGCCGTACTCGGTGATCTTGCTCGACGAGATCGAAAAGGCGCACCCCGACGTGTTCAACATCCTGCTCCAGGTGCTCGATGAAGGCCACCTGACGGACAACTACGGCCGGATGATCGACTTCAAGAACACGGTCGTCATTATGACGTCGAACGTGGGCGCGAAGGACATCACCAAGAACCGGACGCTCGGCTTCGGCTCTGCCGCTGCGGCCGCCGACTTCGACCGGATGGCGGACAAGGTGAAGGAGGAGCTACAGCACGCGTTCAACCCGGAGTTCCTCAACCGGTTGGACGACGTGATTGTCTTCCATCCGCTGTCGCGGGAGCACATCGGGTCGATCGTCGCCATCCTGCTCAAGGACGTGCAGAAGCGCCTCGGCGAGGAAGAGTTGACGCTCAAGCTGACCGATGCCGCGACGGATTTCCTCGTGAAGCACGGCTACGACCAGAGCTACGGGGCGCGGCCGCTGAAGCGCGCCATCCAGCGCTGGATCGAGGACCCGCTCTCGGAGCGGATCCTGCTGGCCGAGTTCTCGCGTGGCGACGAGATCGAAGTGGACGTCTCCGCGGACGGGGCGAAGCTGGAGTTCCGCGCCCCCGCCATCACCCCCAAGGCCTAGCCCGCGGGACCCACGCTTACCGGGGCCGGGACCGGACAGGAGGACCTGTCCAGTCCCGGCCTGTGTATATTCCTCCTATGCACCGTATCCTCTTGGCGGCGCTGGCCTTGGGCCTCGCGTCGCCATTGTTCGCGCAGGACCCTTCCTCGACCGTTGCGCGCTGCCTGACCCCCGACTCCGTAACGGTCGTCGGGGCGGCGCGTGTGCCGCGCGAAACCATCATCGCCAACAGCGGCCTGCGAGCGGGAAACACGCTCAGTTTCCCGCTGATTCAGCGTGCCATTCGCGACCTGTTCACCTCCGGTGACTTCGACGCCGTCGGCGTGCAGTGCGGGCTTCCGGAAGGGCGCAACGGATTCATCGTCATCAACGTGAAGGAACGGCCCCTGCTCGCTGAGGTGAGCGTGAGCGGGACGCGGCGGGTGCCACAGCGGACGGTCGAGGATCGCGTCGAGCTGCTCGTGGGGCGGCCGGTGGATCCGGCGGGCATCGCGGTGGCGATGACGCGGATCGACTCATTGTACAAGGCCAACGGGTTCTTTCTCGCGCGCGTGACGCCCGAGACGACGGTCGTCAACGATCGCATCGCGTTGAACTTCCGCGTGAACGAAGGCCGCCGGCTGGCAGTGTCCGGGCTCCGCGTCGTGGGCGCGACGGCGGTGACGCCCCCTGAGATCTCGGAGGCGATGGACACGCGCCCCGAGGGCTTCTGGTGGTTCCGCCGCGGGGAGTTCGACGAGGACGCGTATGCCACCGACCTGGGCGAGAAAATCCCGCAGCTCTTCGCCAACCTCGGCTACGTGGACTTCCAGCTCCTGCGCGACACGCTGATCGTGGACGCCGAGCGCGGCAAGGCGCTGATCGAGTTGCAGGTGGCGGAGGGACCGCAGTACAAGGTCTCGGGATTCGAGGTGGTCGGGAACCGTCACTTCACGAGCGAGCAGATTTCGGCGCTCTATCCGTTCCGTGACCGACCGCCCACGGTAACCGAGCGCGCGCAGGCGTTGATCCGGCGTCGGGCGCCGGCCACCGACGTGTTCGACCGCAGCCGCTGGCAGGAGGCCACGCAGCAGCTGCAGACCCTGTACAACAACGAAGGCTACATCTACGCGCAGATCAATCCGGTCGTCGAGCGCGACCCCAGCGACTCGAGTTCGGTCGTGCGCCTGCGTTGGGACATTCGCGAAGGTACGCCGGCGCTGATCAACCGGGTGGACATCATCGGCAACGACTTCACGGTCGAGAGCTGCATCCGGGACCAGCTGTTCATCATCCCGGGCGACGTGTTCAATCAGGACCGCCTCATTCGGTCCTGGCAGGGCATCGGGAACCTCGGTTTCTTCGAGACGCCGCTGCCGTTCCCCGATACGCGCCCAGCCAACGACAACGGCGACATCGACATCATCTTCCGCGTGAAGGAGAAGCGCACGGGCAACGTGAGCTTTGGCGCGAGTGCCGGGCAGGGAACGGGGCTCGGCGGCTTCATCGGACTCGACCAGCCGAACCTGTTCGGCAAGTGCAAGCGCGGGTCCATCAACTGGCAGTACGGCCGGTTCATCAACGACTTCAATGCGTCGTACCTCGATCCGGGCATCAAGGGATCGCGCATTTCGGGGCAGGTGCAGGCGTATCACTCGCAGGCCCGGTTCCGGATTGCGGATTTCGGCCAGACCACGCGCATTGGTGCCAACACGCGCTTCGGCTTCCCGTTCTTTGACTCCCGGTTCACGCGTGTGTTTGTCTCGTACGGCGTCGAGTCCGTGCGGTTCGGCAGCGGCGGGTTGCTCGGCGAGGTGGGTCAGGACGGCTGTCAGGGGTGTCGCCGGTCAGTGCTCGGCGTGGACATCACGCGGGACAGCCGCGTGGATATGCCCTTTGCGACCGACGGGCGCCTGCAGACGGTGAGTCTGCAACTGAACGGTGGTCCGTTGGGCGGCGAGGCCGAGTTCCAACGGCTGACGACCGAGCTGCGGAACTACGTGCTACTGGCGCGCCTGGGCGGCAAGAAGCCCGGCACGAACCCCCTCCGCCTGACGATGGGCCTGACGGCGCGGGCGGGTGCCGTGTTCGGTAACCCGGGCGACTTCTTCTGGAGCCAGCAGTTCTCGCTGGGCGGCGTGCAGTTCGGCGAGCCCCTGCGTGGCTACCCGGAGTTTTCCATCACCCCGCGCGGTTTTTCCACGGCCGCGGGTACCTTTAATGCGCAGCGCGAGTCCTTCGGCAGTGCCTTCTTCACGTCCACGGCGGAAGTCGGCCTGCGGTTCAACTCGAACCTGTACATCAACGTGTTTTATGACGCGGGGAATATCTGGGATCGTCCCCGCGATTTTGACCCCTCCCGACTGTTCCGTGGCGCCGGCATTGGCGCGTCCACGGTGAGTCCGCTGGGGCCGCTCGGCCTCGACTTCGCGTACGGCTTCGATCGCCGCGACGTGTTTGGGCGGCCGGATCCCAAGTGGCAGCTGCATTTCCGTCTCGGTCAGTTCTTCTAAACCTGGAGTAGCAATGTTTTCGTTCGTCCGTGGCGCCTTCGTGGCGGCCCTCCTCGTGTTCGCGGCCGCGCCGCTCGCCGCGCAGAAGGTGGGCTTTGTTGACACGCGCAAGATCCTGCAGGAAATGCCCGGCCGTCAGGCCGCCGAGACGCGGATGCGCACGGGCCTTGAGGCCCTGAATGCGCGTCAGAAGGTTATGGTGGACTCGCTGAACGGGATGATGTCCGCGTTCGAGCGCGACTCGGCGACGCTGTCGCAGGCGGACAAGCTGACCCGCTTCCAGGCGATGCAGGCCTACGACACGCGCTATCGCGACACGCTGCAGCTGCTGGAGCAGGAGGCGCAGCAGGCGCAGGCCGAGGCGATGCAGCCGCTGTTCGACCAGATCAAGCTGGCGCTCGACGACCTGCGTCAGGCCGAGGGCTACGCGATGATCTTCGACATCGCCGGGCAGACGAACCAGATCGTGTCGATGGATCGCAATCTCGACCTGTCCGACCGCGTGCTGGCGCGTATTCGCGCGATGCCCGCGGCGACGGGCACCCCGGCGCGTCCGGCGCCTGCGACGCCGCAGCGGCCGGCGACCACGCCACCGGCGACGACGACGCCAGCGCGCCCCGCGGGGCCGGTGTCGCAGCCGTCGGGCGCGCGCCGCCCGTAGGCGTCGCCACCGCCTTCCCACCAGGCGATGACGACAGCGCAGGGCGAGGGTCTCCGCGCGGATGAGATTGCCGCGGCGGTCAGCGGGGTGTTGCACGGGACGCCGGACCTCCGGCTCACCGGCATCGCCCCGCTCGACCGTGCGGGCCCGAGCGATCTGACGTTTCTCGCGTCCGCGCGCTACGCGAAGCAGCTCGAGCAGTGCCGCGCCGGCGCGGTGCTCATTACCGCCGACCTCCTCGAGACACCGGGGCCGGTTGGCGTCCGCATCGTGGTGCCGAAGCCGCACGAGGCGATGCTGCCGCTCCTGGCGCGCTTTTACCGAATGCCAACGCGTCCGTTCGTCGGCGTGCACCCGTCCGCCGTGATCGGCGAGGGAGCGGTCGTCGATCCGGATGTCTGCGTGGAGCCCTACGCCGTGATCGGCGCCGGGGCGCGCATCGGGGCCGGGACCTGGATCGGCGCGCACACCGTGATCGGTGACGGCGTGGAGGTCGGCCGCGACTGTCGTCTGTACCCACAGGTGACGCTCTACTCGGGCACGCGGCTGGGCGATCGCGTGGCGGTCCACTCTGGTTCACGCGTCGGCAGTGACGGCTTCGGCTACGTGTACCAGGACGGCGCGCATCAGAAGATCCCGCACGTGGGTGCGTGCATCATCGGCAACGACGTCGAGATCGGCGCCAACACAACGATTGATCGCGGCAGTATTGACCAGACCGTCGTCGGCGACGGCACGAAGATCGACAATCTCGTGCACATCGCGCACAACGTGCGCATCGGGCGGCTGTGCCTGCTCGCTGCGCAGGTCGGCATCGCCGGCAGCGTGCGGGTCGAGGACGGGGTGATGATGGGCGGCCAGGTGGGCGTCTCGGGGCATCACACGATTGGTGCGCGGGCCATTTTGACGGCGCAGGCAGGGGTGTTTTCGGATATTCCCGCCGGCGAGACCTGGGGCGGGTATCCGGCGCGACCGCAGCGCCAGATGCTGCGTGGCCACGCCGCGCTTGCCAAGCTTCCGGATCTGCTCCGGCGGATCGAGCGCCTGCTGGACCGCGAGGGCGACACGTGACCGCACGGCGCACGATCGCGCGCGAAGCGTCACTCGACGGCATCGGACTGCATCTCGGGCGCGCCTGTGCGATTCGGTTCCTACCCGCGCCGAGTGGCGGTGGCGTGCGCTTTCGTCGGGTGGACTTGGCGGGGCGTCCCGAGACGCCGGCCCACGTGAGTGCGGCAATCGCCGCCGAGCGACGCACGCAGCTGGGTGAAGGCGAGGGCGCGCTGCACACGGTCGAGCACGTGCTGGCGGCGGTGGCGGGCCTCGAGATCGACGACATCGTGATCGAGATGGACAGCGCCGAACCACCCATTATGGACGGGTCGGCCGAGCCCTTTCGGCGCGCGCTGGAGTTGGCGGGCATCGTGGCCCAGTCAGGCGAGCCAGACGTGCTCCGGCTGTCGGAGCCGGTGCGAGTCGTGGACGGCGAGTCCGTCTACGTCGCGCACCCGGCCGACGCGTTCGAGCTCGAGGTGAAGATTGACTTCGCGCACCCGGTGATCGGCCAGCAGGAGGGCCGCTGGCGGGTGACGCCGGAGAGCTTCTCGCGCGAACTGGCGCCGGCGCGCACTTTTGGGATGCTGTCGTGGGTGGAGGAGCTTCGCGGGAAGGGGCTGATCCGCGGCGCGTCGAGTGAGAACACGATCGTGCTCGACGAGCGGGCGGTGGTTGGCACGACGCTGCGCTGGCCTGACGAGTTCGTCCGCCACAAGGCGATGGACGTCGTGGGCGACCTGGCACTGGCCGGGCAGCGGGTGCACGCACGAATCTCGGCGACCAAGCCGAGCCATCGCGGGACCGTGACCTTGGTGCGCGAGATGCTCGCGCACGCACGGCCCGCCCAATCGGAGAGCCGGATGCTCCAGATCGAAGACATTATGAAGATCCTGCCCCATCGCTACCCGTTCCTGCTGGTGGACCGGGTGATCGAGATGGAGGAGAAGCGGGTCGTGGCGATCAAGAACGTGACGATCAACGAGCCATTCTTCCAGGGACACTTCCCGGGCCACCCGATTATGCCCGGCGTTCTGATCGTGGAGGCGATGGCGCAGGCCGGCGGCGTGCTGCTGATGGGCACCGTGGACGATCCCGAGAGCAAGGTCGTCTACTTTATGAGCATCGACAACATCAAGTTTCGCAAGCCGGTGAAGCCGGGCGACCAGCTTCGCTTCGAGGTGGACATCGTGCAGCTGCGCGGGAAGGTCTGTCGCATCGCCGCGGTCGCGAAGGTGGACGGCGCGGTCGTGTGCGAGGCGGAGATGGCCGCGATGGTGCGCGACCGATGAGCACCGGCATTCATCCGACCGCGATCGTAGACCCCAAGGCGGAACTGGGGCGCGACGTGACGGTCGGCCCGTGGGCGTACGTGGGTCCGCACTGCGTGGTCGGTGACGGCTGCGTGATCGCGATGCGCGCGACGCTGGAGGAGCACGTCATCCTCGCGCCGCGGGTGAGCGTCGGCATCGGCACGGTGCTCGGCGGCAAGCCGCAGGACCTCAAGTTCAAGGGCGAGGTGACCACCGTCGAGATCGGCGAGGGTACGGCCCTGCGCGAGTATCTCACCATCAATCGCGGCACGTCGGAGTCGTTCAAGACCACGGTGGGCAAGAACTGCTTCCTGATGTCGTACGTGCATCTGGCCCACGACTGCCACGTCGGCGATGGCGTCATCATCTCGAACGGCACGCAGTTGGCCGGACACGTGACGGTGCACGATCGCGCGATCATCTCCGGGCTCTGTGCGGTACATCAGTTCGCGAAGATCGGCCGCCACTCGTTCATCGGCGGGATGTCGCGCATCTCGAAGGACATTCCGCCCTTCGTGAAGGCCGTCGGCAATCCGGTGCAGCTCTACGGACTGAACTCGATCGGACTGCAGCGCAGCGGATTCAAGGAGGAGGTCGTCGCGGAGTTGAAGAAGGCGTATCGCCTCTTCTTCCGGTCGGACCTCAACATCTCGCAGGCGATGGAGCGCGTGGGCGAACTGGCGCCGCATCCCGAGGTGCAGGCGTTCGTGGCGTTCGTGGAGGAGAGCGGGCGGGGGATCGTCACGTGAGCGTCTTGCGCATCGGCGTCATCGGCACGGGCAGCCTCGGCTATCATCACGCGCGCCTCCTGCGCGACCTGCCGGGCATCGTGTTCAAGGGATTCTTCGAGGCGAATGCGGACCGCGCGGGCACCGTGGCCCGCGAGCTGGGCATCCGGGCCTACGAGTCGCTCGATGCGCTGCTCGGTGATGTGGACGCGGTCAGCATCGTGGTGCCGACGTCGAAGCACCACGAGGTGGCGATGCAGGCGCTGCGCGCCGGCAAGCACCTGCTCATCGAGAAGCCGATCACGGTGACGCTCGCCGAGGCCGACGAGTTGCTGGCGCTCGCCGAGCGGAGCGGGCTGATGGTCCAGATTGGGCACATCGAGCGGTTCAACCGGGCCATCCGGGCGGCGTTGCCCTACGTGGACACGCCGCTGTTCATCGACAGCGATCGCCTCGCGCCATTCAACCCGCGCGGGTCCGATGTCGCCGTGGTGCTCGACCTGATGATCCACGACATTGACCTCGTGCTCACGCTCACCGGCGCGAAGGTGCGCGACGTGGCGGCTTCGGGGCTGCCGGTGCTGACGCCGAGCATCGACATCGCCGACGCGCGCATCACGTTCGAGAATGGCGCGGTCGCGTCGATCACCTCGAGTCGCGTCTCGCGCGAGCGGATGCGCAAGCTCCGCATCTTCCAGAAGAACGCGTATCTCTCGCTCGATCTCGCGGCGGGGAACGGCGAACTCTACCGTCTGCGCGGCGACGTGGATCTGGCGACGCTGGCCAAGCAGGCGCAGCCGCTGGAGGCGTTCGTGGAGCGGGTGGCGATCGAGGCGCCGGAAGGCGAGCCGCTGCGGCTCGAGTTGGAGAGCTTCGTGGCCGCGCTCAAGGGCGAGGCGCCGGTGGCGGTGAGTGGTCGCGCCGGCCGCGATGCACTCGCGGTGGCACTGCGGATCGTGCAGGACATCGAGCGCGCAATTCCTGCGTTGCGCGGCCTCGCGCCCGATCGCAGTGCGTGAGATCCTGATTCTCGCCGGCGAGGCCTCGGGCGACCTGCACGGGGCCATCCTCGCTGAGCGACTGCGGGCGCTGCGGCCAGGGGTGCCGCTCGCAGGCACCGGCGGGGCGCGAATGCGCGCGGCCGGCGTCGAGATGCTCGAGGAGCACGAGGGCGTCGTCGGCTTCGTCGAGGTGCTCAAGCATATTCCGGCCCACTGGCGGCTACTGCGCAAGCTCAGGGCGCGGTTGGCGACGGGCAACGTCGGGCTCGTCGTGTGCATCGACTACCCGGGCTTCAATATGCGGGTGGCGTCGGCTGCCGCGGCGCTGGGAATTCCGGTGCTTTACTACATCACGCCGCAGGTGTGGGCCTGGCGCGCGGGGCGGCTGCGGACGATGGCGAAGGTCATCACCAAGGCGGCCGTGATCCTTCCGTTCGAGGAGGCCTTGCTCCGCAGCGCCGGCATTGACGCGACATTCGTCGGTCACCCGCTGTTGGATCGAGCGCAGGCGTTGCCCGAGAAGGCGTTGGCTCGCGAGCGGCTCGGGCTGCCCTCGGAAGGGGAAGTGCTGGCGCTGTTTCCGGGCAGCCGTGCGCAGGAGATCCACCGGCATCTCGCCGACTTTCTCGCCGTGGCGCGCGCGCTCGAGGCACGTCGTCCCGGCCTACGCACCGTGCTGAGCGTGGCGCCGACGATCGCCCTGCGCGACGACGAGGTGCCGGTGCCGCTCGTGCGCTCGGCGAGCTTTGACGTGCTGCGGGCCGCCGACGTCGCGCTGTGCAAGAGTGGCACGACGACCCTCGAGGCGGCGGTGGCGGGGACGCCCTGCGCGATCGTGTACCGCACCAGCCCGATCTCCTACGCCATCGCCAAGCGCCTCGTGAAGATCGAGCACATCGGGCTGCTCAACATCGTGGCCGGCCGCACGGTGGCGCCGGAGTTTGTACAGGACGCGTTCCAGCCGACGGCGGTGGCTGCGGCGTTGGATCCGCTGTTCGCGCAGGACAGTGGCGCACGCGCGGCGATGCTCGCCGGACTGTCGGAGGTGCGCGCGCGGCTCGGCGTACCCGGCGCGTCGATGCGGGTCGCCGAGATGGCCGCTGGGATGCTGGGGTGATGCATCAGCGGACGCCGGAGCAAGAAGCCGCGCGCCTCGAACGCGAGTCGCGCAAGGTCGCGCAGGCGGTGCGCATCGCGCGGCCGCTCGTGGGAATCCTGGGCCGAACCTGGCGAGTGCGAGAAACCTGGAATCCTGACGCGCGCGCGTTGCTGCTCGGGCGTGCCGCGTGCATCCTCTCGCTGTGGCACGGCAACCTGCTCGAGGTGGTCTGGGCGAACAAGTTTCGCGGCATCGCGGCGCTCGCCAGCCGGCACGGGGACGCTGAGATAATGGTGCGCCTGATGCTGAACTGGGACTTCACGTTTGTGCGCGGCTCGAGTTCGGACGGCGGGAAGGAGGCGTTGGCAGCGATGGTAGACGCGCTCGAGGAGGGGCGGCCGTTTGCGATCACGCCGGACGGCCCGCGCGGGCCTGCGGGCGTGCCAAAGCTCGGCGTGCTCGTGGCTGCAACGCGCAGCGGCGCACCGATCATTCCGGTGCGCGTGCGCGCGTCACGCAGCTGGCGCACGGGCAGCTGGGATCGGTTCGAGATCCCGAAGCCGTTCGCGCGCATCGAGCTCGACTACGGTGCACCGTGGCACCCGCCGTCAGTCGACGATGCCGCGCTCGCCGAGCTCCAGCGGCGGATGGGGCCGGCGCACGCCGCCGCGGACGACGCGCGATGAGCCACGCGGTCGAGCGCATCTGGGCGGCCGATGGGCCGGCGGCGTGGGCGCTGACGCCGCTGTCGTGGCTGTACCAAGCGACAATGGCGGCGCGGAACGCAGCCTACGACCTCGGTGTGCTGCGCAGCGTCTCGCTCGGTGCGCCCACGGTGAGCGTGGGAAATCTCTCCGTCGGCGGCACGGGCAAGACGCCGATCGCGGCGTGGATTGCCGGCACGCTTCAACAGCAGGGCTTGAGGCCGGCCGTCCTGTTGCGCGGCTATGGTCGCGACGAACCGCTGGTGCACCAGCGGCTCAACCCACGCATTCCGGTCGTGGCGAATCCCGATCGCGTGGCGGGTGCATCCGCCGCGCGGGCGCAGGGCGCGACCGCATTCGTCCTCGACGATGGGTTCCAGCATCGCCGCGTGCAGAGGGCACTGGACATCGTGCTCGTGGCGGCTGAGCAGTGGCGCTCGCGGCGCGTGCTACCGGCGGGGCCGTTGCGCGAAGGCCTCGGCGCCCTGCGGCGTGCGCACTTGATCGTCGTGACGCGCAAGAGTGCCTCGCGGGCGGATGCCGTCGCCGCCGCGGCGGAATGGACGGCGTTCGCCGGGAGCCCTCCGAGCGTGGTGATCTCGCTGGTGCCGGGCGAACTCCGGCCGGCTCTCCCGGACGATGCAACCGCGCCGATGGACGCCGCGGCGCTGGGCGGTCACTCGGTCCTTGCCGTGTCGGCGATCGGCGCGCCCGCGGCATTTGAGGCGCAACTGGGCGCGCTCGGCGCGCGCGTGCAGGGTGCCGCGTACGCGGATCACCACGCGTTCACCGATGCGGATGTCACAAATCTCGCGGCGCGTGCCGCCTCGGTGGATTACGTCGTTTGCACGCTCAAGGATGCCGTCAAGCTCGGCCCCCGCTGGCCTCGCCAAGCCCCACGGCTGTGGTATCTTTCACAGGCTGTCGTGTTGGAGGATGGTGCGCGGCATCTGGAGGATGCCCTGCGTCGCCTGACAACCGGCGGCTCCCGCTAAGACCCCCCTGATGCCGGTCTTCGGACCGGTTTGGCACCCCGACTTGCAATGGCCGATCTTCGCCTGCCCACCAATACGATTGTCCGTCCTGACAAAGACCGCTTCCTGAACGAGGAGAATCCGTTCGAGGCGATGATGTCGCGCTTCGACCGCGCGGCCGAACTGCTGGACTTGGAGCCGGGCCTGTACAAGGTCCTGCGGAGCGCCGAGAAGGAGATCACGGTGTCGATCCCCGTGTTGATGGACAACGGCGAAGTCGAAGTGTTCACGGGTATTCGTGTGCTGCACAACACGTCGCGCGGGCCGGCCAAGGGCGGCATCCGCTTCGATATGAACGTGTCGCTCGATGAGGTGAAGGCACTCGCGGCGTGGATGACGTGGAAGTGCGCGGTCGTGAATATCCCGTTCGGCGGCGCGAAGGGCGGCGTGATCTGCGATCCGCTCAAGATGTCTGTCGGTGAGCTCGAGCGCGTGACGCGCCGCTACACCTCGGGCATCATCGCGACGCTCGGGCCGGACTCCGACGTGCCGGCGCCGGACGTGAACACGAACGAGCGCGTGATGGCCTGGCTGATGGATACGTACTCGATGCGCGTGGGGCACACGGTGAACGCCGTGACCACGGGCAAGCCGGTCGAGATGGGCGGCTCGCTCGGGCGCCGCGAGGCGACCGGCCGCGGCGTGATGTTCACGGCGCTGCAGGCGCTCGAGCATCTCAAGCTCGACCACAAGGGCGCGACGGTCGCGGTGCAGGGCTTCGGCAACGTGGGCTCGATTGGCGCGCAGCTGCTGCAGCAAGCCGGATGCAAGGTCGTGGCGATCTCCGATCGCACCGGTGGCTGGCACAACCCGAAGGGCCTCGACGTGGATGACGCGATGGCCTACGTCAAGAAGCACAAGACGCTGGAGAACTACGGCAAGGGCGAGGCCATCACGAACGAGCAGTTGCTGGAGCTCGACGTGGACGTGCTGGTGCCGGCGGCGCTCGAGAACGTGATCACGACGAAGAACGCCAAGAACGTGAAGGCCAAGGTGATCTGCGAGGGCGCCAACGGCCCGACGACGGCCGCGGCCGACGCCGTGCTCGACGAGAAGGGCATCTTCGTGGTGCCGGACATCCTCGCCAATGCGGGCGGCGTGACCGTCAGCTACTTCGAGTGGGTGCAGAACCGCGGCGGCTACTACTGGGACGAGCAGACGGTGAACGACCGCCTGCGCACGATTATGGTGAACTCGTTCCGCGACGTGCTGAAGCTGTCGCAGCAGCACAAGGTGAATATGCGGACCGCGGCGTATATGGTGGCGATCAGCCGCGTGGCGACGGTGCACCGCCTGCGCGGGATCTATGCGTAAGCGGAACGCCTCGGCACTGCCGAGGCGGCGATGAAGGTGCTGGTGGCCGCCGTGGGCAAGCCGCGTGATGCGGCGCTCGCGGCGGCCATTCGCGATTTTGAGGGGCGAGCGGCGCACTACTGGCCGCTCGAGGTGGTGGAGGTGAAGGAAGAGCCCGCGCGCGGTGGGATCACGCCGGCGCAGGTGATGGAGCGGGAAGGCGAACGTTTGGCGGCGAAGGTGCCGCGGGGGGCGCTGGTGGTGCTCTGCGACCCCGGCGGTGACACGATGGACTCGCGCGCATTCGCGGATTGGCTTCAACAGCAACGGGAGCGCGCGCGCGACGTGGTGTTCGTCCTCGGCGGGGCTTTCGGGATCGGGGCGACGCTGCGGCAGGGAACGCATCGCCGCCTCGCGTTGGCGCCGTGGACGTTGCCGCACGAGCTGGCGCGGTTGGTACTGGTCGAGCAGTTGTATCGCGCGGGGACGCTCCTGCGCGGCGAACCCTATCACAAGTAGCCCGTGACCGTTCGAGTGCGCATTCGATGTTCTCGTAGCCGGTGGCGCGGATGAGCGCACCGCGGATCGTGACCGAGACTCTCGGGGGCTCGCCGCTCTCGCGCGCCGCGCAGGAAGGCGATGCGCCGCCGGAGTGGTATCCGACGCGCCCGAGCGGTGCCGACGCCTGGCGGGCGCACGCGGAGCGGGTGCGCGCGGAGTTTGCGGCGAGTCGCTGGCTGGCCGGTCTGCGGCCGGCGCTGGACCCCTCGGGCGCGGCCGCCGAGCGGCTGGAGCGCGTGGCGGCGGCCAACGGCATCGTGGTCACGACGGGCCAGCAACCTGGACTCTTCGGCGGTCCGCTGTACACGTTGCTCAAGGCGATGAGCGCGCTGGCGCTGGCCGACCGCATCGAGCGGGCAACGGGCATTCCGACGGCGCCGGTGTTCTGGGCCGCCACTGACGACGCCGATTTCGCGGAGGCGGCGTGGACCGCCATCGCGGTCGAGGGCGGCGTGCGGCGGCTCTCCATCCCGCGGCGTGGCAACGAGGGCGTCGTGATGGCCGAGATGCCACTCGGCGACACGAGCGAGCAGTTTGAGGCGCTGGTCCAGGCCGCGGGCTCAGCGCCGCACGGATCGTACCTCGACGCGCTGCGCGCCGCGTACCAACCCGACGTCACCATCGGCACTGCGTACGTGCGCTTTCTGCGTGCGCTGCTTGAGCCGCACGGCATCGCGGTGCTCGACAGTTGGCATCCGGCCACGCGTGCCGCGGCGCGCCCGACGCTGGTCGAGGCGCTACGCCGCGCCGCGACAATTGATGAAGCGCTCGCGCTCCGAATGGTCGCCATTGAACGCGCGGGGTTCCGGGCGCAGGTGGCCCGCGTGCCGAAGCTCTCGCTCGTGTTCCGCTCACTTGCTGGCGTGAAGGAGCGCATCCCGATCTCACAGGCGGCGGATGTGGTGCAGCGTGCCGACTCCGTGATCAGCGCCAACGTCTTGCTGCGGCCGGTGGTGGAGCGGCGCATCCTGCCCTCGGTCGCCTATGTCGCGGGGCCCGGTGAGATTGCGTACTTCGCACAAGTCAGTGCGGTGGCCGATGGCCTCGGCGTGGCCGCGCCGCTTGCGCTGCCGCGCTGGTCCGCGACGATCGTCGAGCCGAACATCGATCGGCGCCTCGGCCGCCTCGGAATGGTGCTCGACGACATTCGTCACCCGCACCAGGCGGAGACTCGCGTGGGCGACCGCGCAATGCCGGCGGAGATCCGCGCGGCGCTCGAGGGCCTGCGCGGCGACTTGGCATCGCGGCTGGGGTCGCTCGCCCAGCAGTCGGCCGCCTTGGAGCACCTGGTGCCCGAGCGCGTGATCGAGGGCGCCCGCCATCAGATGCTGCATCGCGTGGACCGGCTCGAGCGCCGGCTGCGCGCGGCGGCGCGGGCGCGGGCCACCGACGCCGTCAACGACCTCGCCAGCGTGCGCGCGTCGCTGATGCCGGAGAACCAGCGGCAGGAGCGGCGACTGAACCCGGTGCCGCTCCTGGCGCGCCACGGCGACCTGTTGCTCGCGCAGCTGAAGGCGGGCGCGGCGATGCACGCGGGGGCGCTGGTCGGCGCGTGATGCGCACAGGCGGAGCCCGACTCGTCGCGGCGGGGATTCTGCTCAGCCGACTCTTCGGGCTCGTCCGGCAGCGCGTCAGCGCGCACTACCTTGGCAGTGGTGATGCGGCGGACGCCTTGGCGGCGGCGTTTCGCATTCCAAACCTCCTGCAGAACCTGCTCGGTGAGGGCGCGCTCTCGGCGTCGTTCATCCCGGCGTATTCACGACTGATCGCCGAAGGCCGGCACGAGGACGCCGGACGCCTCGCGGGTGCGGTGCTCGGACTGCTGGCGCTGCTCGTCAGTGTTGTCGTCGCGGTGGGCGTGTTGGGCGCGCCGTGGCTCGTCGCGGTGCTCGCGCCGGGATTTGCGGGCGAGACGCGGGATCTCACGGTGCTCTTGGTGCGCGTCATCTTCCCCGGCCTCGGGTTGTTGGTACTCTCGGCCTGGTGCCTCGGCGTACTGAACTCGCATCGGCGGTTCTTCCTCTCGTACGTGTCGCCGGTGCTCTGGAATGCGGCGATCATCGCCGCCCTCCTCTGGAAGGGACCGGAGCAGGGGATGGAGCGGCTGGCCGTGACGGTCGCGTGGGCGAGTGTTCTGGGCGCGTTCCTGCAGCTGGTGATTCAATTGCCTACGGTGTGGCAGGTCGAGCGCGGCCTCGCGCTGCGTGCAGGACCGAGCGCCGGTCAGGTGCGCGAGGTGATTGGGCGGTTCGGGCCGGCAGTGGCCACGCGGGGCGTGGTGCAGGTGAGCGCGTACGTGGATACGCTCGTGGCGAGCTTTCTAGGCGTAGGCGCCCTCGCGACGTTGGCGTACGCGCAAGCGATTGCGATCCTCCCGGTCTCACTCTTCGGGATCAGCATCGCGGCGGCCGAGTTGCCGGCGATGTCCGGCGCCACCGGTGAGGCGGCCGAGGTTGCCGCGGCGCTCCGTTCACGCCTCGAGAGCGGGCTGCGGCGCGTGGCGTTCTTTGTGATTCCGAGTGCCGTCGCATTTGTCGCGATTGGATGGGTCTTGGCCGCCGCACTCTACGAAGGCGGGCGGTTCACCCGGGACCACGCCTCGTGGGTGTGGGCGGCCCTCGGCGGATCGGCGATCGGCCTGCTCGCATCAACGAGCGGGCGACTCTATGCGTCGGCGCTGTTTGCGCTGCACGATACGCGCACGCCGTTTCGATACGCGGTCGCGCGCGTGGTGACCGGCGCGGTGCTGGGCGCGGGGCTCGCGCTGACGCTTCCGCGGGCGCTCGACATCGATGCGCAGTGGGGCATTGGTGTGCTGACGGCGGCTTCCAGCATCGGGGCGTTGCTGGAATGGTGGCTGCTGCGCCGCGCGGTGGAGCGGCGCATCGGCGCGGTGCGCGTCGCGCGCAGCGAATCACTGACGCTGTGGGGGACGGCACTGCTCGCCGCAGCGGCGAGTCTGGTCTCGGTGCGCGTCGCGGGCGGGATGCCGCCGCTACTCCTCGGCGTCGTGGTCTGCGGCGTGTTCGGCCTGTCGTATTTCGGCATCGCGCGCCTCAGCGGGGCGGACCGTGCCCGTCGCGCCTGAACGGGTCGCGCAGCAACTCGCGCACCTCCCCGAGAGTCCCGGCGTCTACCTGTGGAAGGATGCGGACGGGGGGATTCTGTATGTGGGCAAGGCCAAGCGCCTGCGACCCCGCGTGCGGAGCTACTTCGGCTCCGAGCACTGGGACAATCCCAAGACCCGCCGCCTCGTCGAGCTGATCGCGGATCTCGAGACGATCGTCGTGCCGGATGAAGCGCACGCGCTGATCCTCGAGCAGAATCTCATCAAGGAGCACCGCCCGAAGTACAACGTGATGCTGCGGGACGACAAGACGTACCCGTACATCAAGGTGACCGTGCAGGAGCCGTACCCGCGCGTGTTCGTGACGCGGCGGCTGCAGAGCGACGGCGGGCGCTACTTCGGCCCGTACACGGACGTGGCCGCAATGCGGCGCGCGCTCGACGTGGTGAAGCGGATCTTCACGGTGCGATCCTGTCGCTACGATATGCCGCGCGAGATGCCCGAGCGCGCCTGCCTCGACTATCACATCGGCCGCTGCAAGGCGCCTTGTGTCGGCTTGCAATCGGAGGCCGAGTACCGCGCGATGATCGCCGAGGTCGTGGATTTTCTTGACGGCCGGACCGACGATGTCGTACGACGCGTGCAGCAGAAGATGGAGGCAGCGGCCGAGGCGCTGGACTTTGAGCGCGCCGCGGAGCTACGCGATGCCATCACGCGGCTGCAGCGCCTCGAGGAGCCGACGGTGGTGCTCGAGGTCGAGGGCGGCGACCGCGACGTCGTCGGCTATGCCCGCGACGGCGACGATGCGGCGGCTACGCTGCTCCGGATTCGCGCGGGCAAGCTGGTCGCGCGCGAGCACCGCTTCCTCGAAGGCGTGGAAGGCGAGGCGGACGGCAACGTGCTCGCGACGTATCTGGTCGGCTCGTACCTGAAGGCGCCGGCGCGCGCCCGCGAACTCCTCCTGCCGTTCGACTTCGAGGATCGCCCGCTGTTCGAACAGGCACTGGCCGGCGACGCGCGGTTGCTGATTCCGCAGCGCGGGCCGAAGCGCGAACTTCTCGACCTGGCCGAGCAGAACGCGCGCCACCTGCTCGAGGAGTTCAAACTGGCCGAGCAGGAGACTGACGAACGCGCCGCGGACCCCGTCTACGAGTTAGGGCAGGCACTGGGGATGAGCCGTCTGCCGCGATCCATCATCTGCTTCGACAACTCGACGTCACAGGGCAAGGACAGCGTCGGCGGCATTGTGTGGTTCGAGAACGCGCGGCCGCGCCGCGCGGAATACCGGACGATGCGCGTGAAGACGGTGGACGAAGCGCTCGGTCCGGATGACTTCCAGAGTATGCGCGAGGTGGTGGGCCGCTACTTCCGGCGTCGCCTCGACGAGCAGAAGCCGTTGCCCGACCTCATCGTCGTGGATGGCGGGAAGGGGCAGCTGAGCGCCGCCGACGAGTCGTTGCGCGAGTTGGGGCTCGGAGAGGTGCCGCTGATTGGGCTGGCAAAACGCGACGAAGAGGTCTTCGTCCGCGGCCGCAGCGAGCCGCTGCGCCTGTCGCGACGCTCCTCCGCGCTCCGATTGCTGCAGCAGATTCGCGACGAGGCACACCGCACGGCCGTGACGTACAATCGCAAGCGTCGGACCCTGCGTACCGTGACGAGTGAGCTGCTCAAGCTCCCCGGTGTGGGACCCGTCAAACGGCGCGTGCTCCTTCAGGCCTTCGGCTCGCTGCAGGGCGTGAAGGACGCAACGGTTGAGCAGATTGCCGCGTTAGAGGGGTTCAGCGAGGCGAGCGCGCGGCGGGTGCTCGAGGGGCTTGGTGTGCCGATCCCCGGCTCCTCCGCTGAGCCGACGGACCCTGCGATCGATGCGCCACTTCCGACGGACGATACCTAGACTCGACGCGCGGCGATCGCCGGCGGCCTCAAGACCCTCTCCCTCAGACTCCAGATGTGGTCTCTCCATTGCAGCGCCTGCCAGTACACCCAGCCCGACGGCACGCGGCTCGCGTCGCTGTGCCCGGACTGCGGTCAGCCGCTGCTCGTGCGCTATCCCGCCACGGTGCCGCGTGCCGCAGTCACGAACGACGCAAGCCTGTGGCGCTACCGCGC
>CAYPYY010000033.1:23661-25460 GCA_964414995.1 uncultured Gemmatimonas sp.
CCACGGTGCCGCGTGCCGCAGTCACGAACGACGCAAGCCTGTGGCGCTACCGCGCGGCGCTGCCGCTGCTCGCGAGCGAACAGCCGGCGACGCTCGGTGAGGGGATGACGCCGTTGGTCGAGCTGCCGTCCCTCGCCGCGGAACTCAGGGTGCGTCGGCTGTGGGTGAAGGACGAGGGACTGAACCCGACGGCGAGCTTTAAGGCCCGCGGCCTGATGATGGCTGTGACGCGGGCAAAGGCACTGGGCTTGCCTGGTGTCTGCGTGCCGACCGCGGGCAACGCGGGCATCGCGCTGGCGGCCTACGCGGCGGCCGCCGGCCTACCGTGCCGCATCTTCGCGCCGGAGACCACGCCGCCGCCTATTCTCGGCTCCATTCGCGCGTTCGGCGCCGAACTTGTGCTGTTGCCGGGCCACATCGGCGACGCCGGGAAGGCGACGATGGCGTTCGCGAAGGAGAGTGGCTTCTTCAACGTCGCCACGGTGCGCGAGCCGTACCGTGTCGAGGGGATGAAGACGATGGGCTACGAGGTCGCCGAGCAGCTGGGCTGGCGTCTCCCGGACGCGATCGTGTATCCCACCGGCGGCGGCGAGGGCACGATTGGCATCTGGAAGGCCATCGGGGAAATGCTCGCCTGGGGTTGGCTGCCCGCCGAGAGTGTGAAGCCGCGGATGATCATTGCGCAGGCATCGGGCTGCGCGCCGCTGGTGCGCGCGTTCCACGCCGGCGAGGAGCGCGCGACCGCGTGGGAGAATCCCACCACGCACGCCAGCGGCCTGCGGGTCCCCGGACCGCTGGGAGACCGACTGACGCTGCGCACGCTGCGAGAGAGCGCCGGCGACGCGGAAGCCGTGAGCGAGGAGGCGATTCGAGCGGGAACGTTCCTGCTCGCGTCCCGCAGCGGCATCGATGCAGCGCCCGAAGGGGGCGCCGCCCTCGAAGCGACGCGTCAGCTCGTGAAGGCGGGTCGCCTGCGCGCGGACAGCGAGGTGGTCGTCTTCAACACCGGGTCCGGCGCGAGCTATCGCTGGTAGCGCGCCCGCTACTGGTTGCGCATATGGTCGGCGAGCGGCCGCAGGCGCTGCAGTAGGTATGCGCGAAGCTCGTCGGGCATCGGCTGCTCGGCGAGCGCGCGCTCCATACACCACAGCCATTGGTCGCGCTCACGCTCGCCGATGGAGAAGGGCAGGTGCCGCGCGCGCAGCATCGGGTGGCCGTACTTCTCCACGTACAGCTGCGGGCCGCCGAGCCAGCCGGTAAGAAAGAGGTAGAGCTTCTCGCGCGAGACCTTGAGACTCGCCGCGTGTAAGGCCCGCACATCCTTCGCTTCGGGCGCGGTATCCATCAGGTCGTAGAAGCGATCAACGACGGCGCGCACGGCGTCAGCGCCGCCGAGCAGGTCGTAGGGCGTGTGGGAAGCGTCGAATTGCAGCACACCGAAAGCTAGCGAAGCACGGCACGCAGTAACTTTCGTCAATGACTCGAATCGCGATTCTCGATCCGTTCTCTGGCATCGCCGGCGATATGTGCCTCGGCGCGCTCCTCGACGCCGGTCTGCCGGACCAGTTCGTGCTCGACCTGCCACGCGTGCTCGGCATCGCCGACGTGACGGTGCAGATCACCACCGTGATGCGGGGGCAGATCGCGTGCAAGAAGGTGGACTTCGCGGTGCCGCCGCAGCCGCACGGGCGCCACCTCAAGCACATTCGCGCGATCGTGGACGCCACGCCGGCACCAGCCCGCGTGAAGGAGCGCGCGATGCAGGCGTTCACGCTGATCACGGAATGCGAAGCCGCCAT
>CAYPYY010000034.1:0-12994 GCA_964414995.1 uncultured Gemmatimonas sp.
CTGGTTGGGGGTGCATCTACATTGCGATACAAGTCCGGCGCGCGATAGTCCACGCGGGAACGAGCCCCACGTACGGAGTTCCCTGAGGCGTCGTTTCAGGACCCGAGCTTGGTCTAAAGCGCCACCAAGAGAACAGCGCCCCGGCAACCCAGTAAAAGCAAAAAGCAGTCGTGAGTATTGAGTTGTGAGTATTGAGAATCAGCCAATCCTGACTCTCAGAACTCACTACTCAGAACTCACAACTGCCGTTGCAGTTTCTTACATCATAAATCTCACATCTTACATCTGCAGTTGCAGTTGCAGCTACCTAACCAACGGCTTGTACTTAAGCCGATGCGGCTGATCCGCATCCGGCCCCTTCCGCCGCTTCAGGTCCTCGATGTAGCCCTGGTAGTTCCCCTCATACCAGACCACTTCCGAGTCCCCCTCGAACGCCAGGATATGCGTCGCCACCCGGTCGAGGAACCAGCGGTCGTGCGAGATGATCACCGCGCACCCCGAGAAATCGAGCAGCGCCTCTTCCAGCGCGCGCAGCGTATCCACATCGAGGTCGTTCGTCGGCTCGTCGAGCAGCAGCAGGTTTCCGCCCTGCATCACCGTCTTGGCGAGGTGCAGCCGGTTCCGCTCACCGCCTGACAGGTTCGCCACGAGCTTCTGCTGGTCGGCGCCCTTGAAGTTGAAGCTCGAGGCGTAGGCGCGGGAGTTGAGTTCCTTTTTCCCGACCACAATCTGCTCGCGCCCGCCGGAGATCTCCTCCCACAGCGTGCGCTTGCCCTCGAGCGTGCGGTGCTGGTCCTGGTACGAGATCACCACCGTCTCGCCGATCGTGAGCTGTCCGGCGTCGGGCTTCTCGAGCCCGTTGATCATCCGGAACAGCGTCGTCTTGCCCGCGCCGTTGGGCCCGATGATGCCCACAATGCCCGCGCGCGGCAGATCGAAGTTCAGGTTGTCGAACAAGAGCTTGTCGCCGAAGGCCTTCTTGAGGCCCTTCGCGCGCACCACGTCATTGCCGAGTCGCGGCGCGGGCGGGATGACGATCTCGTTCTGCATCACGCGATCGTTCTGCGCTTCGCTGGCGAGCTGTTCATAGGCCTGCAGACGCGCCTTGCTCTTGGCCTGTCGCGCCTTGGGCGCCATCCGCACCCACTCGAGCTCGCGCTGCAGGGTCTTCTGGCGCGCGCTCGCCTGCTTCTCTTCCTGCGCCAGCCGCTGCTGCTTCTGCTCGAGCCAGCCGGAGTAGTTGCCCTCGTACGGCACGCCCTTGCCGCGGTCGAGCTCGAGGATCCACTTGGCCACGTTGTCGAGGAAGTAGCGGTCGTGCGTGATCGCCACCACGGTGCCGGGGAATCGTTCGAGGTGATGCTCGAGCCAGGCCACCGATTCGGCGTCGAGGTGGTTCGTGGGCTCGTCGAGCAGCAGCATATCCGGCTCCTCGAGCAACACCTTGCAGAGCGCAACGCGACGCTTCTCGCCGCCGGAGAGATGCGTGACCGCCGAGTCTGCCGGCGGGAGCCGCAGCGCGTCCATCGCCACCTCGATCTTGTTGTCGAGGTTCCAGAGGTCGTGCTGGTCGATGTACTCCTGCAGCTTCGCCTGCCGCTCCATCAGCGCGTCGAAGTCCGCATCGGGCTCGGCGAACTTGAGCGAGATGGCGTTGAACTCGTTGAGCGCGTCGCGTTGCGCCTTGACCGCGAGCTCCACGTTGCCGCGCACATCGAGCGAGGGATCGAGCTCGGGCTCCTGCGGCAGATAGCCGATGCGCGTGCCCTTGTGCGCCCAGGCCTCGCCCTGAAACTCGGTGTCCACGCCGGCCATAATGCGCAGCAGCGACGACTTGCCCGCGCCGTTGGCGCCGAGCACGCCGATCTTGGCGCCGGGATAGAACGACAGCCAGATGTCGTCGAGAATGATGCGCGAAGGAGGGATGACCTTCTTCAGCGCCTTCATTACATAGATGAACTGCGGTGCCACGCGCGCTCTCCTGGCTGCGATGCCGAGGGTGGGAATCGGCGCGCCGCGAGAGACCCCGTGCGGGTCCCCCGCGGCGCACACCGCAGGAAATCTAGCGGCTGTCGGCAGGGACGTTCAGGACGTCCGCGACAGTCGCGGCGCGCCCGGCGGGCGCGCTGGAGGCCGCTAGGCTTCGGGCGTCAGGCCGAACAGCAGGCCGATCGCGGTCAGCCCCACGGTCAGCGGCAGCCACGATGCCTCGAGGGTGCTGCGCAGGGCCAGATAGATTGAACGAATGCGGTCCACCACTGCAGCGCTCCTATGGAGTGACAGGACAGAGACGAGTCGAGGGGCCCGGATGTTTCAGCCTGCACTCCGCCATACCCTCGGCGCCGTGCTCTGCATCACCGCCGCCTGTGGCGCCCCGGCGGCGCCCGAGCCGCTGCCGATTATCGAGCTGGCGGCGACGGCCGAGGGACCGACGGTCGCCTTCGTGGCAGGCGTGCACGGCGGGAAGGTCGCCGCCGTGCGGGCGGTCGAGCGGCTGCGCACGGAACTGGACGGCCAGCTCCTCCGCGGCCGGGTCTTGCTGCTGGCTCCCGCCAACGCCGCCGGCTACGCCGCGGGGCTCGCGCAGCTCTCGCCGCTGGACTCGCTCAACCTGAACCGGGTGTTCCCAGGCGACAGCGCCGGCCGGCCGACGGAGCGCCTCGCCGCGCAGATTCTCCGTGAATTAGTAGCACAAAGCGATTATCTCGTGGACCTGCACGGCTCCGACGGCGACGAGGCGGTCGGACGGTTCGCCTACGCCGCGCGCCCCGGCCTCGACCCGCGGGTGGATTCGCTCGCTCTCGGCCTCGCGCTTCAGTGGGGCGTGCCTGTGATCGTCTGGGACGACGCCGGCCCGCGGACGCTGGCCGCCTCGCGGTTCCTGCAGACGGCGGCACATCTCTCACGCGTGCCGGCCATCACGGTGTTCGAGGCCGGTACGACGCGCGAGGATTCGGCCGCCACCGAGGCGTTCGTGCTCGGTGCGCGCCGCGTGCTCGCGTCGTTTGGGATGCTGCCCGCTGCAGATACGGCAGGTGAGGCACTGGCTCGCAGCGCGCGGGCGCAGTCCGGGCTAGAGTCGCAGGTGCCCTCAGCCGAGATCCTGCCACATCGCGCGGTCACGCTCGCTGAGTCGGACGGCGAGTGGTCGCCCGCGGTGCGCCCGGGTGATCGCCTTCGCGCTGGCGAACTTGTCGGCACCCTCAACGATTCACTTGGGGGACGCGTCGAGCTTCGGGCCACCCACCCGGGCATCGTGCTGCATCAGCGGCTCGCCGGAGTCGTGCGCTCCGGCACGCCACTCGTCATTCTTGGGGTGCGCCCCGCACCCTGACATTTCAATAGCAATGGACTTCTCCGCCCTCACCACGCAGTTGTCGTCGAGCCCGCTCACCGCGCTGGGGCTCGTCTTCGTGGCGGGCGTACTCACGAGCCTGAATCCCTGCATCTATCCGATGATCCCGATCACGGCGGCGATCGTCGGCGGGCAGTCGGTGGGTGCGGAGGCGTCGCCCAAGTGGCGCAGCGCCGTACTCACGGGCGCGTACGTGGTCGGGCTCGCCGCGGTCTACTCCACGCTCGGGCTTATCGCCGGCGTCACCGGCACGATGTTCGGCACCATCAGCACGAATCCGTGGCTGTACTTCGCGATGGCGAACCTGATGCTGCTCGCCGCCCTCGCAATGCTCGACGTGATCCCGATTCGGCTGCCGGAGTCTATTGCCTCGCGCGCAGCCACCGCGGGCACGGCGGGCCGGGCCAGCGGCGCCTTCATTATGGGTGCGGTGTCGGGGCTCGTCGCTGCGCCCTGCGGGGCGCCGGTGATGGCGGCCATCCTGACCTGGGTGAGCTCGCAAGGGAGCCCCACGCTCGGTTTCGTGTATCTCCTCGCGTTCTCGCTCGGAATGTGCACGCTGCTCGTCGTGGTCGGTCTCTCGAGCGGCGCGCTCGGCCGGCTCCCGCGCGCTGGCAACTGGATGAACTGGGTGAAGAAGGGGTTTGGCGTCGTGATGATCGGCGTCGCGCAGTACTACTTGATCGAGATGGGGAAACTGCTGATATGATCGCTCGCATTCGTCGCGCGCTCGTCGCGCTGACCCTCGCCGTTGTGGCACCCGAGTCGCTGACCGCGCAGGAGGTCGGACTGCCGCTCGGCACGGCGGCGCCCGGCGCCGCCGTGGAAACGCTGACCGGCCAGGCCGCGGATCTCTCGTCGGTCATCGGTGGCGGCAAGGCGACGGTGATCGAGTTCTGGGCCACGTGGTGCGCGAACTGCCGTGAACTCGAGCCGACCATCACGGCGGCGCAGCGCAAGTACCGGGACCAAGTGCGGTTCGTGGGCGTGGCCGTGAGCGTCAACCAGTCCGACGAGCGCGTGCGGCGATATGTGGCCGAGCACCTGCAGGGCTTCACGCATTTCTATGATCGCCGCGGCAACGCGGTCGAGGCCTACGACGTGCCGGCGACGAGCTACGTCGTCGTGCTCGATCGCACGGGCAAGGTGGTGTACGGCGGCACCGGTGGACGCCAGGATATCGAGGGCGCGATCGCGAAGGCGCTGCGCTAAGTCGCCGCTCTCACACGCAAGCGCGACGGCGAAGGCTTACGCTCGCCGCGAACGGCCGTCCGGCGTACTGCCGGTCAGCGGCACTTCAAACAAGAGATCGGGTGCCTGCGGCTCGTGCGTGTGGTAGACGCGCAGTAGCCGAATCGTGAACGGCTCGGTGATTCGCACCGCCATCATCGCACGTAGGTTGGCAGCCGTGAGCTCGGGATACAGGTTCAGCGTGCAGTGCGGCGTGAACGGATAGCGCGCCTGGCCGAACGGCAACCCGCAGTTCTTGAGCGCCTCGTGCAGTCCGCGAATCGGGCCGTGTGGGTCCAGCCGCAACGACACGATGTTGCGTCCCACAAACCGTTCCGGCGGCCCGAAGTGCAGCGTGATGGGTGCAAAGCGCGCCGCGACCGGCAGGATCTTCTCCTTGAGCGTCTTCACCGGCGTGCTCGGTGGGAGTGGTCCCGCCCCACTCGAGCCGGTGAGCGTGATGTGCGGCGGTAGCGCACGCGCCATCTTGGGGTCGAACTGCTCCTGCAGCGCGTGGATGCGCTTGGCGAGCTCGCCTTCGAGCTCGGCAGTGATGAAGATCCCGTTCACCGTGTGCTGAACGTGACGCCGATCATCGTCGCGCCGCGGTGCGCGGGTGCGACGAATGGTCGCAGGAAGACGCGGTCGATGGGATTATCCGGACGCGTGTCGTGCCATCGCGTGATCGCCCATCCCGTCACGGTACCGATGCCGGCGCCCACGGTCACGTCTGAGAGCCAGTGCTTGTCGTCGTGCATCCGTGCATAGGCAGTCACCGCGGCAGCGCCGTAGGTGATGATTCCGACGGCGCGCGCGCGTTCGGGTGCGCGACGCTTGACGGTCGCAGTCACCGCTGAGGCAAACGCGAAGGCAGCGGTCGCGTGGCCGGAGGCCATAGACGCATAGCTGCCCTCGACCGGATCGTCGGCGCGAAACAGCTTCCAGTCCGCAGGATTGTCCGGCGACGTGAACGGCCTCGCCCGCCCTGCCGTGACCTTGAGCCCCTGCGTGACCAGCCCGCTCACCGTGATGGCCTCGATTGCGCGCAGCCCTGCGGTCGCCAGCACGGGTCGCTTGGCCACGAGCCCGCCACCCCACATCGCCGCGCCAAGCACGAGCACGCCCGGCGCACCATAGGCGTTGCCGAACCGCGCCGCGCCGTCGAGCAGTTCGCTGCTCTGCACCCCGGGCCGCTGCAGCGCATCGCGCAACGCTTGGTCACCCAGGTACGCGATGCTGCCCGCCACGACGGTGACGCCAAACCGTCGCACCTCGACCATCGTGAATGCGCCCGGCGGCCGCGTCGTCGAGTCCGCCTGCGCGCCAAGCAGCGCGGGCGCGCACAGCAGAGCGAGGACAAGGCACAGGGGTCGCATCGGGCGTAATTTACCACCGTGATCATTCGCCACTTTGCCTCGCACGCCGATCGCGCCCAGTGCGTCGCCCTGCAGGAGCTCACCTGGGGCGCGGGATTCACCGAGAAGATTCCCGCCGCGATGCTCTTGGTCGCGCAGGAAACGGGCGGTATCACCGCCGGGGCCTTCGCCGATGACGGGACAATGCTCGGCTTCGTCTTCGGCGTCACCGGTGTGCGCGACGGCCAATTGATTCACTGGTCGGATATGCTCGCGGTGCGCCCAGAGGCGCGCGGCCGACACATCGGCGAGCGACTCAAGGCCTTTCAGCGCGCGCACTGTGCCTCGCTCGGCATCGCGACGATTCTCTGGACCTACGATCCCCTCGTCGCGCGCAACGCGCATCTCAACCTGAATCGGATGGGCGCACGCGTGGACACGTTCGTGGAGTCGATGTACGGCGACTCCACCAACTCCCCACTGCAGGGCGATATGCCCACCGACCGCTTCGTGGTGTCGTGGGCGGTGGACCCTGCGGCAGCAGCGGCCGCTACGACCGCGCTGCCGCACGGACTTCCGCTGGCGGTCGACCGCGACGCCCGCGATGGCACGCGCGACCTCGCCGCGCAGGTCGGCGTCCGCGTCCCGCGCGACATTACCGCGCTCGCCGCCGGCGACCTCGCCGCCGCGCGCCGCTGGCGCTTTGCGACGCGCGCGGCCTTTCAACACTATCAGTCGCACGGGTACCGCGTCACCGGCTTTCTCGCCGATGCCGATGGCGGCACCTACGTGCTCGCGCGCGGGAGCGCCACGTGATCCAGCTTGATCGCATCACCCTGCGGGAGATCCGGCTCCCCCTGCGCGAACCCTTCCGCATCTCGTCCGGCGAGATGCGTGAGCGGCGCATCCTCCTCCTCGAGCTGGAGGATCGCGAGGGTGCGCACACCTGGTCCGAGTGCGTGGTGGACGATGCGCCGAACTATTCGAGCGAGACGATTGACACCGCGTGGCCGACGATCGTGCGCTGGCTCGCGCCGCGACTGCTTGGCGTTCGCCTCGAATCGCACACGGACGTGCACGCCGTGCTCGAGCGCGACATCCGCGGGCACCATATGGCCAAGGCCGCGCTCGAGATGGGCTGTTGGGCGCTCGGCGCGCTGCACGCGGGTCTCCCGCTGTCACGCCTCCTCGGCGGCACGCGCTCAGAGATTGCCACCGGCATCTCGCTCGGCATCCAGAAGGACAAGGCGACGCTCGTGGCCAAGGCGACCGAAGCGCTCGCCGCGGGGTATCGCAAGGTGAAGATCAAGATCGCGCCGCGCACCGATGTCGAATGGGTCGCGGCCGTGCGGCTCGCCTGCGGCGACGACGCGCACCTGATGGCCGATGCCAACAACGCGTACACGCTCGACGACGCCGATCGCCTGATCGCCCTCGACCCGCTGAACCTGATGATGATTGAGCAGCCCCTCGCGCACGATGATCTCGTGCGGCACGCCGAACTGCAGCGGCGCCTGCGCACGCCGCTCTGCCTCGACGAGTCCATCACGTCCCTCGAGCGCGCGCAGGATATGGTCACGCTGGGCGCCGGCCGCATCGTCAACATCAAGCCCGGTCGCGTGGGCGGATTCGCGCAGAGCCTGGCCATCCACGACTTCTGTGAGGAGCGCGCCGTCCCCGTGTGGTGCGGTGGAATGCTCGAGAGCGGCATTGGTCGCGCGTACAACGTCGCGCTGGCCTCGCTGCCCAACTTTACGCTGCCCGGCGATCTCTCGCCCAGCGCACGGTATTGGGCGCAGGACATCGTCACGCCCGAATGGACGATGCGCGACGGGATGGTAAAGGTGCCGCTGGAGCAGCCGGGCATCGGTGTGGCGGTGGACCGCGGGCGCATCGACGCGCTGACGGTACGCACCGAGGAGCTGCGTGCGCCGTGAGTACCCTGCCAGAGAAGATCACGCGTCAGTTCCTCGACGGCGACCGTGAGTTCCTCGTCGCGCTACGCCGCGCCCTGCACCAGCACCCCGAGCTGTCGTGGCGCGAGCGCGAAACGCGCGTGCGACTGCGCGAGGGGTTGCTGCGCTGCGGCATCACCGACGTGGTTGATGCGGCGCAGACGGGCCTGATCGCGCGCATTCCGGGGCGTGCCAGGGGCGGCGTCGCTGTCGCCGTGCGCGGAGACATTGACGCGTTGCCCATCACCGAAGCCACCGGCCTGCCCTTCGCCTCCACGAACCCCGGCGTGATGCACGCCTGCGGTCACGATATGCACGCCACCTGGGCAGTCGGCGCGGGAATGCTGCTCGCGCGTGATCCCGCGGTTGGTGAAGTGCGCATCCTGCTTCAGCCCGCCGAAGAAGTAGGCGAGGGTGCGCCGCGTCTCATTGAAGAAGGCGCGCTCGACGGCGTCGGCGCGATCTTCGGCGCGCACGTGGACTGGCGCTACACAGTCGGTGAGGTCGTCGCGACCGCAGGACCGCTCGCCGCGAGCACGGATACGTTCGAGGTGACGTTTACCGGTCGCGGCGGCCACGGTGCGCGTCCGCAGGACACGATCGATCCCGTGGTTGCGATGGCCGCGTTCGTGCTTGAGGTGCAAACGCTGGTCTCGCGTCGCCTCGATCCTGCGCTCCCCGGCGTCGTCTCCGTCGGCGCACTGCAGGCGGGTTCGGCGCCGAACGTGATTCCCGAAACCGCGCACTGCGCCGGAACGATTCGCGCCACGCGGCCCGACACGCGCGCGTTGCTCTGCGATGGTGTGCGCGAGGTGGCTGCCGCCGTCGCTGCCGTGCACCGCTGCACTGCGAGTGTGACGCTCAAGGAGGGCACGCCGCCCCTGATGAATGGCGAGCGTGCGGCAGGGTGGGCGCAGGAATCCGCGCGGGCCCTGCTCGGCGACGACGTGCTGCGCTCGCTCGCCGTCGCGAATATGGGTGGTGAGGACTTTGCGTTCTACACGGAGCGCACCGAGGGCTGCTTTATGCGACTCGGTACCTGGCGCGAAGGCCGCACCCGCGCTGGCGTGCACACGCCCCGCTTCGATCCCGACGAGGACACCCTGCTCGTGGCCGCGGCCCTGCTCGCCGACTGCGCGCGGCGCGCGAGCGCGGCGCTCAATCCGTGACGCGCCGACCAGAGATCATCGCCGTTGATGCGGAGTCGCCCGACGACGAGGTGATCGCGTATGCCGCGGGCATCATCCGTGGCGGTGGACTCGTCGCGATGCCCACGGAAACCGTGTACGGCCTGGCCGGCAGCGCGCTCGACCCCGCCAGCATCGCGCGCATCTATGAGGCCAAGGGCCGCCCACGACACAATCCGCTGATCGCGCACGTCGCCTCGCTCCAGCAGGCGCGCGAGCTCGCGGCCGAGTGGCCGCTGATGGCCGATGAACTGGCGAGTCGGTTCTGGCCCGGTCCGCTCACATTGGTGCTCCGTCGCAAGGCCATCGTGCCGGATGCGCTCACGGCGGGACTCGACACCTTCGGCGCGCGCGTGCCCGACCACGCCGTGGCGCTCGCGCTGATCGAGGCTTGTGGCTTTCCGCTTGCGGCCCCGAGCGCGAACCGCTTCACCGAGGTGAGCCCGGTGACGGCCCTGCAAGTCGCGCGCGGGCTCGGCAAGGCGGTGGATCTGATTCTCGACGCAGGGCGCACACGCGTGGGCATCGAGAGCACGGTGGTGGACGTTTCCGGTGGGCGGCCCGTCATCCTGCGGCCCGGAATGATCTCGCGCACGACGGTCGAGGCCGTGGTTGGGCCGACGGGCCGCCCTTCGCAAGTGAAGCGCGAGGACGAAGCGCGTCCCGCCCCCGGGATGATCGCGCGCCATTACGCGCCGCGGGCGCGCGTCGTGCTGTTTGAGCGCACGCAGTTCGAGGACATCCAGCGCGACGCCGCGACGCGGATCGCGAAGGGCGAGGCGCTCGCGCTGATCCTCTGTACCTTGTCGCAGCCGCGGGACTTCGCCGTGCAGGTCTTCTTCGGGCTCGGCGACGACGCGGCGGAGTATGCCGCGCACCTCTACGACGCCTTTCACGCCGCCGACGAATCCGGCTGTACTACGCTTTACGTAGAGCGGCCGCCGCTCACGCCGGAGTGGGACGCCATCCACGACCGGCTGCGGCGCGCCGCTCATCCGGAGTGAGAGGGCTTGCCCTCCCCCCCAAACCCTGACATATCACCCGTATGCTCAACATTGACCTGACTGGGAAGCGCGCCCTCGTGGCCGGCGTCGCTGATGACGGCGGCTTTGGGTTCGCGATCGCCAAGGCGCTCATTGAATGCGGCGCCACCGTGTGCGTCGCCACGTGGCCGCCGGCGCTCAACATCTTCCTCAACCTGCTCGAGCGCGGGAAGATGGACGAGTCGCGCAAGCTCCGCGACGGCTCGCTGCTGAACTTCGAGAAGATCTATCCGCTCGACGCGGTGTTCGACACACTCGAGGACGCGCCGCAAGACCTGCGTGAGAACAAGCGCTACAAGGACGTCGGCGACTTCTCGATCGCGGGCCTCGCCGCGCGGATGCGCGCCGATTTTGGCGACCAGTCGCTCGACATCCTTGTGCACTCGCTGGCCAACGGCCCCGAGGTCAAGCGGCCGCTGCTCGAGGTGAGCCGCAACGGCTACCTCGCGGCGGTGAGCGCCAGCGCGTACTCGCTGGTCTCGATGGTGCAGGCACTCGGCCCGCTGATGCGTCGCGGAGGCAGCGTGGCGTCGCTCACGTATATGGCCAGCGAGCGTGTCATCCCTGGGTACGGCGGTGGAATGAGCTCGGCCAAGGCGGCGCTGGAGAGCGACACGCGGGTCCTCGCGTTCGAGGCGGGACGCAAGTACGGCATCCGGGTCAACACCATCTCGGCTGGTCCGTTCGCGTCGCGCGCGGCAAGCGCGATTGGCATCATCGGCAATATGGTGCGCTACTGCGAGGCCAACGCCCCGCTGCCGCAGGCGCTCGACGCATCCGAGGTCGGTGCGGCGGCGGCCTTCCTGTGCTCACCGATGGCCAGCGGCGTGACGGGCACGACGCTCTACGTGGACAAGGGCTACCACGCGATGGGAATGGCCGTGGACGGGGCCACCGTCCCCACGATCGGCTAACGCGGCCTCTCGTGCGGACGCGGCCGCTACTGCCGCGTCAGCACGAGCGCGAGCGTCCCGCCTGGAGCGGCGACGCTGCCGGTGATTCGCGTGGCCGACGTGCGCGTGCCCGTCAGCGGAATCGCGGCCGCGTTCGCATCGATGATCGAGCCATTGTAGAGCTGCGGCAGCGGCTGCAGGGACAGCGACACCGCACCGGTCGCGTTCATCGTCCCTGTCACGCTGAGCTGCGAGCTCGGTGGATCGCTGGGATCGTTCGAGGTTCCGCGGCCCTGCACGCTGGTTCCTATCACGCGCAGCCGGAGCGTGACGGTCGCGGGTCCCGCCGTGCCGCTCCACACCTCTTCGTAGATGGGTTCGACATAGCCGCGGTAGGCGATCAACTGCGGCACCAACGCGCGGTCGAAGCTGCCGTCGCCCAGTTGGCCCTCGGCATTTCCTCCCCAGCACAGCGCGGTACCGGTCGTTGTGAGACCGCAGAGATGGCGCAGTCCGCCAGAGATGCGCGCGAACGCGTGCCCACCGCTCACCGCCACCGGGGCGGACCGATCGATATTGCTGCCGTCGCCCAGCTGGCCTTCGTTGTTCTCGCCCCAGCAATGGGCGGCGTTGCCCGCCGTGATGCCACAGCCGTGCGACGACGACGCGTGCAACCGTGTGAAGGTCAGTCCGCCGGTGACCTGCACGGGCACGAGTGACGGTGTGGTGTTGCCGGTGCCGAGTTGCCCGCGATCGTTTGCGCCCCAGCAGTAGACCGCCCCTGTCGTGGTGCGCGCACAGGTGTGCTGAAAGCCCGCGTGCACCTCGGCAAAGGTCTGTGCGCCGCTCACCAGTGTGGGCGCGGCGCGTGACGTGTCGGTGCCATCACCGAGCTGCCCGAACGCGTTTGAGCCCCAGCAGTACGCCGCGCCGGCAGTGGTCACGCCGCAGCTGTGCCGGAACCCGGCGCTCAACTGCGTGAACTCGAACGCCGTGGTCACGGCCGTCGGCACCGCGCGCCGCGTGGTGTCGCCGAGGGCGAGTTGCCCAAAGCCGTTGTAGCCCCAGCACTCGAGTGTCGTCGCACCGCGACGCGCGCAGCTGTGATTGCTGTTGCTGCCGCGCGAGATCATCGAGAAGCTGCGGCTGCCGCCGCTGCTGACGGCCTGGCTGCGATGCGTCGTCGTGCTGTCCGCGAGCTGCCCGAAATCGTTGCGCCCCCAGCAGGCCAACCCACCGGCGGCGGTGAGTCCGCAGGAGTGGTGGATCCCCAGGCGCAGCGACACGAACGTTGGCTCTCCTTGCACTTCCACCGGCGATGCGCGTGTTGCCGAGGTACTGCCGTCGCCGGTTTGGCCGAATCCGTTGGAGCCCCAGCACCAGGTGGCTCCGGCGGTCGTGAGCGCGCAGGTGTGGCTGAAGCCCGTCTCGATGGCTAGCCACTGCGTGGGCGACGCGACCGTGACGGTAACGGTCGCCGTCACCGAGTCGATTGCCGCCGTGATCGTCGCCGAACCCGCCGCGATTGCCGTCACGGTGCCCACCGAGTCCACGGTCGCCGAGGCGGCGTTGTTGCTGGACCACTGCGCCTGCCGCCCCGAGAGGTCCGTGCCGCCCGACGATAGCGCCGTCACGCCCAGTCGCAGCACTTGACCTGGCACGAGAAGCGGTGTGGCCGGCGCGAGTGTCAGCGAGGTCACGGGCTCCGGCTCGGTCGTCGGTTCGCAGGCCGTGTGGAATACGAGCAGGGCAGTCGCGAGGGCGACGGTGGTCGGACGACGCATTCGTGGCTCCGCTGAGGCGGGTGAACGGTGAACGCGCGAGGGCGCAGGAGCCATATAGGCCGCCGGCGTTGCCGAGCCGTCCTCCTGAGCGTTTCTTAGGCGTTACAGGAGGCCTTTTCCGCCGATGATGCAGCTCCGCGTGTTGGGGGGATTGGAGTTACGCGACAGCGACGGCCGCGCGCTGGACGGTCC
>CAYPYY010000034.1:13094-25283 GCA_964414995.1 uncultured Gemmatimonas sp.
CTGCACATCGCCGCGGGCGATCACGGGTCTGCGCGGCAGGCATTCGAGCGGCTGCGCGAGCGGCTGCGGCGCGACCTGGAAGTCGCGCCGGCGGCTGCGACCGCCGAGCTGGTTGCTGCATTGCCGGCGCCGCCGCCGCGCCCCGCACCGGTGGAGCGCGCCGAAGGCCCACGCGCCGGCAACGGCACGCGCGGCAGTGGGCTCGCCGCGGATTCGGCCGCGTCGGCGAGTGCGAGCACGGAGCGCGAGTCCACGTGGCCGCCAGCAGCCCGCTGGACCGTCTCGCTGCTCATCGTCGCGCTCGGCGCTTTGCTACTCTTGCCGTCTGCGCGGCGTTGGGCGACCACCGAGATTGCTGCGCTGGAGTGGTCCGCCATCCGCTCCAACGAAGGCACGCCGCTGCATCTCGTGGGCCCGAGCGTCGCCCTCGATTCCTCGGGCGACGCGCTGCTGATTGCCTTCGGCAACGAGACAATGCATCCGCAACGACTCAACCCGCGCGTGATGCGCTTGCGCGGCGTCGCCGGCGACGTCGCCGTGTGGACGTCAGTGCCAATTCCCGACACCACCGCGGTACCGCAGCCGCGCTGGTTCGGTGCGGCCGCGCACGACGCGACCACGGATCAACTCGCACTCTTCGGCGGGGCCCTTGGTCTCACCTCACCGTGTCTTGCCGACACGTGGCTGCTGCGAACCGACTCGCTCGGACAACGCCGGTGGTCGCGCGTCTCGACTCGCGGCGACGGGCCCACGCCACGCGCGGACGCACGGCTCGCGTTCGACGCCGCGCGTATGCGCCTCGTGGTGCACGGCGGCACCGACTGCTTCACCGTGCACTACCTCGACACGTGGATTCTCACCTTCGACGACGCCACGTTCCGGGCCGGCACGTGGCAACAGGTGCGCGTGGACTCGAGCGCCGGTGCTCCCGGCGCGATTCCAGGCAGGTCCGTCGTGATTGATGCCGCATCGGACCGCCTGTTTCTTCTCGCGGGCCGCGGGGGAGCGGCCGGTCGCGAGGTCGTGTGGCTGCTCGAAGGCATTGGCGATTCTCTCGCGCGCTGGCGTCGGCTCACCTGCGCCAATGCACCACCGGCGCTCAGCCAGCGCGCCCTCACCTACGACGCTGTGTCGTCTGCGCTGGTGGCGTTCGGGGGATACGACGCGACCGACCGTTTCTCGAACGAGGTGTGGCGACTCGACGCACTCGACGCGTCAGCGGCCGCCTGCACGTGGACGCGCATTCCCACCGGCAGTTACGCGCCCGCACCGCGCGCCGCAGGCTTCGCCGGCGTCTCGCGCCACTCCGGGGACCTCGTGATCTTCGGCGGCACCAACGGCTCCACGCACTTCAGCGATGCGTGGCGTCTCCGCGGGGTGCTGCCGCCGCGCGCGAGGTAGTCACTGCCACGCCGGCCAGGATGCACGCACAACCACTCAGCATTGTTAGCGTGACCGCCTCGTCGAGAAACATCCAGCCCCAGACCATTCCGAACAGCGGAATGAGATACGTCGTCGCCATCGCGCTGGTCGCGCCACCACGATCGAGCAGTTTGAAGTAGAGCACGTAGCCCAGCGCGGTTGCCGCGAGGGCAAGCGCGACCACCGAACCCCACGCGGCGGCCGGCGGCATCGCGCTGGGCAGCAGGAACAACGACGGCACGAGCAGCATCGCGGTCGAGCAGAGCAGGCTGCCGGCGGCGATGGCCAACGAAGGGATGCCGGGCAACAGACGGCGCGTGATGTGCGCCGAGAGTGCGTACATCGACGACGCGGTGAGTGCGGCCGCCACCGCGAGCAAGTCGCCTGCGATGGTCAGCTTGGGCGCCACAAGAATCAGCACGCCGACGAATCCGATCCCGAGTCCGAAGGCGCGCAGCCCAGTCAGCCGCTCCGCGAAGAACGCGCGTCCGAGGATTGCCCCGAAGAGCGGGACCGTGGCATTCAGGACTGCGGAGAACCCGGCGGGCACCGTGCGTGTGGCGTACGCATAGAGCGAGAACGGCACCGCCGTATTGAGCGCACCGATGAGCGCGAGCGCGGGCCAGTGCCCGCGCAGCGTCGCGACCTGCCGCCGCGCAGCAAGCATTAACAACAGCGCCGCTGCCGCGAGCGCCACGCGCACCTCCACCAACGCGATGGGACCGAAATGGGGCACCGCGATCCTGATGAACAGGAAAGCGGCGCCCCAGATGGCGCCCAGCAGCAGAAGGATCAGCGTGTCGCCGCGACTCACCCCACCAAGCTAGCGACGCGAGGCAGGCGCGGCACTCCGCAGCGCAAACAGGAGGTCCACGTAGCTCTTCTCGATCTCGGCCAGCCCCGCCACCCGCGAGCCCGCCACCGGCCGCACCAACATCAGCTCGTTCGGCGCGTGCGCGCCGGTGCCATAGCCAAGTCCGCTGAACAACAAGGGCAGCCCAAGTCGCTCGGTGAACTGATAGAACGGCGCGCTGCCCGCCAAGCGCGGCGCGAGCGTCGGCGTGATGCCGTACTTCCGGTACACTGAGAGCGCGGCCTGGATGATCGGCGCCTCTACTGACATCTGCGCGGCCGGATAGCCCGAGAGCTGCCGCACAATGATGTCGCCAAACCCGTTGGCCTGGAGATGACGCCGGATTCGCGCCAGTGCAGTGTCCGGCGAGAGCCCGTACGGAAGCCGGGAATCCACCTTGGCCACGGCGCGGTGTGGCAAGATCGTCTTCACACCCTCGCCCGCATAGCCCGACGAGATGCCATTGATGTTGAGCGTCGGGTGGTAGAACTGCCGCACCAGCACGTCGCGACCGCTCAGCCCATCGATGTAGCGCTCCACGCCGAGCGAGGCGCGCCCGCGTTCGTCGCCGCCGCGGGCCGCGAGTGCGTTGATGAGCCGCTGCTCCTCCGGCGTTGGCGGCCGAATGCCGTTGTAATAGCCGGGAATGACAATCGTGTTGCCATCGCGGCTCGTCATCGACGCCAGCGCCTGCGTGAGCCGCCAGGCGGGTGCATCCACGATGGCCTTGTACGACCCGTGGATCTCCGCCTGCGTCGGGCCGCCCCAACTGCCACCGCGCGACTCGAGTTCCATATACAGGATGCCCTTCACGCCGAGCGACATCGCGATTGAGCCGTCCGGCGCCTGCGAGTTGAACGGGAAAAACACCCCGTCCGCCGTGCGTAGCCGCGCTTCGAAGCGATCCACCAACTGTCCGTAGTGCGGCGAGCCGAGCTCTTCCTCGCCCTCGGCGAGCACCATCACGTTCACCGGGAGCTTGCCGTCCACCGCGATGATGGACGACAGCGCGTTGAGGAATGCGCGCTCCGGCCCCTTCTGGTTGGTCGCGCCGCGCGCCATCACCACCTGGCCGAGCTCGGTGTCCACGAGCTGCGCCGCAAACGGCGGCACGCGCCAGTTCTCTTCCACGGGCTGGACGTCGTACATCATATAGACGACCAGCGTGCGTGGCGCACCGGCATCGTAGTAGCCCCACACGCCGGGGTGCCCGTCCGTCGGAACCACCTCCGCTTCCTGGAACCCGAGCGCGCGCAGGTCGTCGCGCAGCATCGTGGCCATCTCCGTGATGCCGACACTCTGCGCCGAGATGGACGGCTGGCGTAGCCAACGCTGGATGTGGGCGAGATGCGCGTCGAGGTTGGCATCGATGTGCCGATAGATGGCCTCGTGCTGGCCGCGATACGGCGCGATGCGCGAGGCGTCGTAGCGTTCCTCGGTGCTGAACGGGAACACGGGTTCGCCAGGGCGCTGTGCTGCGGCGGTGCCCGCGAGCAGCAGCGCGCTCGTGACGATCAGTGCGTGACGGAAAGTGTGCATTGCTTGCCTGGCCGAAGGTGAAACGTCAGAGTGGGCGCACGTACATCGTCACGGCCTTCTTACCGTCCTCGAGTTCGCGCACCGCCACGGGCTCGTAGCCAAGCCGCTGGTGGAAGGCGTCCGACACGGGATTCGGCGGTCGCAGGTTGACCTCGAGTGCCACGCGGGCAAAGCGACCGTGCATCGAGCGGTGCATCTCCTCGTAGAGCGCACGTCCCACGCCGAGGCGTCGGGCGCGCTCAGCCACCGCCACGCGATCAAGATAGAGGAAGTCCTCGTACCGCTCGCTGAACCACTTGTAGTTGTGGCTCCAGTACCGTGTGCCGGGTGGAAGGCAGATCACCAGCCCGACCAAGCCCTCGGCGTCCTCTGCCACGTGGTAGAAGGCCGCGTGACGCACGAGGAACGCGAGATACTCGTCGTCAATCGCATTGACGGCCGGTTCGTTGGCGTTGTTGAGTGCGAGCACCGCCGCCGTGTCGGCGGCGGTGCCTTCGCGCACGCGGAACGCGCTCACGCCGCGGGGTCGTCCGACACGTCGCCGAGCGCGGCCATATCGTCCGCGTCGGCAATCGGGCCCGGCGGCGGCGTGGGCAGGTCTGTGCTCGGCACGATCACCGCCTTGCCCGCCGCGCGCAGTTGCCGGTTGAAGCGCTCGAGGTCCTCACGCAGGATGCGCTCGAGTCGATCCGTCTGCACGCGCAGCAGGCCGGAGACTTCTTCGTAGACGGCAATCGTCTGGTCCGTCGGCCGGTACGGGCCCGACGACGCGACGCTGTTGAGTGCCGCGATCTTGTTGTTCAGGCGAATCGGGAAGTTGAGCGGATCTTGCCCCGACTGGTTGCGCACCTGGTAGATCTCCTGCTCGACCGCCGCCATCGCCGCGAGCAGACGATCGGCATCGCGGCGCAGACGCGGCAGCTCGGCCACGCGTGCTTCGATCTGTGCACGCACGTTGCGCACCGTGCGCACGGCGTTGTTCGCCTCGCTGGTCTTGTCGCGCACCTTGATGAGGAACTCGAACTGCGCCACAAGGTCGGCGGCCGTGGCGTCGGTGCGCGGATCGTTGAGCAGCTTGAAGGTCGCGGTCTGCGGCGCGTTGCTGCCGACGGTGAGCCGCACGGAATACGTGCCGGCTGGCGCGATGGGACCACGCGTCCCGCCGGCCCACAGGATCATCCCGGGGAACGTGACGGCGTCGGGATACCGCATATCCCAAGTGAAGAGATTCATTCCCACCGCGTTCGACGGACGAGGGGCCGGCGCGGCGCCACCGCCGAAGCCGCCCGGCCCGCCACCCTGACCCGCCGCGGGTCGCGGCGGCGGCGTACCATCGTTTTCGTACTTCTTGATCAGCGTGCCGTCGGGTGCAAGGAACTCGAGCGTCACCGGCTGATTCGCGGCCGTGAGGTGGTAGTAGACCATCGCACCGCTCGGTGGGTTCTGGCCCGGACGGCTGCCGCCCGCGGCACCCGCACCGCGCCCACCGCCGAATCCGCCGCCCCACTCAATGCGGTACGCATCCGCCGGCGCAAACAGGTGCACGGGCTTGGCGGCAATCGCCGCCGTCAGCGACCGCAGCGGCGTGATGTTGTCCAGCACCCAGAACGACCGCCCGTGCGTGCCCGCCACGAGATCGCCGTCCTTCACCACGAGGTCGTGCACCGGCACCGGCGGCAGATTGCGTTGCAGCCGCTGCCAGTTGGCACCGTCGTCGAAGCTCACCCACACCCCGCGCTCAGTGCCGGCGAACAACAGGCCCTGCCGTTCGCTGTCCTCGCGAATCACCCGCGTGAACTCGTCGGCCGGAATGCCGCTCACGATCTTCGTCCACGTCGCACCGAAGTCCCTGGTGCGCCACAGCGAGGGCGCGAAGTCGTCCTGCTGAAAGCGGTTGGCGGCGATGTACGCCGTGCCCTCGCTGAACCGCGACGCTTCGATGATGCTGATGCGCGTGAAGTCGCCGATGTCGCGCGGCGTGACGTTCGTCCACGTCGCACCGCCATCGCGCGTCACGTGCACGAGGCCGTCGTCGCTGCCGGTCCATAGTACGCGCGCGTTCCGCGGCGACTCGGCCAGCGTGAAGATCGTGCCGTAGGTCTCGACGCCCGTCTGGTCGCGCGTGATTGGGCCGCCCGACGGACCCATCGTGCGCGGGTCCGCGCGCACAAGGCGTGCCGGGTTCACCGTGAAGCTCTGTCCTTCGTTGGTGCTCGTGAACAGCTGGCTGCCGCCCACGTAGAGCACGCGGGGATCGTGCTGCGAAACGACAATCGGGAACGTCCACTGGAACCGGAAGCGGATATCCTCCGACGAATGGCCCATCGGGTTCAGCGGCCACGCGTTGATGTTCCGCTCGAGGCCCGTGCGCATATCCTTGCGCGTCAGATAGCCCGAGTAGCTGCCGGCGAAAATCAGGTCCGGATTGGTCGGGTGCGGCGTCACGTAGCCCGACTCGCCGCCGCCCGCATCCTCCCAGTCGCCGATACCGATGCCGCCCTCGCGCCGGCTCGGGCCGCAGAGCGTCGAGTTGTCCTGCTGCGCGCCGCAGACCCAGTACGGGAAGTGGTTGGTCACCGACACGTGGTACATCTGCGCCGTCGCGAACTGCTGCCCGGTCCACGTGCGACCGCCCGTAAAGCTCACGTTCGCGCCGCCGTCGTTGGCCTGCACCATCCGGTTCGGGTCGTTCGGCGCAATCCACATATCGTGGTTGTCGCCGTGCGGCACCTGAATCTGTTGGCGGAACGTGCGTCCGCCGTCGGTGCTGCGGAAGAACTGCACGTTGAGCCCGTAGACGACGTTCGTGTCCTTGGGGTCAGCGTAGATCTTAGAGTAGTACCAAGCGCGCTGGCGCAGCGAGCGGTCGCGGTTGATCCACTCCCAGCTTTCGCCGCCATCGTCGGAGCGATACACGCCGCCCGAGTCGTTCTCGATGATCGCCCACACGCGGCGTGAATTCGCCGGCGACACCGCGAGCCCCACTTTGCCCCAGATTCCGCGCGGCAGGCCGCGGTTTGCTGTGATCTCGCGCCAGGTTGCGCCGCCGTCGGTCGTCTTGAAGATGCCGCCGCCCGGGCCCCCCGAGTTCAGCATCCACGGCCGCCGATACGCGTGCCAGAACGCCGCGTACAGCGTGTTCGGGTCGTTCGGGTCCATCACGAGGTCGCTGATGCCCGTGGAGTCGTTGCGGAACAGGATCCGGCTCCAGGTCGCGCCGCCGTCGATGGACTTGAACACGCCGCGCTCCGGGTTCGGCCCAAACGCGTGCCCCAGTGCACCCACGTACACGATGTCCGGATTCGTCGGGTGCACGCGCACACGCGCGATGTGCCGCGTCTCGCGTAGACCCATCAGCTTCCAAGTCTGGCCGCCATCGGTCGTCTTCCACAGTCCGTCGCCGTGCGAGGTGTTGCCGCGGATGTGCGTCTCGCCGCCGCCCACATAGACGATGTCCGGGTTCGATTCGGCGACGGCTATCGCGCCGATCGTCCCGCCGAAGTGCGCGTCGGTGGCCGGCTGCCAGTTCATTCCACCGTCGGTGGTCTTCCACACACCACCCCCGGTCGTGCCCATCCAGTACTCGAGCGGGCGCGCTGTGGAACCACCCACCGCCACGGAGCGGCCACCACGCGCGGGGCCGAGTTCACGCCAGCGGAGCGCACGGAACGCGCTCGTGTCTAACTGCGCGTCGAGCGCGGCGGGGAGGAGTAGCAGGGCGCCAGCCGCGGCCAGCGTCACGCGGGACAGCAGGGATCGGGCGAACACGAACGACCTCCAGGGTGGGGAGCAGAACAGGAGGCTGCGACGTTGGTGCGTATGGGAGTCGAACGCAAGGGCGTAGATTCCCAGACCACCCCATCACCATCGCAACGGGAAGACCACTATGCTTCGCTTGCTCGTTACGCGCCGCGCGCTCGCGGCGTTTGCGCTCGCACTCACCGCGTGCGCGAAGGAAGAGGCCCCCGCGCCCACCGCCGACCTGCCGGTCGCGGTCGTTGAGTCCGGGTTGGCCACGCCCGAGGCCGTTCTCTGGGATGCCGCACGCAACGTGTGGTACGTCTCCAACATCAACGGCTCGCCGCTCGGCAAGGACGACAACGGCTACATCCTGCGCCTCACGGCCGACGGTGCCGCGATGGACACGGTGCCTTTCATCAATGGCGCGGACGCGGACATCACGCTCAACGCGCCCAAGGGGATGGCGCTGGTCGGCGATACGCTCTGGGTGTCGGACATTGATGCCGTGCGCGCGTTCAACGTGGTCACCGGCACGGCGGTCGCCTCGGTCGAGCTCGCGGCGCAGGGCGCCAAGTTCCTCAACGACGTCGCTGCGGGCACTGACGGCACCGTGTACATCACGGACAGCGGCATTGCGTTCGATACGACCGGGGCCGTACTGCATCCAGGCAAGAGCCGCGTGATTGCGCTGCGCGGGCGCACGGCGACGGATGCCGTGATCCTCCCCGCCCAGAGCGCCGCGAACGGCCTCACCTGGGACGCCGCGCGCGGGGCCTGGCTGATCGTCGGCTTCAACTCGCCGAACGTCTTCGCGTGGACGCCGGGCACCGATACCGTGGCCGTGCTCGGCACCGGCCCTGGCGGCGGCGATGGCATTGTCGTGCTCGCCGACGGTAGCGCGCTCTACTCGAGCTGGGCCGACTCCTCGCTCACGCTGTTCGCAAACGGCGCGTCCACCACGCTGCGCAAAGGACTGCCCGCACCCGCCGACCTCGGTTACGATGCCGCGCGCGGCCTCGTCGCCGTGCCGCTCTTCCAGTCGAACCGCGTGGAGATCTGGTCGGTCAAGTAATGCATCGTCCGTTCAGCGCCGCGTGGGCCGACGCGTTTCGTGCGGCCATCGAAGCCGATGCGCCGTATCGCTCCGTCGCGGCGCGATGGACCTGGCCCGTGGCGTTCGTGCTTACGCCGGCGCCCGAGCTGGGCTACCACGACACGGTCGCGGTCGAGCTCGCGCTCGATCGCGGCCGCTGTCACGCGGCTGCCGTTGTCGCGCGTGAGTCGGTGACCGCCCCGTTCGTGCTGACCGCGCCGTACGCAACGTGGAAGAAGGTCGTGAAGGGTGAGCTGGATCCGCTGACGGGCGTAACGACGCGGCAAATCAATGTCGAGGGCTCGCTGACCACGCTCCTACTGCACGCGCGCTCGGCGGCCGCGCTGGTGGCCTGCGCGCGTGCGGTGCCGACCCTGTTCCCCGACGAGGCGTAACCACTCCCGCCGCGGGCGCTCACGCGCCCGCGGGGTTACGGGCAGGGCACGAGCGTGCCAGTGATGCCGCCCGTGAGGAGCGTCTCGACGCGCCGCACGGTGGCGATTCGCTCACCTCGCAGTTGAAACGCGACTTCGAGCGAGTCGCCAACAGCGCGCTTGATCGTGAATGCACGACCGAGCCCGCGCAGGGAATCCGGCGCGGTGATGGTGACGCAGCCGAGCAGCCGCCCGGAGATGATCGCAGCTGAGCTGGGCGGGTCGAGGATACGCTCGGGGGTATCGCCGGCTGCGGCCTTGTTCGAGACCTCCGGCACGCGCTGCATCGGTGCGCGCTGCGCGGCAACGCGACTCTCGGCTTCACGACGCGCAAGGTCGGCGTCGCGCCGCGCGACATCCTCGCGCGCGAGCGCACCCACGGCCGGAGCCGCCGCCGGCGCGGCCACCGGTGCGTCCGGCGGTGCGGCGGGTGCGGCGCGTTCAGCAGGCATCGTGCGCGTCGTCATCGGTGCGGCAGCCACGTCGAGACTCCGTTCCTCAACCGGCTGCGCACGCTCCGGCCGCGCCGACACTCCCGTCGCATCGCCAGTCGCGAGGCCGCTCGCAGGTCCGCTCGCGGGCCCCGCACCTGCAGCCCCCGAGAGGCTCGTCGGTGCGGACACCGGCGAAGGCGGCGCGCTCACATCGCGCGGCGCGGGCGCGTCCGAAGGAGCCGCCGCCGGCGGTGGTACGGATGCGGCCGTCGTCTCCTCGGTCGGCGGCGGAGTGAACGGGTCGTTGATCGTCCCACGCATCACGTACGCCGTGCCCGCCACCAACACGAGCCCCGCCGCGAGCCCCATCCAGCGCGGCACTGCGCGACGCGGCGCACGTGGGGCACCCGGCGTCGCCGCCGGCACCGCGCGTGGCACCGTATCCAGCGCCTGCACGATCTGCGACGACGCCGCCACGAGCCCGCGCGCTTCCGCGACCGCGGCTGCCCACTCGGGATCCGTCGCAATGAGATGCTCGATTCGCGCCGCTTCTTCTGCGGTCGCTTCTCCGTCGAGCCAGGTATGAATCAGTCCTTCGTCAGGACGCGACATCTGCCTCTCCCCGGCCACCGGCCGTGAGTCCCTCGTATGCCTCGGCCAGCCGACGACGCGCGCGTGACAGCGTGGTCCCGACTGAACTCTTCTCGATCTCCAGCACCGCGGCGATCTCGTCGTAGTTGAGCCCTTCTTCCTTGAGCAACAGCGCCTGGCGGTCGCGCTCCGTCAGCGCCGCCAGCGCACGCCGCGCGCGCCCCAGGTCCTGCGCGCGCTCCAACGTCTGATCCACCGGCGGCTCTTCCATCTCGCGCGCCTCGGCCGCCATCAGCTCCAGGTGCCGGCGGTTGCGCGCGTCCCGCCGCGCTCCGTCGCGCACGAGGTTGTGCGCCACCGCGAACACCCACGCCCGCTCGTTCACGATCGTCTCCTGCCGCAGCGCACGGACGAACGTCTCTTGCGCCACCTCTTCCGCCCAGTCGCGATCCCCCAGCCGGCGCGTGAGGTACCGCACCAGCATCGCGTGGTAGGTGACGAAGAGACGCTCGGCCGTGTCCACCGCCGCTACCAGTCGCGGGTGAGTTGCGAGAGCGCCACCGGCGACAACGTCCGCTCGCCGTCCGCGGCCAGCACCAGCGTCACCTTCGCGCCGTGCACTTCCACGCGGTCACCCAAGGCAAAGGCCTCGCGGAGTTCCGGAATGCGCTCCATCACCGCAAAGTATGCCGCCGAGTAGGGCTGGATGGCGACGCGGCGCGCGTTCGGCGCGGCACGGCGCTGGTCCACCCAGGTGCTGTCGCGCAGCACGAAGCTCCGCGTGGCCGTGCGGCGTGCAGCCGCCTCACGCTCGGCGCGCGGCCCCGAGGCCGCATCCAGATCGCCCACCGAACGCGCGGCACGCATCTCGGCGGCCGCCTTCGCCTGCTCAAAGGTGCTGCTCGCCGCACCGGCGCCGGACGTGGCCGCAGCGGCTGGCGCCATTGCAATCGAGTTCGGGCTGTCCATCGGCCGCTCGCTCCGCATCGCATTCCGCGGAGCAGGCATTGCCAGACGTCCACTCGCGTCCGCCGTCATTCCCGGCTCGAGCACGAGGTACGACGTGAGCGCCGTCGGGATGCCCCAGCGCTCACCCAGGGTGCGAATTTCGTCATCGAGCTCGGCAGTCGGACCGTTGCGGCGGCGTTCCGCGCTCAACCAGCCCACGCGCTGCGACGCCCACAGCCGGCCCACGAAGGCATCGGTGCTGCGGCGCTCGGGGAACCGCGCCTCGGCTTCCCAGGTCACCGGCCCCTGCGGCGTGCGACCCGTGATCATCACACGCGCGTCGTTGGCGTGCCCGCGGTAGCGCGCGAGGATCGTCAGCTCCTGACCGGCGAACAGGTCGATCGTACCCGCGGGCTGTACCGCGTGCAGCGTGACGCCCTCGGCGCGAATGCGAATGTCCGTCGCCACCGGCTGCGTGATGCGCTGCGCCACCACCGAGACCACGCGCTCCACGTCTTCTTCCGGCCGCACGAAGTGCGCGGTGCCGGCGCCATCGAGCGCGAGCTGCTCGAGCAGCGGCACGTTCACGTTGGCGCCGATGCCGAAGCTGAACACGCGACGTCCGCCGCGCCGCTCACCCGCACGCGCCGCCAGCCGCGGCCCGCTACGTTCGCCCACCGTAGGCTCGCCGTCCGTGAGGAACAGCACCATTCCCAGCCGACCCGCACCCACGGGCTCTTCGAGCGCGCGATCCAGCGCTCCACCGATGTTGGTGCCGCCCGACGCCGCGAGTGCGTCGAGCCACTCCTCGGCGGCCGCGCGCGTCTCCGGCGTCATCGCGCTCCAGCCGTCTCGGAACTCGCTCACGTCATTGGCGAATGCAATCAACCGCACGCGGTCCGTGCGCCCGAGCGAGGCCAGCAGTTGCCGGCCCGCCGCGCGCGCCTGCTCCATCTTGCGACCCGCCATCGAGCCCGACACATCGAGCACGAAGGTGACGTCGCGCGCGGTGCGCTCCACGCCGGTGCGCGTGACGGGGCACGGCGGCGGCTGGGGGCAGGGCGCGCGGACGCAGAACCGGGGGCCGCAGTCGACCGCTTCGACGGGGCGGGCATCCTGCGCCCCGAGCAGCGT
>CAYPYY010000035.1:0-6395 GCA_964414995.1 uncultured Gemmatimonas sp.
CGCACCCGCGCCGCCTTCGCCCGATTCCCACACGTCGCCATCTCGCACCACTTCCTCGTGTGCGACTTGGTCGCATCGAGAAACACCCGCGGACATCTCCGGTCCGCGCACGTGCGCACCAACCCAAGCTCCCCGCGCACCAGCGAATCCACCGCGCTCTCGATCACCGGAATCACCAGCCCGCCGAAGGCATCGCCTACGGGCACGAAGCTTCGGATGTAGCCGTCGTCACCGCGTGGCTCCACGCGCCGGGTGCCCACGCTGCGGCCGAGCACGCGGTTGATCTCCTCGAGCGCCGCCGCGCGCGCCCGCTCGGCTTGCTCACCACGACCACGCTCGGCGAGTGCCCGCAGCGCCGCACGCATTCGCCTGGCCTCCACCAGCGCCGCCGCCGCGCCCGAGGGCTGCTGCTCGGCCCGTCGCCGCAGGGCCGCGCCGCGTTCGGCGTCGAGCACCGCCGCTTCCTCGAGCCACGCCACGTAACGCTCGAACGAGGGGATCGTGTCCACGCGCGTGCCAAGTCGCGCGTCGTCGGTGTTGACGAAGTCGAGCCACAGGCGACCGGCAAGGAAGACAGAGCGGGGCGCTGGGGTCGCGGCCATAGAGCGGGAAACTAGCGGTAGATTGTGGCGATGCCACTCACGGTTGCCGTCGGTTCAGGAAATCCGGTGAAGCTCGCCGCCGCACGCGCGGTGGTGACGGCCTACTTTCCCGACGCGCTGGTTGCGGCGCATCCCGTGGAGAGTGGCGTGCCCGATCAGCCCTTCGGCGACGACGAGACGATCGCAGGTGCGCGGGCCCGCGCCCTGCGTGCGCGCGCCGCGGCGGACAGCGATCTCGGCGTCGGTCTCGAGGGCGGCGTGGTGGATGGTCCCACCGGGATGCGCACCTGCGCCTGGTGCGTGGTCGTGCACCGCGATGGGCGCGAGGGCGTAGGCGGTTCACTCGCGATGCCGCTGCCAGAGGGTGTGGCGGCGCTCATTCGTGACGGAGAAGAACTCGGCCACGCGATGGATACGTTCGCGGCCACGCGTGGCACCAAGCACGGGCGCGGTGCGGTGGGCATCCTCACTGACGGCCGCATTGACCGCCAGGCAGCGTACGAAGTGCTCGTGACCTACGCGCTGGCGCCGTTCGTCACGCCAGCGCTGTACGCGCGGTAGCTCAGTCCTTCATCGGCCGCAGCGCGAGCACGGGGCGCTGTGCCGAACGGATCAGCTTGTCCGCGACACTACCCACGAAGAGCCGCGAGATGCCGCGCCCCTGCGTGGCAAGCGCGATGCAGTCAGGGTCGCTCTCCTGGATGTGCGTCATCAGGGCCTTGATCGGATTCACCTCGACGCGCACGACGGCGTGGGCCTTGAGGCCGGCCTCCTTGAGCCCCGCGACGACGCGATCAATGCTCTCCTTGGCCTCGGCGGCCTGCGCGTCCACACCGTAAGGGTCCGGAATCTCCGAGGCGAGCGTGGACACGATGTCGTTGGGGATGTACGGCGCGACCATCCGCACCACATCCACCTCGGCGCCGTAGAGCAGCGCGAGGTCGCGTGCCATCGGGATGACGCCGTCGGCGCGGGCGGAGCCGTCGAGTGGCAGCAGGATGCGCCGCGGCACGAAGGGTTCGCTGGCGTGCGCGTCGTTCTCGGGGAAGGCGAGCACGGGGCGGTGCGAGTGGCGGATCACGGCGTCGCAGACGGAGCCGAGCCAGTCGGGCGCGAAGCCGCCGTGACCGTGCGTGGTCATCACGATGAGGCCGCCGTTCACCTCCTCGGCGACCTGCGTGATTACCGCGGCGGGCGGGCCGTCCTCGATGCGTGCTTCCATCCGCACGCCCCACTCGCTGCCCACGCGGCGGGCGAGGTCGTCCACGTAGCGCTTGGCGCGGTCGCGGAGTGTGTCGTCGGCGGCGAGCATATCCTGCGTGAAGACGCCCTCGGCGGTGGCACCGACGATGGCGAGCGGGACGTGCGCGCGGAGCAGGGTGACGCTGCCGCCGGCGCGGCGGGCGATGTCGGCGGCGATGGGCACGGCGCGCTCGGCGAGCGGCGAGCCATCCACGGGAACGAGGATCGAGCGGAGCATTGGCACCTCCGGCGAATGTCCTGCGGGACCAACCGCGGCCCGCATTCATACTCTACTATTCAGTACAGGAAAGTGCGTAGGCCCTTCCCCGAACCTGTGTCAGGTATTGCCGTGACCGAGCATCCGCCGCTCCCGTTTCGCATCCAGACGCGCGTGCGCTGGAGTGACTGCGACCCGCTGGGCATCATCTGGTACGGAGCATACCTCAAGTACTTTGAGGCCGCTGAGCACGAGATGTTCCGCGCGGCCGGGTTGCCCTACGAGGTGCTGCGCGTGGAACGCGAGGTGCAACTGCCACGCAAGGCGTTCACCGTGGAGTTCCACTCGCCGGCGCAGATGGACGAGGTGCTCGACATTGATGTCGGCGTGAAGAAGATTGGCAGCTCGTCGCTGACGATGCGGTTTGAGGCCTATCGCGCGGCGGACCGCGTGCGGCGGGCCACCGCGGACCTGACGGTGGTGTGCGTCGAGAAGACGAGCATCACGAAGCGGGTGATTCCCGACTGGGTGCGCGAGGCGCTCAAGCCCTACCACGCATAGCGTCACCCGCGGGAGGGACGGCCGCGGTTTGGCGCGGCGTCCCCGGCACACTGCTCATTCGCTTCTGCAATCGTTGCAGGCCGTCGTAGGCGGCGTACTTGAACGCGTCGGTGAGCGTGGGGAAGTTGAACGTCGCCTGAATGAAGTAGTCGAGCGTGCCCTTGAAGTGCATCACGGCGGCGGGCACGTGAACGAGCTCGCAGGCGTGCTCGCCGATCACGCTCGCCCCGACAATGCTGTAGTCGTCCTGGCGGAAGACGAGCTTCACGAAGCCCTCGGTGTCGCCGATGACCTGGCCGCGCGGATTGAGGCGATACGACGATTTGCCGACCTCGACGGGCAGTCCCTTGGCGCGGGCCTCGTCCTCGCCGAGTCCGACGGTGGCGATCTCGGGCACGGTCCACACGCCGTAGGGCAGCACCGGCGACACGCGCGTCTTGTACTTGAGGTCGAACGCGTGGCACATCGCGACGCGCGACTGTTCCATTGCCGCGGAGGCGAGCGCGGGGAAGCCGACGACGTCGCCGGCGGCGAAGATGTGCGCGGCGCTCGTGCGGAAGTGTTCGTCCACGACGACGAAGCCGCGGTGGTTCATCTTCACCCCCGCGGCCTCGAGATTGAGCGACTCGGTGTTGCCCTCGCGGCCGGCGCAGTAGAGCACGCATTCGGCCACGAGCTCGCGGCCGTCGCCGAGCGCGACGGTGGCTAGGTCGTTCTCGATGGCGATGCCGGTGACGGCGGAGTCGAGCACCACCTGCACCCCGAGCCGGCGCGTCATCTCGGTGCGCAGGGCGTCGGAGAGGTCGGCGTCGAGCTGCATCAGCAGGCGTTCCTTCGAGTTGACCAGCGTGACCTTCACGCCGAGCGCGGCAAAGATGCCGGCGTACTCGCAGCCGATGACACCGCCGCCGATTACGACGAGTCGCTGTGGGATGTGGGAGAGCGATAGCACGTCGTCGCTGTCCACGACCGTGCGGCCGTCGAAGGGGATCTCGGCGGGGTGGGCCGGGCGCGAGCCCGTGGCGAGCAGGAACACATCAGCCGAGATGACCTGCGGTGGTTGGCCAAAGCGGCTCACGGTGACCGTGTGTGCGTCCGTGAAGTGAGCGGCGCCCTGCACGCGCTTCACCTGATGGCGATCGAGGTTGGCCTCGATGAGCTGCCAGGTGGCCTCGACGACGGCGCGCTCGCGGCGCATAAAGTCGCCAATGGTGATGTCTGACTTGACGCGGACATCCACGCCGTAGAGGCCGCGCTGGCGGACGCCGCTCAGGTAGAGCGCGGTCTCACGCAGGGTCTTGGAGGGAATGGTGCCGGTGTTGACCGCGGCACCACCGGGCTTGGGTGCGCGTTCAATGAGGCAGACGGACTTGCCGAAGTAGGCGGCCTGTGCGGCGCCCTTCTCCCCGGCGGGCCCACTGCCGATGACGCAGAGGTCAAAGTGCTCGGCCATACGCGCCAAGCTACGGCGGCCGTTAGATTTCGTCCATCTTTATGACTCCCGACTCGACCTACTTCCGCAAGGGTTTTGGCCTCAAGACGGAGGTGCAGGAGACCCTGACCGCCGACTACGACGGGCAGCTGGTGGACCTGCTGCGCTCGCGCGAGAACACGCTGACCGTCGGCGATGTCACCATCCGCTTGGCCAAGGAGTTCGGGTTCTGCTACGGCGTCGAGCGCGCCGTCGAGTACGCCTACCAGACGCGGGCCAAGTTCCCCGATCGCCGCATCTTCCTGGCCGGCGAGATCATCCACAACCCGCACGTGAACGCGAAGCTCAGGGATATGGGCATCGTGTTCCTCGGGCCCAAGGACAAGGGCTTCGACTACACGGGTGTGGAGCCGGCCGACGTGGTGATCCTGCCGGCGTTCGGCGTGACGATCCACGACTTCGACACGCTGCGCACGCTGGGCTGCGTGATGGTGGACACGACCTGCGGATCGGTGCTCAACGTGTGGAAGCGCGTGGAGGCCTACGCCAAGGACGGTCTCACGGCGCTGATCCACGGCAAGTACTACCACGAGGAGACGCGGGCCACGGCGTCGCAGGTGGAGAAGTATGCGGGCGGCACATATCTGGTCGTGCGCAATATGAAGGAAGCTGACGACGTGATGGCGTACATCGCCGGCACGTTCGCGGGTGGACGCGAGGCCTTCCTCGCGAAGTATGCGCACGCCGCCAGCCCGCACTTCGATCCGGACGTGCACTTGAAGCGCATCGGCGTGGCCAACCAGACGACGATGCTGGCGCGCGAATCGCTGGCGATCGGCGAGGCGGTGGGGCAGACGTTCGAGCGGGTGCACGGCGCTGCGTACCGCGAGGCGAATTTCCGCACGTTCGACACCATCTGCTCGGCGACCCAGGATCGGCAGGACGCGGTGAATGCGCTGCTCGAGGAGCCGCTGGACCTGATGCTCGTGGTGGGAGGCTACAACTCGAGCAACACGATCTCCTTGGCCGCGCTGTGCTCGGAGCGGGTGAAGACGTATCACCTCGAGGATGCGCATAGCATCGACCCGCAGACGGGCGTGGTGCGGTATCGCGACGTGGCAACGGGCAAGGAGTACACGGACGACGCGTGGCTGCCGCGCGCGGGCGCGTTGCGCATTGGGCTGACGGCGGGAGCGAGCACGCCCAACAACAAGATCGGCGAGACGGTGGCGCGCGTGCTGCTGACGCGCGGCCTCGATCCGGCGACTGTCGCGTAGGACTCGCGCGTGAGCCCGTCCCGCGAGGGTCCGGGGTTCATTGCGCTCGAGGGCGGCGATGCGCGCGTAGAGCTGGTGCCCACGCAGGGCGGGCTGGTGCGCTCGCTCGAATGCTTCGGTACCGAGTGGTTGCTCGCGGGCGACGAGCTGGCGCCCAAGGCGGGCACGCACCCGTGGAAGCTCAGCGGCTGGGTGGAATGTGCGCCGAGCGCGGGTGGCGGCACCGTGCCCGAGTGGGTGAAGGGCGTGGGCGGCACCGTGTTGCCCGCTGGCGGGACGGCGCGCAGTCAGGTGCCTGAGACGTCGCTCGCGACGGACCACGAAGGCCACAAGTGCACGATGCGCTGGACGGGCGAGCGGATGCCGTGGCAGTTGGAGCGCACGATCCTCGTACGGCCTGACGGCGCTGTGGAGGCGCAGTATGAGGCGATCACGACGGGGCGGGAGCGGATGCCGTTCCTGTGGTCGGCGTGGATAACGCTTCCGCTGCGCTCGAGCACGCGGCTCAAGGTGAGTGATGCGGGGCGGCTGCGCGTGGCGTCGCTGCACGGTGCGGCGGCGGGGGAACCGCGTGAGGCCGCGCTCAAGTGGCCGCGGCTCACGCTCGACAAGCGTCTGCGCGACCTGCAGTCGCCGCACAGCGTGCCGAGCAAGACGACCCTGGCGACGTGGGTGGACCTCGCAACGCAGCGCAACGTGATTCAGGTGCAGGACGACGACGCGCGGCTGTCGGTGACGCTCGCGGGCGGCGTGCCGTACCTTGGTGTGATGATTGACCGGGCCGGGATGCATCACGCACGTGCACGGCGCGCCCTGCGACGCAGCGGCGTGCCGAGCTTTTCGCTCGTGCCGTCCCTCGGCGCGCCGGATCGGTACAGCGACGCGCTGGGTGGCTGGCAGTCGGTGAGTTGGCTGGTGCCGGGCGAGCCGCGGCGGTGGACGATGACCATCCGCGGGGGCGCGGCGTGAAGGCGGGTGCCAAGCTGCTCGACGGCCTCGTGGACTACGCGGGGCTGTTTCCGCCGGCGGCGCTCTCGATGCGCGAGGCGGTCCGCAACTATGCG
>CAYPYY010000035.1:6495-25214 GCA_964414995.1 uncultured Gemmatimonas sp.
GGGGCTGTTTCCGCCGGCGGCGCTCTCGATGCGCGAGGCGGTCCGCAACTATGCGACATACCGCAGCGGCGAGGATCGTGCACTGCTTGCGCGGTTCGTGCTGCCAGCGGCTCGGTTGCCGGAGTTTGTTGCCGAGGCAACGCCTGCGCCGGCCGACGACGAGCCGTGGCCACTGGCCGTGCTCGCCACGCCGGCGGATGCTCAGCAGCTCGATTCGTTCGACGCGGAGCACGGGACGCGCTGGCTGGTGGACAGTATCGAGGCGAAAGCGGCGACCGCGGCGGAGATCTCGGCGCTGGCGCAGGCCTTCGGCTCCCAACGCAGCGTGTACGTCGAGGTGCCGGTGAAGGACGATCCGGCCCCGCTCTTGGCAGATATCAAGGCGCGGGGTTTGCGCGCAAAGATTCGCACCGGCGGCGTGAGTGCCGATGCGTTCCCGGCCCCAGGCGAGGTGCTCCGCTTCTTGCACGAATGCGTGCAGCGGCGGATTCCGTTCAAGGCCACGGCGGGGTTGCACCATCCGCTGCGCGGTGAGTATCCGCTCACCTATGCGAGCGATGCGCCACGCGGCACGATGTACGGATTCCTCAACATCTTCTTCACGGCCGTGCTGCTGTATCGGGGATTCGAGCCCGCGTTGGTGGCGCCCTGCCTCGAGGAGCGCGACCCGTTTGGGTTCGCCATCAACGAACAGACGATTGCGTGGCGCGGGCTGAAGGTCGAGTTGGGTGACCTGATTGAGGCGCGCACGCAGTTCGCGGGCTCGTTCGGCTCCTGTTCCTTCGAGGAGCCGGTGCGCGAGCTGACTGCCCTCACCTTCTATCCGCATCAGTGATGATGGATGCCACGCACGATCCCGCGATGCGCAGTTGGGTGGAGTCCGCCCAGCGCGCGGGCACGGACTTCCCGATCCAGAACCTGCCGCTCGGCGCCTATCGCACGAGCGCGGAGGCAACACCGCGGCTCGGCGTGGCGATTGGCGAGATGATCCTCGACCTGCAGCGCGCGCGCGAGGTGGGCCTGCTCGATGGACTGCACACCGACGTGCTCGACGCCTGCGGTGACGATTCGTTGACGCCGCTGTTCGCCACGGGGCGGAGCGGGATCAGCGCGCTCCGGCTGCGCGTGCAGGCGCTGCTCCGCGCGGACACGCCCGAGGGCGCGCGTGCGCGCGACGTGGCAGGGCTGCTCGTGGCGGCGCGTGAGGTGACGATGGCGCTGCCGGCTGCGATCGGCGACTACACGGACTTCTACGCGAGCATTGATCACGCCACGAACGTGGGGTCGATGTTCCGGCCGGACAATCCGCTGCTCCCCAACTATCGGCACGTGCCGATTGGCTACCACGGGCGCGCGTCGAGCATCGTGGTGAGTGGGACGTCGGTGCGGCGGCCGAGTGGGCAGACGGCCGCGAAGCCGGAGGGGCCGCCGAGCTTTGGACCGAGCGCGCGACTGGACTACGAGCTTGAGGTAGGCGCCCTACTCACGTCGGGCAACGTACTGGGTTCGACGATTCCGCTCGCCGATGCGGAGCGGCATATCGCCGGGCTGGTACTCGTGAACGACTGGTCGGCGCGCGACGTGCAGACCTGGGAGTACCAGCCGCTGGGACCGTTCTTGGCGAAGAACTTTGCGACGAGCATTTCGCCGTGGGTGGTGACGTTGGATGCCTTGGCGCCGTTCCGGGTGCCGGCGCGTGCGCGGGGTGGGGACGAACCGACGCCGCTCCCTTACCTCCGCGACGAGTCGAATGAGCGCGCCGGCGGGTTTGGCATCACGCTCGAGCTTTGGCTGCGCACGGCACGAATGCGTGAGGCCGGCGAGGCCGCGGTGCGGCTCTCGCACGGCGACTTCACGCGGATGTACTGGACGCTCGCCCAGATGCTCGCGCACCACGCGAGCAACGGCTGCAACCTGCGCGCGGGTGACCTGATTGCGAGCGGGACGGTGAGCGGTCCCACCAAGGACTCACGCGGTTGCCTGCTCGAGCTCTCGTGGCGGGGCACTGAGCCGATCGCCCTGCCCAACGGCGAGACGCGCACCTTCCTGGCCGACGGCGACGAGGTGATCGTGCGCGGGTGGTGCGAACGCGAAGGAGCGGTGCGGATCGGATTCGGGGAATGCCGCGGCCTCGTGCTGGCGGCTGAGTAGAGACAATGGAGAGGAGGTCTGGGATGCCAGATGAGCTGAATCAACGATCCGGCGCAAGGAAGAGCGTGTTCATCGCGATCGTCGCGGTAGCGGCGCTGTCACTCGGCGCGCGCGCAGCATCAGCGCAGGGCGGCACGGACATCTGGCTCGCGTCAATCGAGGTCAACGGCGGGCAGCTCCGCGTCGGCACGCCGCGCAACCTCACGCAACGGCCAGGCTACGACAATCAACCGTCGTTCACACCGGACGGCAGCGCGATCCTCTACACGCGCATCGAGGACGGCGGCCCTCCCGACATCTATCGCGTGCCCGTTGGCGGCGGCGCGCCGAGCCCGATGACGCGCACGGTGGTGGAGAGCGAGTACTCGGCGACGCCTATGCCCGACGGGCGCGGCTTCAGCGTGATTCGTGTCGAGGCTGATTCGACGCAGCGGCTCTGGGCTTTCGACTGGGACGGCACGCCGCGGCGAGTGATCCTGCCGGCGCTCAAGCCCGTGGGCTACCACGTGTGGGTCGGCGAGTCGTTCCTCGGCGCCTTTGTACTCGGCGAGCCCAACGCGCTCGTGTTGGCGGACCCGCGGACAGAGCGGGTGGACACGCTGGCGCGGCAGATCGGACGCGCGTTCGCGCGCGTGCCTGGGCGCGATGCGTTCACTTTCATCCATCTCCACGGCGACACGAGCGTGATTGGCGAGGTGGACGTACGCACGGCAGCAGTGCGCCGCGTCGCGCTGGCGCCGGCTGGCGGTGAGTATCACGTGTGGCACCCGAGCGGCGTGCTGATTGCCTCGAGCGGCACCAAGCTCTGGCAGTGGCGCAATGGTCAGTGGGAGACGTTGGCCGAGTTTGCGCAGCTTGGAATTCGCGGCATCACGCGGCTTGCGCTGAGCGCAGATGGGACGCGGATCGCATTCGTGGCGGCGGAGGGCGCGGCGCGGTGAGCGCGGAGGGCTCGAAGGACTTCGGGCACCTCTTCAGCGGGCACGCCGCGGCATACGCGACGTTTCGGCCGCGCTACCCCGCGGCGCTGTACGATTGGCTCGCGGCGCTTGCGCCGGGCACCGACCTTGCGTGGGATGTGGGGACTGGGAATGGTCAGGTGGCCGTGGCACTCGCGTCGCGATTCGCGCGCGTCCACGCCACCGACCCGAGCGCTGAGCAGTTGGCGAACGCCGAGCCGCACGCGCGGGTGCGCTACGAGCGCACGACCTATGCGACGGCGCTCGCCGAGCAGTCGGTTCAACTGGTGACGGTCGGACAGGCACTGCACTGGTTCGACCTCGTGCCGTTCTTCGCTGAGGTGCGTCGCGTGCTCGCGCCCGGCGGTGTGTTTGCCGCGTTTGCCTACACGCACTCTACGGTGACGCCAGCCATCGACGAGCTCACCCGTCACTACCACGATGTCACCGTGGGTGCGTACTGGGCGCCGGAGCACCATTTGATTCACGCCGAGTACCGGACGTTGGCGCTGCCGATTCGCGAGGTGTCGGCGCCAACGTTCGAGATTAGCGCGGAGATGTCGTTGGCGCAGTACCTGGGCTTCCTGCGGACGTGGTCGAGTGCGCAGCGGCTGATCAAGGCTGAGGGTGAGGCGAAGGTGCTGGCGTTCGAGGCGACGGTCGCGGAGGCGTGGGGCGCGAAGCCGCAACGGCTGGTGCGTTGGCCACTGATCCTGCGGGTGGGGACGCTGGTGGACTGAGGGGGCGCTTACCGCGTGCCTTGATTCGCGTGAGCCGCCCGGTCAGGTTGAAGGTGAAGGCCGCACTCCCCTCACCATCCCCACCCAATGCCCGCGTCAAAGAGCATTCCGCGTCCCTCGAGGCCGTCCAAGCATCCCGTGCGTGACGCGGGCGATGCGCTGTACCGCGCCGCCGTCGAGTGCTGCCATCAGCACGAGCGCATCGGTGCGCTGATCAAGAGCGGTGCGGACGACCACGAGTTCGCCGCCGCGTGGGATATGGCGGATATGGCAGAAGCGCAGATGGCGCTGCGCACGGCGTCGTACGAGGAGATCGCCGCCGTGGGCCGCGGATCGGAGTCGGAGGAGTGGTGGCACGCGGCCAACGCGCTCTGGATGGCGTGTCGCGAGTACTCGCGGCGCTATGCGGCTGCGGGCGATGCGGCATCGCGGCGGAAGCGGCACACGGCCGAGGATCTCGGCGAGATCGCGATGGAGTACGAACTCGAGGTGTCGGCGCGGCTGGCGGTGAAGCAGGCGGTGAAGGGGTACCAGGCGAACGGCGCCTAGCGACTACGCCTCGGTCGCCTCGGCCCACGCGGCCATCGCGTCATCGAGTGCCTTGCGCGCCTTGACCAACTCCTGGTCGAGGCGCGCGGCCTTTTTCGCCGCTTCCGCCGAGCCATCGTAGAGATCCGCGTCGGCCAGCTCCTGCTCGAGCTCGCCCACGCGCTGCTCCCAGCGCTGCACGGACGCCTCGGCTTCCTCGGCCGCACGCTTGCGCGCGCGCTTGGCCGCGTGGTCGTCTTCCTGCGCGGCCGCGTTCTTCTTGGCCTTCTCGCGCTCGGCGATGCGGCGCTTGGCTTCGGCGTCTGCCGCCTCACGCGCCGCGCGCGCGGCGTGGTCCGAGCGCGTGGCCTCCCAGTCCACGAAGCTGCCGTCAAAGTCTACGAGGTGGTTGCCCTCGAAGGCCCAGACGCGTGTGGCCACCTCGCGCAGGAACGCGCGGTCGTGCGAGACGAGCAGCACCGTGCCCTCGTACTCCTCGAGCGCATCCTCGAGCGCCTCGATGTTCTCCACGTCGAGATGGTTCGTGGGCTCGTCGAGCACGAGCAGGTTGGCGTGCGAGAGAGTGATGATGGCCATCGCCATCCGCGCGCGCTCGCCGCCGGAGAGTGAGCCGATCTCGCGGAACACTTCGTCGCCGCTGAAGCCGAAGGCGCCGAGGTGGTTCTGCACCGCGCCGCGACTCCAGAGCGGGCGCTGGTCGAGGATGGCATCCATCAGCGATTTGCGCAGCGGGAGGTCGGCGAGGTCCTGGCGGAACCACGCCGGCGTGATGGAGCCGCCGATGCGCGCCTCGCCGGAGGCCGGTGCCTTGTCGCCGAGGATCGTGTGAATGAAGGTGGACTTGCCGGCACCGTTCGGGCCGACGAGCGCCACGAAGTCGTTGCGCCGCAGCACCGCGGTGAAGCGGTCCACGAGCACGCGGCCGGGCACTTCGACGGTCAGGTCCTTGATGGCCACCACCTGATCGCCGCCGCGCTCCGAGGGCTCGAATCGCAGGCTCATCGCCGCAGGATCACCCGGGGGCGGTGCCAACCGCGGCAGGCGCTCGAGCCGCTTGCGCTTGCCCTTGGCCTGGAACGAGTTCACGCCGGCGATGTTGCGGCGGATGTACTCCTCTTCCTTCTTCACGTACGCGATCTGCTTTTGCAGCTCGCGCTCGCGGGTGAGCCGTCGCTCGGCGCGCTGCGGCACGAAGTCGCTGTAATTGCCCTTGTACCATTCGCTGGTGCGGCCCTCGATGTGCAGGATGTGGGTCCCGATGGCATCGAGGAACGCACGGTCGTGCGATACGACAATCACTGTCTCGTCCGCTTCGCGCAGCCAGTCCTGCAGCCACGTGGTGGTGTCGAGGTCCAGGTGGTTGGTCGGCTCGTCGAGCAGCAGCAGGTCGGCGGGTGCGATGAGCTGTGCGGCGAGACCCACGCGGCCGCGCTCACCGCCCGAGAGCGAGGTCACCAGCCGCGTCTTCGATTCCTCGGCGTCGAACCCGAGGCCTTGCAACACGGCATCCACGCGGGCGTGATAGATGTAGCCGCCGAGATCGGCGAATCGCTCCTGGTCGCGACCGAACTTCTCGAGGAACTCGTCCGTGACCTTCTCGCCCAGCTCCCCGAGCTGCACGGCCTGCTCGGCGATGCTGCGCTCGAGGGCAATGACCTCGCGCCAAGCGGTGGCCGCCGCTTCCCACACCGTGGTGACGCCCTCGAACGCGCGGTGCTGGTCGAGCAGCGCGTGTCGCAGGCCCGGCGTGCGCGCCACGCTTCCCACCGTGGGCTGCATATCGCCGGTGATGATCCGAAAGATCGAGGTCTTGCCGGCCCCGTTGCGGCCGATGATGCCCCAGCGATCGCCCGCGCCGACGGTGAAGGTGACGTTCTTGAGGAGTTCGGTGGCGCCAAACGAGATGCCGACGCCCGAGAGGGAGAGCAGGGTCATTGCGGACGAACGAAGAGACAGTCGGCATCAACGACGCTGCCGTTGGCGGCGCGTGTGACCGGGTACATCCCGGCGAGTTGAAAGCCGGCGTTGTAGAGGAATGCGGTCATCTCGGTCCAGCCGGGCTGACCTTCGTACAGGGCCTGCATCGACAGCTCGACCTCAACGGTGCGCACGCCGGGCAGCGACGCGCTCGCGCCCTCGAGCACGAAGCGTTCGAAGCCCTGCGTGTCAATCTTGAGGTGCACGCGCTCCTCGCGGTCGGGAACGAGCGTGTCCCAGAGATCATCGAGTTTGTGCACCTCGACGGTCTCCACGTGCGAAACGGCGATCGAGCTGGCGAACATCCGCTTGCCGAACTCGCTGGGCGGCAGGAGCGAGCTCAGTTCGCTCTGCTGCGTGACGTTGGCCGCCACGCTGGCGCGCTCGGCGCCGAGCGCGATGGGCTGGATGGACCAGAGCTTGTCGCGGCGGGCGGCGTGGGCGAGCCGGCGTGCGTTGTCGCGCATCGGTTCGAACGAGATGATGCGGCCGCGAAAGCCGAGGCGGCGGAGCATCTTGGCGTACTGGCCCGTGTTGGCGCCCACGTCCAGCGCGAGCGAGATCTGCTCCTGGCGCAGCAGCGTCTGCAGCCGATGCTGCCGGTACTCGGTGAGCCGGTGCGACGCGAGGTAGGTGAGCACGCGGTGCTTCACCCACCAGAGCGGATAGAAGATGAACGACGGCAGGCGTTCGCGCAGCGACACGGGAGTGCGGTGTGGGAGCGTGAACGCCTGCCGACGGCTCAGACGTCGGTGGCGATGGGCAGCGTGAGCTCGCCCGTCTCGAGCGCGCGCTTGGCGAGGTTCGCCACGCGCTCGTCCTGGTTGCGTTCGAGCGCGCGGATGGCGCGGCGCGTGCGGCGCATCGCCATCGGGACGAAGATGCGCGCGACCTCGATGTCGTCCTTGGCGCCCTGCACGCCCTGCTTGGCGATGACGCTGGTCACGCGCGAGAGGACCGCCGTGCTCAGGTAGATGTCAATCGCGGCGTTGGCCATCCGCTCCTGGAGCATCTGGCGCTCGATGATGTCCTTGCCGTGCTCGATCAGCGCCTTCTCAACGGCCAGCGCGAGACTGTGGATGTTGTCGGCAACCAGATCCGCTTCGTCCGCCAGCTCCTCGTGGACCTTCGAGAAGTGCTTCTTGGTGAGCGTGCGCTTGGCGCGGTCGGTGACGTAACTCGAGATCGCGCCGATGTTGCGCAGCGGATTCTTGAACGCCTTGCCCACCTGCTTGAGCTCCTCGCCGGGCTGCTGGAGGCCCATCAGCGCGACGAGCGCGCGGAGGATCTCGTTGGTGCCCTCGAAGATCATATTGATGCGCGAGTCACGCAGGGCGCGCTCGTACGGATACTCCTTGGAGTAACCGATGCCGCCGGCGATCTGCATCGCTTCGCTGGCCGTGCGGAAGGCGAGCTCGGACGCGTAGATCTTGCAGGCGGCGGTCTCGAGCGAGAAGTCGATGCCGCCGCGGTCCACCATCCCGGCGCAGAGCATCCAGCCGGCGTCGGCGGCGTAGCAGTCGGCGGCGGCCACTGCGATCTTGCGCTGGATCATCTCGAACGAGGCGATCGGGCGGCCGAACTGCTCGCGCTGCTTGGCGTAGTCCAGCGCCTGCTTCATCATCTCGCGCGTGCCTCGCGACGAACCGGCGGCGAGGCCGAGTCGGCCGGAGTTGAGGATCTCCAGCGCGATCTTGAAGCCACCGCCAATGTCGCCGAGGAGGTCTTCCTTGGGGACCTTCACGTTGTCGAAGCTGATGGTGCGCGTGTCGCTGGCCTTGATGCCCATCTTCTCCTCGATCTTGCCGAGCGAGATGCCGGGCGCGTGCGCGTCCACGATGAAGGCGGTCACGCGCTGCTTGGGCTTGCCGTCCACGACCACCGGGACCTTGGCGAAGACCGTCAGCACACCGGCGTAGCCGGCGTTGGAGATCCAGATCTTGGTGCCGTTGAGGACGTAGTGTGAGCCGTCGTCGCTGGGCACGGCGGTGGTGCGCATTGCCTGCGCATCGGAGCCGGAGCCGGGCTCGGTGAGGCAGAAGGCGCCCACGAGCTCGCCGCTCGCACAGCGGGGCAGCCACTTCTGCCGCTGCGCTTCCGTGCCGAACAGGATGATTCCCTTGATGCCGATGCTCTGGTGCGCGCCGAAGTACACGGCCAGCGCGGCGTCACGCGCGCCGATCTCGGCGAACACGCGCGTGAAGACCATTGAGCTGGCACCGAAGCCGCCGTACTCCTCGGGGATGTTGAGGCCCATCAAGCCGAGCTCGGCCATCCCGGCGCGCGTTGCGTCGGTGAAGCGGCCGTCGTGATCGTGCTTGGCGGGATCCACGGTGTCGTCCGCCCACGAGCGGAAGGCATCGAGGATCTGCTTGAGTGAGTCCTTCTCCTCGGCGCTGGGCTCGGGGAAGGGGAAGACGAGGTCTTCGAGGATCTCGCCTTGGAAGACGCCGCGCGTGAACGAGGGGTTCTTGTCGGGGTCGGCGAGATGCGGGGTGTGTGCCATAGGATCCGTCGCAGGGCTAGGGATGTCACCGAAAGATAGCGCGGGGACGGGTTGCCTTGCCCGAGGGAAGGGACGAAGTTGCGCCAATGCGAATGATGCGATCCCTCTTCGTGCTCGGCGTCGCCCCCGTGGCGGTCGGGGCGCAGCTACTCGGCGGGGCGCCTCAGGTGCCGGTGCCGGTGGACACGGCGCCCGTGGCGGTCGTGGACTCGGCCTCGCCCCGGGCGGCGGTGACGGCCTTCCTGCACGAGGCGCGCGATGGTGCCTATGCGAAGGCCGCGACGCACGTGGATGCCTCGGCGCCGGAGCTGCGCGGGCGTGAGCAGGAGCTGGTGCGGCGTCTGAAGGCGGTGCTCGACTCGCGGCTCGATCTCGATGTCGAACTGCTCTCGCCGAGCGCCGAGGGGGATTTGACGGACGGGCTCGCGCTGGACCGGGAGCAGTTGGGCGTCGTGACGCTCGGCGAGGGTCGTGAGGTGCCGATCCGACTCGCGCGCGTGGGACGCGGCACCGCGCGGCGCTGGGTGTTCTCGGCCAACACGATGGCGGCGGTGGACGATCTCTACAACGAACTCCCCGACTTCTGGATTCGCGAGCGACTGCCGGCGCCACTGTTGGTGAGTGGGCCGTTCGACGTACTCGCGTGGCAATGGTTGGCACTGGCGATTCTTGTGCCGCTCTCGGGGTTCATCGGGCTGCTGCTCGGCGGCCCGACCCGCGCGGCGCTCCGCAAGCTGGTGACGCACACCGAGACCAACCTCGACGATCAGCTCGTGGCGGCGGCCCGCGGGCCGATCATCCTCCTGTGGTCCGTGGTGATTTCGCGCCTGGCACTGGCCTGGCTGGCGCTGCCGTCGCACGCGCGACTGTTCGTGATGGAGCTGCAGTCGGCGCTGGCCATCGTGGCGGTGTTCTGGCTGGCGCTGCGCGCGATCGGCGTGTTGCAGGACTCGCTGCCGCAGGAGGAGTGGACGCGGAAGTATCCGGCGCTGCGGTCGCTGATTCCGCTGGGCGGACGCATCGCGCGGGTGCTGGTGTTCCTCGCGGCGGTGCTGACGGTGATCTCGCAGTTCGGCTATCCGATCGCGACGATCCTCGCGGGACTCGGCATCGGTGGTATCGCCGTGGCACTCGGTGCGCAGAAGTCATTGGAGCACTTCTTCGGGTCGGTGAGCATCGGCGTGGACCAGCCGTTCCGCGTGGGCGACTGGGTCAATGTGGGCGGTACGGAAGGCGAGGTGGAGGCGATCGGCCTCCGATCCACGCGGATTCGCACGATGGACCGCACGGTGCTCTCGATTCCGAACGGACAACTCGCTGAGACGCGGACGGAGAACTTCGCGGCGCGCGATCGGATCCGGCTGCGTGCGGTGCTCGGGCTTGAGTACGGGACGCCGGCCGAGAAAGTGCGCGCCGTGCGCGACGGGATCGAGGCGCTACTGCGTGGGCATCCGCTGATGTGGCAGGACCGCGTGGTAGTGCGGTTCTACAACTTTGGGTCGTACTCGCTCGATATCGAAGTGTTCTGCTGGATCGTGACGACGGACGTGGATCAGTTCCGCGCGATTCGGGAGGAGCTGTTCCTCGGGATGATGGAGGTCGTGCAGCGCAATGGGGCGAGCTTCGCGTTCCCGACGCAGACGGTGCACCTGGCGCGCGAGGATTAGGCGCGGAACGGCACCACAAGCGAGTCGTCACCACGAAGCGCAAATCGTGCCGCGCCGCGGCCGAGTACCGCGCCCACCAAGTTGCCGGTGCCGCTGTATGCGCCGAGTGCGTACACGCCGTCACCGAGCGCGCGGAAGAGCGGCAATCCGGTGCTCGTGAACGCCACACTCGCCGCCCAGCGGTGCGTGATCTCCGTGCTGATGCCGAGCCGCTCGCGCAGGGTGCGCGTGAGATAGTCCTGCACCGACGGCGTGGGCGTGGCCTCACACGTCCACTCAGCGGCCTCGTGAAAGTCGCGCCCGCCGCCGAGGAGTACAGAGCCATCGGGCAGCTGTTGCCAGTAATCGAAGCCGTAGCGCATCGAGACGGGACGCGAAAATCGCACCGGCAAGTCTGGCGCGGCAGCCAGCATCTGCAGGCGTGCGGTGCGCACGTCACTCGCGAGCGAAGGCACGAACCGCTCGAGCCCTCCGTCCACCGCGACGATGATGCAGCGCGCGCGAATCGCGTGATCGGTGGTCCTCACCACACTCGGCGCGATGTCCTGTGCCGCAGTGCGCACGTACAACTTCGCACCCCGAGCCCGCAGCGTCTCCGCCAGCATCCTGCACCGCTTGAGCGGCTGCATCACCGCGTCGTCGGGAATGCAGATGCCACGCCCTTCGGGCCCGTCGTAGTGCTCTACGACCAGTGCATCGGCGCGCATCGCTTCGTATTGTGCCGCGATGTCCTCGAGCTCGGCGTCGTCGTACGCGATGCGCAGCGACCCCGTGACGCGCACTACGCCCGGAGTCTCTCTTGCGATACGCTCGCGTTCCGCCATCGTGAGCCGCGTGATTGTGAGCGTGCGCTCCCGCCCGAGCTTCGCGACGGCATCGTGATGAAAGTCCACCGGGCCGGCGAGGAGCAGTCCGCCGTTGCGCCCTGCCGCGCCCGCGGCCACGTCGGCCGCGTCTATGCCGATCACCGAGCGCACGCCGAGGTCCAGCGCCTCGCTGATGCACGAGAGCCCCGTGCCGCCGAGCCCCACCACACACAGCTCGGCCTCCGCGTCCGCGGCGAGGACGGGGAGGCCGGACCACGCGTGATCGTCCCAGCGCGGGACGTTCGCGGGCACTGCGCTCACTGCACGCGGCTCCGCTACACGAGCACGCGCCGGAACACCTCGACCGCGCGCCGCATCTCGTCCATCGTGCCGAACGAGATGCGGGTGTGCTGCGTGAGCGGCGGGAACGGCCGCCCCACGAGCACGCCCTCGCGCTGGCAGGCATCGCGGAACACCCGCGAGTCACGCCGGATGTTCACGAGCGCGAAGTTGGTGTTCGTGGGCACGACGGTGTAGCCGTTGTCGGTGAACCACTTCACGGTGAAGGCGCGGGCCTCGCGGTTCTTGGCCTGCTCCTGCTGCATCTGCGCGGTGTCGGCCAGCGAGGCGAGCGCCGCGACCTGGGCGAGCGCGCCAATGCCGTTGCTCAGCCGGAACTTCTCCATCCGCGCCAGCGTCGCCGGCTGGCCGAAGGCGTAGCCCACTCGCAGGCCGGCGAGACCGTAGATCTTAGAGAACGTGCGGGTGACGAACACGCGCGGCTGCGTCGCGATGAGTGGCAGCATCGAGGCGTAGGCCGGATCGTCGACGAACTCGTGGTACGCCTCGTCCACGAGGATCACGACCTCGGGATCGGCGGCGAGCGCGTCGCGAATGAAGGCCTGCACGCTCTCCTTGGAGTGCACGTGCCCGGTGGGATTGTTCGGGTTGCAGAGGAACACCAGTCCGGCGCCGCGCACCTCGCGCAGCATCGCGGTCAGGTCGAGTCGCAGTTGCGCGTCGAGCGGGACTTCGCGCAGCGGCAATCCGAATGCGCGCGCGGTCTGCGCGGGCGTCTCGAACGTCGGGGCGGCCGTGACGAGATGGCGCGTGGGCGAGCAGAACGCCTGCACCGCGATTCGCAAAATCTCTCCGGAGCCGGACCCGAGCATCACCTGATCGGCGGAGAGGTTGTTGGCCGCGGCGAGCGCCTGCCTCACACGCGTCTCACCGGCGGCCGGATACCACGCCGCCTCGTGCCACGAACTCTGGATGGCGCGGATCGCCGCTGGCACCGGGCCGTAGGGATTCTCGTTGCTCATCAAGCGCAACGCCGCGCCCTGTTGTGCGCGACCGACCGTCGCCGCGAACTCGGGGTCGGCGGTCATCGCCTCGAGTCCACGCGCGTGAACCCAGGACGGAAGGGTCAGGGCACCGGCGCCAGAAATGCCGAGTGCGGAGACGAAGGCACGACGCGAGACGGACATCAGCGCTCCAAGCGTAGGGAACGCTTCAAACTACTTGTGCCGGGCGGGGTGCGTCAGGGCGCAGCGCGCCCCGGTCGCGCGTGCTGCGCGTCAGGGCGCCCAGACGGTGAGGGCGCCGAGCGCCGCGAGGAGCGCCGCCGCGCCGATGGCGAATCCCACGGCCGCGCTGCGCCAGGGCCGCGCGCGCGCCGCTGGAATCAGCAACGTGAGTGCGCCGGCCGCGATGCCGACGCCGACGGCGGCCGAAAGACTGTTTGCGGTGCCGTAGAGCCAGGGTCCAGTCGGCACACCGAGTGGGCCGGGAGCGGGCAGGGTCACCGCAGGGCCTGCGTGCCGGTACAGAATCTGCCAGCCTTCCCACTCGATCACGCCGCTCGCAATGGCGGCGGCCACCAAGGTCATCGTGGCGAACCGCACGGCGCCGATGCGATCCTCGCGATGCTGCTCGTCGCGCGGTGCGCCCTCGCTCGCTGCGGTCCCTGAGGCACTCGCCGCTGTACCGGCCAGCGAGCTCGGCGATTCAAACGGCGGCAACGTCACGCGCGAACCCGTCGTGAACTCGACGGTCCGTCGCTTGGGCGGCGCGTCGTCGCGCGGGGGGTCGTTCGTCGTCATATGGGCACTACTTGCCCGGCGCGCGTCGGGTTTCAGCGTGCGCGCGGTCAGCGCATCAAGCCGGGAATGTCCCGGACGAGCACGAACGCGCCCGCGATCGCCATCGCCGCAGTGACGACCACGCCCGCCGCCGCAAGCCAGCGCGGATGACGGTAGGTCCCGACAATGGCCGGGCGATACGCGGCCACCAGCATCGTGCCGAGCGCGAGCGGCAGAATGAGTCCGTTGATCGCGCCCACGAGCACCAAGGTCTTCACGGGCCGCCCCACGAGCACGAAGATGGTCGCAGAGATGGCGATGAACAGCACGACCACGCGCGTCCACTGTGCATCAATCGTCGCGTGCAGGCCGCGCAGAAAACTCACCGACGTGTAGGCCGCGCCCACGACGGACGTGATGGCCGCGCTCCACATCACGACGCCGAAGAGCCGGAAGCCGAGCTCGCCCGTCGCGTGTCGGAACACGCTGGCCGGCGGGTTTGTCGGATCGAGCGTGAGGCCCTTGCTCACCACGCCGAGCGCGGCGAGGAACAGCACGATGCGCATCAGCGAGGCAATGCCGATGGCCCAGAGCGCCGATTGCGTGACCTTGCCCACGGACTCTTCGCCGCGGACGCCGGCATCCACGAGGCGGTGCGCCCCCGCGAACGTGATGTAGCCGCCGACGGTGCCGCCTACGATCGTCACGATGGCGAGCAAGTCCAGGCGTTCCGGCGAGAACGTGCGCGCCGCGGCGTCCGCGAGCGGCGGCTCCGACGAAAAGGCGACGTACCACGTAAGCGCGACCAGCGCGAGCCCGAGGAGCATTGCAAAGCGGTCCATCGCGCGGCCCGCCTCCTTCACGAGGAAGATCGCAATGCCGATACACGCACTGAGCACGGCGCCAACGCGCACGTCGAGCCCCAAGACGACCTCGAGCCCAAGGCCCGCGCCCGCGAGGTTGCCGATGTTGAACGCGAGCCCGCCGAACGCCACCAGCAGTGCGAGCACGGTGCCCAGTCGCGGCAGCACGGCATCGGCGACATCAGGTGCGCGGCGGCCGGTGACTGCGAGCACGCGCCAGATGTTGAGCTGCGCCGCGAGATCAATGACAATGCTCACGAGAATGGCGAACCCGAAGCTCGCCCCGAGTCGCTCGGTAAAGACGGCGGTCTGCGTGAGGAACCCCGGCCCGATGGCCGAGGTGGCCATCAGGAAGGCGGCGCCTACGAGGACGCCGCGGAATCCGTTGCGCATCCGAGTTCCCAGGTGACGAGGGCGGCCGCGAGCGAGCTGAGGAACGGCACAGGACTGCCAAGCGCGACCGACAGAAGATAGACCACGATCGGCGCAACGAGGGTTGCCGCGGCCGTGCGCGCCGAGCCGCGCGCAGTGAACAACGCGAACAACGTCGTCACCAGCACACCGGCCGTGCCGAACGCCGACGCCGTCTCCACGAGCGCGAAGACGCCTTCGGCATTCATCGCCAGCAAGTACGCGATGGCGCCGAAGAGCAGCACGCCGCCGCGCGCGAGGCGCACCTTCGTACGCTCGTCGCGCACGCCGAGTCGCGGGATGAGCAGGTTGTGCACGAGCAGGCCCGAGGAGACGAGCAGCGTGGAGTCCACCGTCGAGAGAATCGCAGACACGAGGCCGGCGGCGAAGATCGCAAACGCCCACGCCGGCAGCACACGCTGGGCGACGCCAGGCAGCACTTGCTCGGGGTCACTGAGCGGCCCAACGAGATCCGCCGCCAGCAGAGCCACGAGCACGGGGATCGTGCCGATTGCCAGGTACAGCACACCTGCGAGAATACCAGAACGCTGTGCCACGGTACCCGACCGCGCAGCAATCACGCGGCCAATCACCTCCGTACTGACGAGCGAACCGAACACCGGGATCGCCCAGGACTCGGCCAACGCAAACCACGGTTCACCGCTGTGCGGTGCGAGCGAGATGGCATCGCTCGAAGCGAGGCGTGCGATGGCCGCGTCCACGCCACCCACCGCCGCGACGACGAACACGAGCGTGGTGATCAGCCCCAGCGCGAGCAGACCACCCTGCAACACGTCCGTGACGGCGTCTGCGAGTAGGCCGCCGAAGGTCGTGTACGCAATCGTGAACAGCGCCGCAATGCCGACGCCGAGCGTGAGATCAATGTCGCCGACGAGGGCAATGACCGTGCCGAACGCACGCACCTGCGCGGCAGCCCAGAGCACGGACGGCGGAATCAGGATGAGAGCTGCGAGTCGCTCAATTCCCACACCGAATCGCTGTCGGTACAGATCCGCGAGCGTGGTGAGCCCGCGATTCCATAGCGGCTTGGCGAGCAGCGCGCCCATCGCCAGCAGACAGATCGCATAGCCGAACGGCTCGGCCTGCGCGATGGACAATCCGTTGCTGTAGACCTCGCCCGCCGACCCGATCACCGTCTCGGCGCCGAACCAAGTGGCGAAGATCGAGAAGGTCGCGAGCACGTAGCCGAAGCGGCGTCCGCCCACGAGGTAGTCGTCCTCTGTGGCGATGCGGCGCGAGACGTACACGCCGATGGCCACCTGCAGCGCGAGGAACGCTGCGAGCGCGAGGAGGCCGGCGGTCACGCGATAGTGCCGACGAGCTCGCCGAGGCGCGCGACGTCGAGCGGCGCACCGTCGTGACCGAGTCCAGCAAGCGCGCCGGCTCGGCCGAGTACTTGCGCAGCGCTCAGGCCGGCCGCGCGCAACTCGTGCACGCCGGCATCGCCGGCCGACTTGCTCAGCTTGCTCCCGTCGGGATGCCGCACGAGCGGATGATGCAGGAACCGCGGCGGCTGCGTGCGCCCGATCAGGCGCGCGAGCCGCAACTGCCGTCCGGTGGAGTCCAGCAGATCCTCGCCGCGAATCACCAGATCCACGTGCTGGTCAAAGTCATCCACCGTGACGCAGAACTGGTACGTGTAGTTGCCGTTGCGATCGCGAAGCGGAAAGTCGCCACACTGCTCGAACGGATCCTGCAGCTGTGGGCCGAGTCGCAGATCTACGAAATGCTCGGCCCCATCCACGGCGTTCAGTCGCACGCGACGCATCGTGGTGCTGGCCGGGTCCACGTGGCGATCGCGACAGGTGCCGGGATACCGTCCTTCGTCGCTCTGCTGCAGGTCCTTGCGCGAGCAGACGCAGGCGTAGGCGAGCCCCTCCTGCTCGAGCGCGCGCAGGGCAGCCGCGTAGCGCGCGAGGTTGTCGCTCTGGCGATACGGCGTGGCGCCGCTGCGGAACACGCGCGTGGCGGGCTCGTCCGGCACGAGCCCGAGCCAGTCGAGATCGTCGAGGATTGAGCGCTCGTACTCCGGTCGGCAGCGGCCGCGGTCGTGGTCCTCCAGCCGCAGCAGCACGCGACCGCCCAGCGCCCGCGCGGCGCCCCAGACCCAGATGGCGTTCACCACGTGGCCGAGGTGCAGGTGCCCCGTGGGAGCGGGGGCAAAGCGGGTGGTGACGGGGGCGATGCTCATCGGGGAGAGTTCCTGCATTATGCTTCGTGCCTATGGATTCCGGGAGCCGCTAGTGTCCGCGCGCGTTACGATCGTCGAAGTCGCGCCCCGCGACGGACTGCAGAACGAGAAGGGCATTCTCGACACGGCGGTGAAGATCGCGTTCATTGATCGTCTCGCCGCTGCCGGCGCGCCGGTCATCGAGGCCACGAGCTTCGTGTCGCCCAAGGCGATTCCGCAGCTCGCCGATGCCGAGTCGGTGATGGCGGGCATCACGCGGCGGGCGGGGACGAAGTACACGGTCCTCGTGCCCAACGAACGCGGGCTTGAACGCGCCCTACCGACCAAACCCGACGGCATCGTGGTGTTCGGCGCCGCGAGCGAGACGTTCTCACAGCGCAATATCAACTGTTCGATTGCCGAATCGCTGGAGCGATTCCGTCCGGTGGTTGCGCGCGCCAAGGCGGCGGGCGTGTCGGTGCGGGGCACGATCTCGTGCGCGCTGGGCTGTCCGTACGAGGGCGAGATCGCGCCCGCAGCGGTCGCGCGCGTGGCCAAGGAGCTGGCCGCGCTCGGCGTGGACGAGTTGTCGGTGGCCGACACGATCGGCGTGGGCACGGCGGCGCGGACGCGGGAGGTGTTCGAGGCGGTGTTTGCGCACGTGCCGCCCGCGCGGGTGAACGCGCACTTCCACGACACGTATCATCGCGCGCTGGAGAATCTCGATGTGTGCCTCGAGCTCGGCGTGCGCAGCATTGATGCGAGCGCGGCGGGCTTGGGCGGCTGTCCGTTCGCCCCAGGCGCGACGGGGAACGTGGCGACGGAGGCGGTGCTCGAGCTGGTGCACGCGCGCGGGTACACGACGGGCGTGGATGTGGAGGCGGTGCGCGCGGCGGGGGCGTGGATCAGGTTGAAGCTGAAGAGCAGCCACGCGTAAAACCGTGTCGTCGTGCGCCCAGCCGAGCGACGTGACCGCCTGCACGGGAGCCGTTGGGCGTCGAACGCGTTTTGGCGTCTGTGCGAGCTGAGGGCGCCCTCTCTGCAGCAGGACGCGTGACACTTACACTCTGGGTCGCCAGTGTTGCGAGGCCCTCCACGCAGCGCGCCGCAAGTCGAGTCGGATGAGTCTCGATTCCCGTGCCCTGACTTGCTGCGCGTATCAACTGAGAGGATAGCAGATTCCCTTGTCTGCGTCACCTCGGCTGCGTGCGACGCGGCAACGGCGATCGCGGGGTTCGGCCCTACTCCGCATCTCAAGGAGATGTGGGACCGGTGGCAGACTGTAACGGCTCGTTAACGCTCCGCCTGACACAAAAGATTGAGCACAGGTTCTCGAGCTACCTTTCGTCACTGGCGAGTTGTTCCCAATTCAGGATTCTGTATCGACTGTTGAGTGGTCGGCGCTTGCCGCGCGAGCGGGCGTGCGAGACGCGTCAGCGTTCAAGGTCTGTAACGCCTTGAGTGTGCCGGACAGTGTATTCCGGGGTCAGAAGCTGGGCGGGCTACTAGAAGTTAGGGGAACATCGACAATCGCGATCCGCGCGATGCTTCTGCCGGGAGTTCCTTCGATACGGGCGCTGCAGGCCCTCGTGGCGTGCTCGCACTGGAGGGTCGATAGAGACGTGACGCATCCGCGATGCCGGTACCAGCGCGCGCTCCTCAGCTGCGCACTCGCCGCGCTGCTCGGCGGAGCAGCGCAAGCTCAGCTCCCGCTCCGTGGCGTGGTTTTCGACTCTCTCCGCTCGTCACCTCTGGCTGACGCGCTAGTCTCACTCGAAGGCACGCCATTTGGTGCCCGAACGGATGCGCGTGGGCGCT
>CAYPYY010000036.1:0-24496 GCA_964414995.1 uncultured Gemmatimonas sp.
TGATGCGGCGCGTGGTCGGTCACGAGGATATCAATCGTGCCGTCCTTGAGTCCGAACTGCAGTGCCTCGACGTCGGCCGCCGTGCGCAGCGGCGGGTTCATCTTGGCGTTGGTGTTGTAGCCCTCGCAGGCCTCTTCCGTCAGCGAGATGTGATGGCTGCACACCTCGGCCGTTACGTTGATGCCTTGTGCCTTGCCCCAGCGCACGAGTTCGACGGAGCCCTTCGTGCTCAGGTGGCAGAGGTGGATGTGGCCGCCCGTGCGCTTGGCGAGGAGAATGCAGCGGATGGCATCAATCTCCTCGGCTTCGGCGGGAATGCCCTTGAGCCCGAGGCGCGCGGAGACCACGCCTTCGTTCATCGAGCCGCCGTGCGCCAGCGCCATCACTTCGCAGTGCTCGACAACCGGAATGCCGAACGTGAGCGCGTACTCGAGTGCGGTGCGCATCAGGTGCGAGTTCTCGACCGGCTTGCCGTCATCGGACACGGCGACCGCACCGGCGGCGACCATCTCGCCGAACTCGGCGAGCGTCTCGCCCTTCTGCCCCACCGAGATCGCACCGATGGGATAGACGCGTGCAAACCCGGCGGCCTCGCCCTGCCGCTTCACGAATCCAACCGTGGCCTGATTGTCCGTGACCGGCTTGGTGTTGGGCATCGAGCACACCGCCGTAAATCCGCCGGCGACGGCGGCGTGCGCTCCGGTCGCGACCGTCTCGACGTCCTCGCGGCCCGGCTCGCGCAGGTGCACGTGCACGTCGATGAGGCCCGGTGCGACGACTTGCCCACTGACCTCACGCACGGTCGCGCCTGCCGGTGCGGCGATCGTGCCGCCGATGGCTGCGACCTTGCCGTCCACGATGAGCAGGTCGCCCACGGCGTCGAGCGACTGGGAGGGGTCAATCAGGCGTCCGCCCTTGAGCAGTAGCGCGCTCACGGCTGGCCTCCCTTGGCGACTTCGGCGAGCGAGGCCTTCTGGCCGGCGAGCAGGTACAGCACCGCCATTCGCACGGCGACGCCATTGGTGACTTGGTCGAGAATCACGGAGTGGGGGCCATCGGCGACATCGGAGTCGATCTCGACGCCACGATTCATCGGGCCCGGGTGGAGGATGAGAAGGTCGCGCGGCGCCGCTTCGAGCCGGGCGCGCGTGACGCCGAAGACGCGGTTGTACTCGCGCAGCGACGGGATATAGCCGGCCTGCATCCGCTCGAGCTGCAGGCGAAGCACGTTCAGTGCCTCGGCCCACTCGATGGCTGCCTCGATGCGGTCGAACACCTGCACGCCCATCTCGTGAATGGCGTTGGGCAGCAGCGATCGTGGCCCGCAGACCGCGACGTCGGCACCGAGTGCCTTGAGGCCCCAGAGATTGGAGCGGGCCACGCGCGAGTGCAGCACGTCGCCGACGATGCACACGCGCCGTCCTTCGAGCGACCCGAAGCGCTGTCGCAGCGTGAGCAGGTCGAGCAGGCCCTGCGTGGGATGCTCGTGCGTGCCGTCGCCGGCGTTGATGACGTTGGACTCGATCCGCTCGGCGAGGAAGCGCGCGGCGCCGGAGGCCCCGTGTCGGACGACGACCATATCAATGCGCATCGCCTCGAGGTTGCGCGCGGTGTCCACGAGGGTCTCGCCCTTGGACACGCTCGAACCGCTGGAGGCGACATTGACCGTGTCGGCGCTCATCCGCTTCTCGGCGAACTCGAACGAGATGCGCGTGCGTGTGCTGGGCTCGAAGAACAGGTTCACGACGGTCATTCCGCGCAGCGTCGGCACCTTCTTGATGGCGCGCTCGGAAATCTCGCGGAGCGGCTCCGCGACGTCGAGAATGGAAGTGATCTGTTCGCGGGAGAGCCCCGCCAGCCCGATGAGATCCTTGCCGAGCGTCGTCACGCGGGGGCCCCGACGAGGACGACCTCGTCGCGACCGTCGAGCGCGGGGACGAACACGTCCACGCGGCCGCCCGGGGGCACGCTGATCTTCTTGCCGACGACGTCGGCGTGGATGGGCAGCTCGCGTCCGCCGCGATCCACCAGCACCGCGAGCATAATGCGCGACGGGCGCCCGAAGTCCGCGAGCTCGTCGAGCGCAGCGCGGATCGTACGCCCGGTGAAGAGCACGTCGTCCACGATCACGACCACTTGGCCGTCCACATCGCCGGGCAGATGGGTCTGCCCGACCACGGGGCGTGGGCCCACCGTCTGCAGGTCGTCGCGGTAGAGCGTGATGTCGAGGGCGCCGCGCGGCACATCGGTGCCTTCGCGCTGCTTGATGACGTCGGCGATGCGTTCGGCGATCTGGACGCCGCGGCGCTGAATGCCGACGAGCATCAGGCGTTCGCCGCCGTCGTTGCGTTCAAGGATTTCGTCGGCCATTCGCGAGACGGTGCGCGCGACGGCTTTGGCGTCGAGAAGTACGGACGGATTGGACACGTCCCGAAATATGCGCGGGTGCACCCGCGCTTGGGAGCGCCGCGCGCGACGACGTCGTCCGGGGACGGCGCCGCACGCGGCCGGGTGTTACGCCGCGCGGGTGCCGCTGTCGCGGCGCGTGGCTGGGCGCTTCAGGAAGACCTTTTCGCGTCCCGGGCCGAGCGCCTCGGCGGCGACCGGCTGGATGATCGTGCCGACCAAGCGGCCCGTCGCGTCGAAGATGTCGATCTGAGAGTGGGTTGGCTTCTTCATCTGGGGTTCCATCGTGGCTCCTGCTGTGTGCGTTCGTATGACACCCGTGCCCCCAAAAAGGTTTGCGCGGCAGGTCTCGGATCGAGAGCTGCCGCGCAACGGATGCGTCACACGAACGGACGGGGTGGGATTCGAACCCACGGTACGCTTTTAACGTACACACACTTTCCAGGCGTGCGCCTTAAACCACTCGGCCACCCGTCCCTGGGAACGGCTCGGGGCGCGACCCCCGCAAACGACGACGCGCCGGCACCGCCAGCGCGTCGGGTCCTACACGGACAGGGAGAGATTCGAACTCTCGATACCGTTGCCGGTATGCCGGTTTTCGAGACCGGTGCCTTCAGCCACTCGGCCACCTGTCCTACGGAATCCCAAGCGTTTCGGGACAGCCGAGAAAACTAAAAGGACAGGATGGCTCGGACAAGCGGAGTGATGGCGCGCGTCACGGTGCGCCGGCGTCGCGCCGCGCCTGGAAAAAGCCCGTCAGCAGCGCGCCGCATTCGTCCGCGCGCACCCCACCCTGCACCTCCGGCCGATGGTTCAGCTTCGGATGCCGCAGCAGGTCGTGCACGGAGCCGACCATCCCGGCCTTCTCGTCCCAGGCGCCGAAGACCACGCGGCCGACGCGCGTGTGCAGGATGGCGCCGGCGCACATCGCGCAGGGCTCGAGGGTGACGTAGAGCGTGGCCGTGGTCAGACGCGTGTCGCCGACGGCGTAGGCCGCGGCGCGGAGGGCCCGGATCTCGGCGTGCTGCGTGGCGTCCTTGCTGGCGACCATCGCGTTGTGCGCGCGCGCCATCACCTGGCCGTTGTGCACGACGACGGCACCCACGGGGACCTCGCCAGCGCGCTGGGCCTTCTGCGCCTCGGCAAGGGCCTGCCCCATCCACCACGCGTCTTCGTCGGCGCGGGAGGCGAAAGTGACAGGACCAGCGGCGGTCACGGGGGCGTCCATCCGTAGTGATCCTGAAGGTAGGCCAGCAGCGCGGTCACCAGCGCCTCGGCGAACGCGGTGCGGGCGGCGGGCGTGTCGCGGACACCGGCGTTGTGCGCCTCAATCTGGATGGCGTCCACCGCGCCGCCAGTGCGTGAGCCGTGGCGCTCGGTGTTGAAGCCGCCGCTGAAGTACTCCTCGCCGACGAGTGGTGCCGGTGCATCGGGCGACGGCACGGAGGCGTAGCCCTGTGCCGCGAGCCGCGCTCCCAGCGACCGCGGCCCGCGGAGGAGCACGGTTCCCGAGTCCCCCGCCAGCGCCACGGAATCGAGCCGCGCGATGCTGCTCGACGAGCGCACGAGGGGTGCAAGGGCGGCGTCGCCGAGCCGCAGTTCGGAGGCGCTCAACAGGTAGCCGAGCTCGAGCCGTGGAATCGCGTGGGCGTGGCCGTGCAGATCAAGCAGGAGCACGCGCCCGCCCGCGGCGCGTGCGCGCGCCTTCGCCGAATCCACGCGTTCGTGGAATAGCGCCCACATCGCGTTCAGGGGTTCGTAGCCGCCCGTGGCCTCGGCGAGGTCGCGATTGGCGTCAAACTTCCGGCGATGCAGCCGGTTGATGACGACGTACGGGCGGCGGGCGATCCGCCGATGGAATGCGTCAGAGATCTCGCGGGCGAGCTCCGCCGTGTTCGCATCGTTGGTCGTGATGCAACCATCGCAGAAGCGAGTCGGCAGCTCTGGTGGCGAGAGATCGCCACCGTGTGGCGCCACGAGCACGAGCGGCATCGCGCCGTCCGCGGACTCCACGAACGGCGCCACGTTGATCGGCTGCGGGACGATCGGGGCGGAGCCGGGATCGGTGCACGCGACAACGGTCAGCGCCGCCGCACCCCACAAGAACGCCCGCATCACTTCGCGGCGAACACCAAATGGTCTCCGCTCACCGTGGCGCCGATATGGTCGCCATCGGAGAACTTGCCCTCGAGCAGTTCCAGGGCCAGCGGGTTCTGCACCAGCCGCTGGATCGCGCGCTTGAGCGGACGCGCGCCGAACGCCGGGTCGTAGCCCTCCGCGGCGATCAGCGCCTTGGCCTCGTCGCTGAGCGTGAGCGTGATCTTGCGCTCGGCCAGCAAGCGGTCCATCCGCGCGAGCTGCAGTCCGACGATGTGGCCGATCTGCTCCTCGCCCAGCGGGCGGAAGAGCACGATGTCGTCCACGCGGTTGAGGAACTCCGGCTTGAACTGCTGCCGCAGTGCCTGCGTCACCTGCGTCTCGACCATCGCCCAGTCACTGCCGGCGTGCTCGAGAATCCAGGTGGAGCCGACGTTGCTCGTCATAATGATGACGACGTTGCGGAAGTCCACCGTGCGGCCCTGCGAGTCCGTGAGCCGCCCGTCGTCGAGGATCTGCAGCAGGATGTTGAACACATCAGGATGCGCCTTCTCGATCTCGTCGAACAGCACCACGGAGTACGGACGCCGGCGGATGGCCTCCGTGAGCTGGCCACCCTCCTCGAAGCCCACGTAGCCCGGCGGCGCGCCGATCAGCCGGGCCACCGCGTGCTTCTCCATATACTCCGACATATCAATGCGGACCATCGCCGCCTCGTCGTCGAACAGGAACTCGGCGAGTGCGCGCGCGGTCTCGGTCTTCCCCACGCCCGTGGGGCCGAGGAAGATGAACGAGCCGATCGGACGATTGGGATCCTGCAGGCCCGCGCGTGAGCGACGCACCGCGTTCGCCACGGCCTCCACGGCCTCGCGCTGACCAACGACGCGCTTAGCCAGCTCCTGATCGAGCTTGGCGAGCCGCTCGCGCTCACCTTCGAGCATTCGCGACACGGGAATGCCGGTCCAGCGGGCCACGATCTCGGCGATGTCGTCGGCGGTGACCTCCTCCTTGAGGAAGCGCGCCCCGCCCTTGTGCTCCTGCATCCGCGCCTCGACCTGCTTGAGCTCCTGCTCCAGCTTCGGCACCTCGCCGTACTGGATCTCGGCAGCGCGCTGCAAGTCGCCGGCGCGCGTGGCCTTCTCGACCTCGATGCGCGCTTCCTCGATCTTCGCCTTCAGCTTGCCGACTTCGCCGAGCGCGTCCTTCTCGTTCTGCCACTGGGCCTTCATCGCGGCGCTCTCTTCCTTGAGCTGCGCCAACTGCTGCTCGAGGGCCGTGCGCCGCTCCACCGAGGCCGCGTCCTTCTCCTTGGCGAGTGCCTGGCGCTCAATCTCCAGTTGGACGATGCGCCGCTCGACCTCGTCGATCTCCTGCGGCAGCGAATCAATCTCGATGCGCATCCGTGACGCCGCTTCGTCCATCAGGTCAATGGCCTTGTCGGGCAGGAAGCGGTCGCCGATATAGCGGTTCGACAGCGTCGCCGCGGCCACGACGGCCCCGTCGGTGATGCGGACGCCGTGATGTGACTCGTAGCGCTCCTTGAGCCCGCGCAGGATCGCGATCGTGCTCTCGACGCTCGGCTCGCCCACGAAGACGGGCTGGAAGCGGCGCTCGAGCGCGGGGTCCTTTTCGACGTGCTTACGATATTCATCGAGCGTCGTCGCGCCGACGACCCGCAGTTCACCGCGGGCCAACATCGGCTTCAGCATATTGCCGGCGTCCATCGCGCCCTCGGCCTTGCCCGCACCGACCAGCGTGTGCAGCTCGTCGATGAACACGACGAACTGCCCGGCGCTCGAGGTGATCTCCTTGAGCACGGCCTTGAGCCGCTCCTCGAACTCGCCGCGGAACTTGGCGCCCGCGATCAGCGCGCCGAGGTCGAGCGACACCAATCGCTTGTTGCGCAGCGACTCGGGCACGTCGCCATTCACGATGCGCTGCGCGAGCCCCTCGGCGATGGCCGTCTTGCCGACGCCGGGTTCGCCGATCAGCACCGGATTGTTCTTCGTGCGCCGCGACAGCACCTGCACGACACGGCGAATCTCCTCGTCGCGGCCAATGACGGGGTCCAGCTTGCCCTTGCGCGCATCCTCGGTCAGATCGCGTGTGAACTTCTGCAGGGCCTGATACTGGTTCTCCGGCGTCTGGTCGGTGACCCGATGCGCGCCGCGCACGGCCTTCAGCGCCTCGAGTAACCCGTCCTTCGTGACGCGCTGCGCCTTGAGCAGGTTTGCCGACTCCGAACCCTTGGCGGCAATGAGGCCGAGCAGCAGATGCTCCGTGGACACGTACTCGTCGCCGAGCTTCTTGGCCTCGGCTTCGGCGGTGTCGAGGACAGCCGAGACTTCCCGGGCGAGCGTAGGCTGGGCCTCGCTCTGCTTGGGATAGCGGGCGATCTCGCGCGTCACGGCGTCGGTGAGCGTCGGAATGCTGACGCCAACCTTCTGGAGGATCGGCACGACGATACCCTCGTCCTGTTCCAGCAGTGCGAGCAGGAGGTGCGTGTCGTGCACGAGCGGATTGCCATTCTGCCGCGCCCGCGTGAGGGCGTCGGTGATGGCATCGCTGGATTTGACGGTCAGGCGATCAGGATTGAGCATCAGTCAGGCTTGAGAGGAGTGCAGCGGCTGCTCTTCCACTGGGCAATCCCTACGCCGCAGAAGCTACGCCGTTTCGGCGTGATTCGGAGCCGTCGCGGCGGCGAGACTGCCATCCAGGCCTCAGGGGATGGCGGACGGCACGCTCGGAAAGCTGCGCCCGGCGTCGCTGCGTCGGGAAATCCCCTTGCGGTCGCACCACTCGAGAAAGGGGATGAGGTACTTTCGCGAGACCTGGAGCAGCTCTCGCAGTTCCGCGGGCGAATACACGCTTCCCGGCACGGTCCCCTCTCGGAGCTGTCGCAGCAGGTCGTCCACCGCGCTAGCGGCGAACCAGCGATCGAGCGCGACGGGCAGCGCCAGCCGTTCGCGTTCGAGGAGCTTGAGGAGGGCCGGCACGTCGTCGCCGAGCTCGGCGCGCAGCTCGTTGACCGAGGGAGGCGCCGCGCCCGCCTCGCGCAAGCGCGCAAGCAGCGTGTCCTTCCGGCTGCCGGCGCCCGCCACCTGCGCAGGATCGTATCCGGGGCTGCGCAGGACGGCGCCGCGGACCTCGATGACCCCGGCGCGCTCCGCACGACGGATCACCTCATCCGCGAGCGCGTCGTTGGCACTGAGGGCGGCGCGCGCCGTCTGCAGATCCAGCCCCGGGGCCAGCGGGTCGTCGCGATGCGCTTGCTCCACGCGCGCGACGAGCGTCGCGCGCAACTGTTCGAGGAGTGGCGAGGACACGAGACGGGCGCCCACGCGGGCGGTGCCCTTTACCGACTTGAGCAAGGCCTCGCACTCGCGTGCGCTGATGCCGAGTCGGATCGGCAACTCTCCGACGTCGAGCCCGAGGGCGCCTGCCTCTTCGAGCATCCAGCCGAGGCGATCGCGTGTGGATGCGTCGGGACCGACCCACGGGCGCGCACGAGGCGTGAGTGGCAGTGGGTCGGTCACCACACCTCCGCCGATCGTCGTGAGTGGTGATCCGCCGCGCAGCACGAAGCGATCGCCGGCCTCCAGCGCGAGCGGCGCGTCGAGGGAGATCCGCGCGGGGACCTCCACACCCGGCGTGAGTCGCCCGCCCTTCACGACAACTCGCGCCTGCACCTCGGCGGTCCCGACGTGGAGTTGCACGCGGGTGCGTACGCCGAGGGCCTGCGCGCCGTCCAGCAGGTGGATCGTGGCGCGCAGCGCGCGTGTCGGCCGCCAGGCGTCGTGCGCGTGCGCGAGCATTGCGCCCACCGGGACGTCGTCGCGCTCGAGTCCGACGAGTGCGAGCGCGGTGCGCGCGCCGGGCTCGGAGCGCTCGACGCTCCGACCGTGCGATTCGATGCTGCGGACGCGCGCGCTGCGGTCACCGGGCAGAATCCGCACCGCATCGCCCACCGATACCGCGCCGCTCCAGGCCGTGCCGGTCACGACGGTTCCGGCGCCAGCGACGGAGAACACACGGTCCACGGGCAGTCGCCAGCGGCCATCAGTGCTCCGCGGGGGCGCCGACTTGAGCGCCGCCACGAGTTCGGCGCGCAACGCCCCGAGGCCCGCGCCGGTGGTCGCGCTGACGGCAACTATGGGGGCGTCGGCGTAGGGCGTCGCCGCGAGGAGATCGCGCACGTCGAGTGAGACGAGTGCACGCAGATCGTCATCCGCGAGGTCGGCCTTTGTGAGTGCCACGACCGCGCGTGAAATGCCGAGCAACCGCAGGATTGCGACGTGCTCGCGCGTTTGCGGCATCACGCCCTCATCCGCGGCGATGACGAGGAGGGCGCAGTCCACGCCGCTGGCTCCGGCGAGCATCGTGCGCACGAAACCCTCGTGGCCGGGCACATCCACCACGCCCACCTGGCCCACGCCGTCGAGCACTAGCGGGGCGAAGCCGAGTGCAATCGTGATGCCGCGCCGTTTCTCCTCGGGGAGGCGGTCGGTGTCCACGCCAGTGAGCGCGCGCACCAATGCCGTCTTGCCGTGGTCAATGTGGCCGGCAGTCCCGATGATCACGGCGCGCCGCGCTCCCAGGCCTGCAGCGCGCGCATCGGCCGGCCGTCGGCCAAGTGCTCCTCGAGAAACTCACGCAGCAGGCGCTGGTGCGCGCGCACGACCGGCGTCTCGGTGATCACGGCCGGTTCGCCCGCGAGCCACTGCCGCAGCGTCGCGCGCGGGACGGCCGGCAGCGCGCGCGCAGCGGGGGCCAGCGTGCGACAGGTCGCGCAGACGGCGCCGCCCGCCCGGTGCGCAAAGCGCACTTCCTCGTCGGGTCCGATGGCGCGATGGCACAGCGCGCAGTCGTCGAGCGTCGGTGCGAATCCAAGCTCGGACACGATGCGCCACGCCGCCCCCAAGGCGCAGGCGGCGACCGCGTCCTCGGCGACGGATTGGATGGCATCGAGCCCGTCGGAGAGTTCGTCGTGCACCCCGGCGGTGGCTTCGGTGCCGAAGCGGATGCAGAGCTCGGCGAGTGCGGCCGCCGCACCAAATCGTCCCAGCGAGGCGGCAAGGCCGGCGCGCGAGCGGGACGCGTCGAAGCCACTCAGCGTGTGTAGATCTTTCGTCGGGTGCAGCACCAGAGACGCCACACCTGACGTGAACAGGTCGAGCCCCTGCCCAAACCGACTCTTGGGGCGCTTGGCGCCCCGCGCAATCGCCGAGACCACGCCAACCTCGCGAGTTGCGAGCCGCACGATGCGGCTCGTCTCGCGGTAGTCGAAGGCGTGGAGGACGATCGCGGGGGTCTCGATCACCGCTCCAATCTAAGTCCCGCGTAGAGGACGCGACCGGGCGAATCGAAGCCGGCGATCTGCTGATAGCGCACGTCGAGCAGGTTCTCGGCGCGCAGAATGAACCGCGCGTTGGCCCCGGTCACCGGCACGCGCAGTTCGGCGCTGGCGTCCACTGTGGTGAAGGCGTCGAGCACGACCACCGTGGCGGGCCACGTCGCGAAGTCGCGGTCCTCGCGCTCCCCGGTGCGTACGACCGCCACCGACGCGGTGCCCATCGCGCCGAGCGCGCGCCGGAGCTGAAGCGTGGTGACGTGCTCCGGGCGCCGCAGCAAGCGGCCGCCTTGCACGAAGTTCGCCTCGGGCGCGGTGTCGAATCCCGCGTCCACGACGCGCGTGTCGGTCCAGGTGTGTCCCACCGAGGCCTGTACGCCGAGCAGCTCGGCCAGCGTGAGCTCCACTTCGACGCCGTCCGCGTTCGCGGCAGCCACGTTGTAGTAGTTGGGATCGCCCATCGCCGGCGGCGCGCCCGTGTACTGAATCAGGTTGCGGAAGCGCTGCGCGAACGCGGTCACCTGCACCGTCGCGCCGCGCGGCAGGGTGAGCTCGACGCCGAGGTCGGCAGCGCGCGAGGTCTCGGGCTTCAGGTCGGCGTTCCCCACCGTGAAGCCTTCGGCAAAGTTCTCAAAGAAACTCGGCGCCTTGAACGCGCTGCCCACCGAGGCGCGGACGCGTACGCGCTCCGCCGCCCGCCACGCGGTCCCCACGCGCATCGTCGTGAAGCGACCGAAGGCCGTGTTCTCGTCGAGCCGTCCGCCGATGGTGTAGCTCAGTCGCGCGCGCTCGCCGTGCCACTGCGCGTAGAGCGCCGCGTTCTCCCGCGCCGCGGCGAAGCTGCTCGGGAAGTCCCCGAACTCACTCTGCGACACCGACTGACTGCGCTCCGTGTCACGCGCCCAATCGGCGCCGAGCGTCACGAACTGTGCATCGCCCAGGCGCACGGTCGTGCGCGCGTCCGCGCTACGACGCTTGACCGTGCCGCGAGCGTAGTAGCCGTAGAAGCCCAGTGTATCCGCGGCATCGTCTGAGCCGTCGTTCGTGCGCGGGAGCAGGTCCATCGCGGTGAGTTGCGCGCGCGTCTCGACGCGCGACGACCACCGGCGTCCGACCTCCACACCCGAGACCAAGCGATGCTCCGTGCGCTCGGCATTTCGGTCCTCCAGCGCGCCCGCCGACCCCGTCGGATACTCGTACATCGAAGTGTTGTAGCGCGTCATCACGCGCACATCGGTGCGCGCATCGGGCGCGAGGCGCAGCGAACCGACAATGCCGTCGTTGCGATACGCATTGTTGTAGGGCAGCACTCCGTCAGACGCGTGGCGATCGCCCTGCAGCGACCACTGCGCTCCCAGCACGCGCCCGCTGCCGCCGAGCGACGCGCGCAGCGCACCGAAGCTGCCGCCGCCCAGTTCGCTCTGCACGCGCGTCGCGCCGTCGCCGGTGCGCGTGAAGATCTGAATGACGCCGGTGACCGCCTCGGAGCCGTACAGCACACTGGCCGGCCCGCGCACGACTTCAATGCGCTCGACGTCGTCGAGTGTGATGCGACCCAGGTCCAACACGCCGCCCGGTTCATTCAGCGGTACGCCGTCCACCAGCACGCGCACGTAGTTAGACTGGCCACCGCGCAGGAACAGCGCCTGCTGCGAACCAAAGGACGAGGTGCGCGCGAGCGCCAGCCCCGGAACGCGTCGCAGCGCGTCGCCCACGTGCGTGACACCCTCGGCGCGCAGCGTGGCGCCGTCGAGCACGCTCACGGCAGCCGTGACGGCATCGCGGGAGATGGGAAGCCGCGTGGCGGTCACGACGCGCGCGGCGAGCACGGACGTGTCGGGTCGCGACTGCTGCGCGAGCACGGGCGACGCGAGGAGGACGAGCGAGAGGACGGAGAGGCGCATCGAGTGTGTGGAGGGGAGGAGGGTCAGCGGGTGCCGCGCCCTCGCAGTGGCACCAACACGGGTGCGCCAACTGCGGGATCGCGAGAGACAACAAGGGGCCATTCGTAGACGCGTTCGAGCACTTCGCCGCGCATCACGTCGGCGGGCGCACCCGCCGCGGCCACGCGGCCGTGATGCAGGAGCACGATGTGGTCGGCAAACCGGGCCACGAGGTTGAGCTGATGGCTCACGAGCAGCACGGCCTGCCCTTCGCGGGCGAGGGCGTCGAGGAGCTCGAAGACCGCCATCTCGTGCGCAACGTCGAGGAAGGTCGTGGGTTCGTCGAGGACGAGCGCCTGAGCGCCCTGCGCGAGCGCACGCGCTATACGCACGCGCTGCCACTCGCCACCACTCAGCGCATCGGTGGGCCGGTCGAGGAACGCCGCCACGTCCGCGCGGGCGACGGCGGCGGCGATGGCCTCGCGATCCGCGCTCGTGCGCACGCCGAACGGCCCGCCGTGCGGATGCCGTCCGAGCGCGATGTATTCGCGCACCGCGATCGGAAAGATCGGCTCCTCGCGCTGGGGCACGACGGCGACGCGCTGGGCGATGCTGCGGCGATCGAAGTCGCCGAGCGGCACGCCGGCAATCGTGATCTGGCCGCGCGACGGCTGGATGCGGCCGAGCACGGCGCGCACCAGCGTGCTCTTGCCGCTGCCGTTCGGCCCGACGACGGCCGTGATGCGCCCCGGCAGCGCCTCGAGCGAGACGCCGTCGACGGCCGGCTGCGGCGCGCGCGGATAGGCCAGCACCACATCGTGCAGGGCGATCATCGCGTGCTCCGCAGGCGCCAGAGGAAGAACGGCACGCCGATCAGCGCCGTAACGGCGCCCAACGGCAACTCGGCGGGCCGCAACGCGGTGCGCGCGAGGAGGTCGGCGAGCACCACGAGCGTGCCGCCCGCGATGGCCGCCGCAACCAGCGTCTCGCGCGTATTGCGGGCGCCAAGTGCGCGCGCGATCGCGGGCACCACGAGGCCGACGAACCCGATGAGTCCCGCGCCGGAGACCGTCGCCGCAGCGAGCAGCGACGAGACGAGGTACACACGACGCGTCACGCGCTCCACCGGCAATCCCAGTGCCGCGGCCGCATCCTCGCCAAGCGCGAGGACGTCAATGTCACGCGCCCACCACACGAGCAGGCCGACGCCGAGCGCCACATACGCCCACACCCAGGCCGCGGTGAGCCAGGTGGCATCGTTGAGCGAGCCCATCATCCACCACAACGCGCCGCGCACGGTCGTCGTGGGTGCCGTCGTGAGCGCGACCATTATCGCGGCGGTGCAGAACGCGCCGACGACGACACCGGCCATCAACAGCACGCGAGGATCGGCCTGCCCCTGCACCGCGCGCGCCACGAGCAAGACGACCACGACGGCGGCCGCCGCACCGGCGAAGGCCGCGAGCGGCAACGCCGCGGGCGTCGCGAGTCCGAGCGTCACGGCGAGTACCGCGCCGGTGGCGGCGCCGCCGGATACGCCGAGCAGATACGGCTCCGCCAGCGGATTGCGCAGCGTCGCCTGCAGCGCGCCACCGCTGGCGGCGAGTCCCGCGCCGACGGCAAGCCCCAGCGCGATACGCGGCAGACGGATGGTCTGCACGATGGCGACCTCAGTGGCGTCCCCACGACCCGTCAGCGCACTGATGACATCGGCGATGGGCAGTGGCATCGCGCCACCGGCGACGCCGAGCACCACCGCCGCGAGTGCGGCGAGCGCGAGCAGGAGCCAGTGGACGACGCGCACTCAGGGCGCCAGGGAATCGATGAGTACACGCCGCAGGAAGCGCGCGGCCTCGCCCATCCGCACACCAGGGCGACCAACGATCGTCGTATCAATGACCACGATGCGGCCTTCGCGCACGGCGCGCACGGAACGCCAAGCGGTGGTGCTTCGAATTCGCTGCGCCGTGAGGGGCCCAGCCAGGATGACGTCGGGATCGCGCTGGGCGATGGCCTCGAGCGAGACCTGCGGCGAAGGCGCGGTCTGGTCGTCGAAGACGTTCTGCGCGCCAGCGACCGCGAGGAGTTCGCTGAGGTAGCTGCCGCCGCCGATGGTGAGGAGCGGCGGATCCCAGATGTACCAGTACGCGCGTGGCGCTCGCGCGGGCCGCGGCGCGGCGCGCACGGCGTCTAGCGAGGCGCGTACGGAGTCCGCGACGATGGTCCCCGTCGCCGAGGCACCGACGGCGGCCGCGATGGGCGTGATGACCCGCGGCAGGTCGGCGATCTTGTCGGTGCGAAAGCTCAGCGTGGCCACGCCGGCCTGCCGCAACTGCCGCGCCGCCGTGCGATTCGTCTCGCTCGCGTAGAGAATCACGAGGTCGGGCCGCTGCGCGAGCACGGCCTCCACGTTCGGGCTCATTCCGTCGCCCACGTCGGTGACGGCGCGCGCGGCCTCGGGGAACAGGTCCCAGGAGGTGCGTCCGACGACCTTCGCGCCTTGATCGAGTGCGAAGAGCAACTCGGTGGTGACGGGATTGAGCGACACCACTCGCGTGGCCGGTGCGGAGAGCGTGAGCGTGTCGCCGAAGTCGTCAACGACGCGCAGGCTGTCGCTGCCCTCGCCTCCCGAACGACGGTCGGCAGCGCCGCAGGCCGCACTCGCCACGAGCGCGAGCACCAGCGTGGCGCGGCGCCACCGCGTGTGACAAGGCGGCGCGGTAACAGCGAGTACGGTCGGGTCCTCTGCGGGCGAGCAAATCAAACGGGCCTCCCTCCACGCGGAGAGAAGCCCGGAAGCACGTCAGCCCGGTTCGGCGAAAGCCCGACGAACCAATCCAACGCCACGGCCCCTCCCCCGAGGGTCTGTAAGTGGCGCGAACGTGGGTCGTCTCCTGGCTTCGGGCCGGCCGAACTCGCCTTCCCGGATCCCGCGGGATCCAGTGGCACTGCGTGAGTCGGTCGGGACTACATCCCGTTTACAGTGGCGGGGCCGCGTCGGGTTTGCACCGACTTCCGTTTCCCGCGTTCGCCTTCAGTTGTGTGTCAAAGCCTACGCGAGGCCGTCGCGTTTAGCAAGCGCGGCGCTCAACCGACCCTTCAGTTGCGCACGTTTGAGATAGTGTTCTGCGCGCTGCTGCTCGCTGGGCTCGTCGATCGCCTCGAACGCAGCGTCGAGCGCGGCGATCTCGACGGCCAGCGCCTCGGGGTTCACCGCGCGCGCGCCACCGAACGCGCGCGGGCCGCGGCGCATCACCGACATCCCGAGTCCGAGCAACATCGCCGCACCGATCGCCGTGACAACCAGCATCACGCGCAGCGACGAGGCACTCTCGTCGGCGCCGGGCATCGTCACGTCAATAACCGCAGGTGCCGTCGTGCCCTCAGCGAGGAATCGCTTGAACGGACGGCCGTCCACCTGCACGGGATCGACTTCGGCCAATTCGCCGCCCGTGGCCGTCCCCCGCGGATCCTCCACGAGCACCTCGAGCACCGGCACGTCCACGTCCACGGTCGCGCTGTACGTGCGTTGCGTGGCGGGGATCTCGTACGAGAAGGAGAACTGTTTGATGCCCGGCGCGATTGGCGCATAGATGCGCACGCGTCCTTCGTCGGCGCGAATCGCGTCGGGCGAGATGTCGCCCTGTCCGCCCTGCACCGCGGTCACGCCGACCGGGATCGGCACCTCGAATGTGGGCGCGCCGTCCGCGCCGGCGATGCGCGTCACGACGGTGTCGTTGCTGACCTCGTAGACTTCGATGACGGTGCGAGTAGGACGCCCCGTGTCGGGTGCGGTGAGGATGAGATGCCGTCCGCGCACGATGATTGGCACGGCCGCGCTCGTCGTGTCGAACACCGTGAGATCGGCCATCCCCCCGCGCACCTCGCGCTCGCGCGTCGGCGGCGTGAAGTACGACACGCCGCCGCGCGTGGTGCTCACGAAGTACACGGCCATCGAGTCGCCAAAGGCGCGATAGCGAAACGCGTAGCCACCGTCGGCACGCAGGCGCATCGAGTCGAGCGGCGCCGCGGCGTCGGCCCCCACGCGATGCAGCACGGCCCACTGCCCGGCCACGGGTGCGGTGCGACCGCCCGGCAGCGGACGGAGTACGCGCCCCGCGATCGTACGGTCCTGCGCCGCGAGCAGCGGCGCGGCGAGCAGCAGCGCGAGCACCGCACGCGCGAGAATGTGTGTCACGGCGTGAACTTTCCGAAGTCTTCGGGCCGAAGCCCCGTGAGTCGCCGCTTGAGTTCCTCCGGCGAGAGATGCTCGTCGTCGGAGGGCGCCTGCGGCGGCAGGCCGATGCCGACATTGTCCTCGTCATCGAACAACGCGTCCGCCACGAAGATCGGTGCCTCCAGGCGCACGGCGATGGCGATGGCATCGGACGGCCGCGCGTCCACCACCACCTGATGCCCACCGCGCGTCAGGTGCAACTCGGCGTGGAACGTGCCCTTCACCACGCGCACCACCTGCACGCGGCGCAGCAGGCCGTCGAGTCCGCGAATGAGCGCCGCCGCCAGATCGTGCGTCATCGGGCGGTCGTGCGGCACGCCGCTCACGTGCGCGGCGATCGCCTCCGCCTCGGGCCGGCCGATCCAGATGGGAAGCGACCGCTCCCCATCCTTCTCCTTCAGGAGCACCACGTGCGCCTGGGACTGTGGCTCGACGCCGATCTGCTGGATCCTGACCTCGACCACGGGCCCTCCGGGCGCGCCTTAACCGCGGACCGCGCGCTTGAGCTCGGCGACCTTGTCCGTGCGCTCCCACGGGAACAGCGTCACCTTGCGGCCATAGCGCTCGACCTTCTGCGACTCGCGACCGAAGTGCCCGTAGGCGGCCGTCGGGCCGTAGATCGGCTTGCGCAGGTCCAGGGCCTCGATGATGCCGCGCGGCGTGAGGTCGAACACCGTCTCCACGGCGCGCATAATGGCCCGCTCGTCCACGGCATTGGTGCCGAACGTGTCCACCATCACCGACACCGGCTTGGCCACGCCGATCGCATACGCCACCTGCACCTCGCACTTCTTGGCGAGCTTGGCCGCCACGATGTTCTTGGCTACCCAACGCGCCGCGTACGCCGCCGAGCGATCCACCTTCGAGGGATCCTTGCCCGAGAACGCGCCGCCGCCGTGGCGACCCATTCCGCCGTAGGTGTCCACGATGATCTTGCGGCCCGTGAGGCCGGCGTCGCCGTGCGGGCCGCCGATGACGAAGCGCCCCGTCGGATTGATGTGCACCTTCATCTTCTTGGCGCGCAGCTCCGGCGGAATCACCTCGTTGATGATGTCGCGCTTCACGGCCTCGTGAATGGTCTTGTTCTTCACCGAGTCCGCGTGCTGCGTCGAGATGACCACCGTGTCCACTTCCACCGGGCGGCCGTCCTCGTAGACCACGCTGACCTGCGACTTGGAGTCCGGACGCAGCCACGGCAGCGTGCCATCCTTGCGGCGGTCGGCGAGCTGCTTCACGAGCTGGTGCGCCAGCGTGATGGGCAGCGGCATCAGCTCCGGCGTCTCGTCGCAGGCGAAGCCAAACATCATTCCCTGGTCGCCCGCGCCGCCGGTGTCCACGCCCATCGCGATGTCGTTGGACTGCTGCCCCAACGCGTTCAGCACGCCGCAGCTGTCGGCGTCGAAGCCGATGCCGGCCTCGGTGTAGCCGATCTGCTTGATGGTGTCGCGCACGACTTGACGCAGGTCCACCCACGCGTTCGTCGTCACCTCGCCGAAGATCGTCGCGAGGCCGGTGGTGACCATCGTCTCGCAGGCCACGCGCGAGCGCGGGTCCTGGGCGAGGAGTTGGTCGAGCACGGCGTCCGAGATTTGGTCCGCGATCTTGTCCGGATGGCCTTCGGAGACGGACTCGGAGGTGAACAGGTGACGGTGCAGCATCGAGGCGAGTGGTCGGGGAAAAGAAAAACGGTCGGCGCTTGGCCGACCGCTGGCTGAACCTGCGCCACGAAGGATATCACCCCAAACCGAGGCCGAGCAACCCATCGAGCAGTTCGTCGCCGAGCTCCTCGGCCAGGGCAGCGCGGAGCAATTCGCCGGCGGCGCGGGCGGTGTCGGCGTCGAGGGCACGTCGGGCCGCGGCGGCGGCCCCAGTGGTGGTGACGCCGCGCACGATGGCCTTCACCGCCGGCAGACCCACCGCCGACACGCTCAATTGGGTGACGCCGAGCCCGAGGAGCGCATAGGCCATCAGCGGCTGCGAGGCCATTTCGCCGCAGATGCTCACGTCCATCTTGGCGTCGCGGCCGACGTCCACCGTGCGGGCGATGAGTCGGAGCACCGCCGGGTGGAGCGGCGTGAAGCGAGTGGCCAGCGAGGCGTTGCCGCGGTCCACCGCCAGCGTGTACTGCACGAGGTCGTTGGTGCCGATGCTCAGGAACGACACGTCGCGCACGAGCGTATCCGCCGCGACGGCCGCGGCGGGCGTCTCGACCATCACGCCCAGCGGCAGGTCCGCGCGGTGCGGCACGCCGCGCTGCTCGAGCTCATCGGCCGCCTCCTGGAGCAGAAAGCGCGTCTGGCGCACTTCTTCGACGGACACCACGAGGGGCAGCATAATCCGCAGGTCGCCGTGCATCCCGGCACGCAGCAGGGCCCGCAACTGCACCTTGAACAGCTCGGGCTCGTCGAGGCACATCCGGATGGCGCGCCAGCCGAGGAAGGGGTTCGGCTCGTGCGGGAATCCGCCCACCGGCAGCTTGTCGCCGCCCACGTCGTAGGTGCGGATGATGACCGGATGCTTGCCGAAGGTCTCGACGACCCGGCGGTAGGCCTCGTACTGCTCGTCCTCGGTGGGCATCGCGGTGCGCCCGACCACGAGGAACTCGGTGCGCATCAAGCCGACGCCCTCGGCGCCCGCCGCTGCGGCGACGTGTGCTTCGTCCGGGAGATCCACGTTGGCGCGCAGCGTGATGTGTACGCCGTCCTTGGTCCGCGCTTCCTTGCCCGCGAGCGCCGCCAAGGCCTGCTGCGCCTTGGCCTCGCGCCGCGCCTGGTCGGCAAACTGCGCCAGCGCCGCCGCCGTGGGCTTCACGACGAGCCGACCGTTCGTGCCATCGAGGATCACGCGCTCACCCGAGGTGATGCGCGAGGTCGCATCAATCAGGCCGACCACCGCCGGCAAGCCGAGCGAGCGGGCGAGGATCGCCACGTGCGAGGTGCGCGTGCCGGCGTCGGTCGCGATCCCCGAGATTGCGCGCCGATCCAGCTGCATCGTCAGGCTCGGCGTCAGGTCGTGCGTCACGACGATGGCATTGTCGCCGGGCGAGAGATCCACCGGATCGTGATCCGGCAGGCCGAGCAGCAGCGTGAGCAGCCGGATGTGCACGTCCACCAAGTCGCCCTGCCGCTCGCGCATCAGCGGGTTGGTGTGGCGCGAGAAATGCTCGCGCCACTCGAGCATAATGAGATCGAAGGCCTTCTCGGGCGCGAGGTGCTGCTTGACGAGCGTCTCGACCTGGTCGCGCAGCGAGCTGTCCTCGAGGATGCTGATCTGCACGTCGAAGATCGCGGCCTCGGCCTCACCCGCCGTCTCGGCCGCGCGCGCCCGCACCACGCGCAGCCGCTCGATGGCGCGCGTCGCCGAGTCGCGGAAGCGCTGCAGTTCGGGCTCGACCTCCTCGTCCTTGAGTACGCGGACGTTGACGTCCGGCACCTCCCAGCGCAGCAGGTGCGCCGGTCCGACCACGATGCCCGGCGATGCCGGAATGCCGATGAGTTCGGCCGGCACGCCCTAGTGCTCTCCGAAGCGTGACGCCACCAGCTTTTCCAGGGCGGCCATTGCTTCCTCTTCGTCGTCGCCTTCCGCACGGATGCGCACCACCGCGCCGCACTCCGCGGCCAACATCATCACGCCCATAATGCTCTTGCCGTTCACTTCCATCCCATCGCGGGAGAGGTGGATGGACGAGGCGAACTTGGCGGCGAGCTTGACGATCTCCGCGGCCGGCCGCGCGTGGATGCCGTTGGCGTTCACTACCTCGACGTCGCGTTCAAGCATCAGCGCACCACGGAGTAGAGGACGAAGGCGGCCAGCGCGAAGATGGCGAGGCGCCATCCCTCGTACTTGCCGTGTAGCGCGGTCACCGCGACAGCCCCAACGGCCACCGCGGCCAAAACGATCCCGAGCAACGCGCGCCCGGGGCCGATGATGCCTTGCGCGGCCACGGGCAACGCCACGCCGGCGACGAGCGCCGTTGCACGCGCGACGTGCGCCGGACCTTGCCGCAGCACCGGATTCCCCAACGCCCCGGCCACCCGCAGCCCTTGCCGCCAGCCCGCGTGCAGGCCCCAGATGCGCAGGGCCAGGTGCCCGCTGTTATAAACTCCAAGAAAGAGCAGCACCACGCCAGCGGGCGACCAGCCGATGCCAAAGGCCACCAGGGCCAGGGCCGAGCAGAACGGGAGCCACCCCGCCCAGATCAGCCGGTCCCCCACCGAGCCCAGGGGCCCAGGCGCGGCCGTCCGGAAGCGCTCGATCTGCGCCGCTGGCGTGCCATCGAGCTCTGCCCGCGCCAGCGCCCCCACCGCCACCGCCGCGAGGTACGGATGCGCATTGAAGTAGCCGCTGTGCCGGACCATCGCGTCGGCGTAGGGCTTGCCCATCGCACCGCCAGGCAGCCGCCGGAGCGCGGGCTCGAGCGCGAAGGCGATGCCGTTGCCGAGCATCGTCTCGTAGTTCCACACGCCTTGAATGGCGAGCAGTCGTAGCAAGATCGTGACCCGCGTGATGAACGGGAGCGGCGGCGCGGACTCGCTCGTCACGCGATCCCTCCGGCGATCACAAATCCCACCGCGAGGCCGCCGAGCAGCCACCACCGCGCACCCGGCGTCATTCGCACCACTTTCCACACCGCCGCGAGCCCCACCGCCGACGCCACGCCGACCACGACCGCTCGCGACAGCGTGCCCGGGAACGTGAACGTGGCGAGCACCAACGTCCGCACCGGCACGAAGACCAGCAGCCCGCCAAACGCAACCGCGAACCCGCGGAGCAGATCACAGGTCATCCCCGCGAGCTGCAGCCCAATGATGGCGCGACCGGAACCCTCGTTCAGCGCGGCCTGATAGTGCTTGGTCACCCGTGCGAGGAAGCGCCGCATCCAGACCATCGAGTTGCCGCCGACGCTCGCCGTCACGAGTGCCGCGAGCGCGGAGATCGTCATCGCGGCCGGCACGTTGTCGGGCGTCATCGCGAACAGCGCGCCTCCCACAACTGAGGCAGAGCCCCACTCCGGGTACCGCGAGGCACCGAATGGCAGCGACTCCAGTGCGAAGAACTCAAGGCAGACGCCCATCAACAGACCGCGCTCCGGCTGCCCCAACAGCGCTCCCGCAAGCGTCGCCGCCACGATCGGCCGCGAAATCATCGCCTGCGGGAAGCTCACGACGTCCAGCCCGAGCACCGCGCCCAGCACGGCGAGCGGAATCAGCTGCAGCGGATCGACGGCCAGCGTCTCGATCATCCGCCACCCGTCCCGGCCAGCACGTCCGCCAACGGAACCGGTGCGGCACCCGGCACGTCCTGCGCGACCACCTCCACGCCCGTCTCGGCCAGCGCGCGCAGCGCGCGCTCTTCGTCGGCGGCGAGGAACACGTAGCGCAGCCGCGGCGCCCTGCCCTCGCGATGATGAATGCCGCCGATGGTGACGCGCGAGATGTCGCCGACGCGCGCGCAGAGCGCCGCCATCGTCGCGATGTCGCCGGTGAGCAGCAGGCCGGGGCGACGATCCGCGCGATACTCGGGCAGCCGACGCGCCGCGCTCTCGATGGAGTCGAAGTACAGGTCCATCTCCGGCGGCACGCCCATTCGGTAGAGCTCCTGCTCCCAATCCGAACCCACGACCGCATCGTCCACCAGCACCAGAAAGCCGAGGCCGCAGGGCTGGCCCCAGCCGACGACGACCTGCCCGTGAATCAGGCGGTCATCAATGCGGAAGTGCTCAACCGCCACGCGACTCCCCACTGATCACGATGGACTCGCGCCCGCGCGCGACGGCCTCCTCCACCGACGAGCCCGTCGCGAAGGCGAGCAGGATCGGCAGCGTCACGCCGGTCACCAGTGTGACGTCGGCGCCGAGCTTGGCCATCCGGCGCACCGCCATCGTGCAACTGCCAGCCGGCAGATCCGTGAACACCACCTTCGCGCCCGTCTCGGCCACCGCCGCACGAATCATCGCTTCAATGTCGGCCGCGCCGAGCCCGGCATTCGAGATGGGATGAAACTGCGCGCCCAGCCCCGTGATCTGCTCCACGGCGGAGATGAGCCCGGGCGCGAACTGCCCGTGGCCCGCGACGATGGCGCGGATGCCGCTATTCGTCGTCATCGAGCAGGTAGCGCTGCACGTCGGCCTTGTCTCGCATATGCCCCTTCAGGCGCTCGTTGAAGCGATGCGCCGGGTCCTCGCCACTGTAGCGCTGCAGATGGTTCATCGCGATGACTTCGGCGACCACGGTGATGTTCTTGCCCGGATTGAGCGGCACCGTGAGCCGCGGGATCTCGACGCCGTGCACCGTCGTCGTCTCGTGGTCGAGCCCGGTGCGCTCGACGGCCATCCCTTCCTTCCATTGCACGAGGTTCACCACGACTTCGATGCGCTTCTGCTGGCGCACGGCGCGGATGCCGAAGATGGCCCGCACATCGATCAGCCCGATGCCACGGATCTCCATATAGTGGCGTTGCAGCGGGTGCCCGGAACCGAGCAGCACGTCAATGCCCTTTCGCCGCACGATGACGACGTCGTCGGCCACGAGCCGGTGCCCGCGCTCGACGAGGTCGAGCACGCACTCCGACTTGCCGATGCCGCTGGCGCCGGTGAACAGCAGGCCCACGCCGTACACGTCGGCGAGCGAGCCGTGCAGGGTCGTCGTCGGCGCAAAGGCTTCCTCAAGGAAGGGCCCGATGACGCGGTAGAACTCCTGCGTCTTGAGCCGCGAGCGGAGGATCGCGATGCCCGCCGTGCGCGCCTCGTCTTCCATTCCGCGCGGCAGCTCCTGGCCCTTCGTGATCATCACGCAGGGGATCGGATACGACAGGAAAGTCCGCAGGTTCTGTGTGCGCTCGGCGTCCGGCAGCGACTTCAGGTACGAGATCTCCGTCTCGCCGAACACCTGGATGCGCGCGTGGACGAAACGACCGACGTAGCCGGCGAGCACGAGCCCCGGGCCCGACGCGTCGCTGGTCTCGATCGGTCGCTCGAGGCCGGCCGGACTTCCGAGCAGGTCGAGCTGGAGCGGATCCTTGAGCCGCTCGTACAGCTGGCCGACGCTGAGCGGGCTCACGGAATCAGGCGCGTTCCCGCGCCCGAGCGGCGCGCCGCGCCGTCGCACGTCCTGCTTCGCGCTTCTCGCGGCTGGTCTGCGCGAGCACGCGGGCGAGCGCCGCCGAGAGCGCCGGTCCGAAGAACTTGCCTTCCGCTCGCCCCATCACGTCGCGGTGCCGCGGCGCGCGCAAAGTCACCGTCACCCGCTTCAGGGCGCCGTCCTCCTCAAACCGAATGATGCCCTCGACGGCACGCGGGATGCGTTCGGCGGCGCGCTCCACGGCACGGACCGCTCGCTTGCGCATATGCTCCGAGACTGTGGCGTGATGCGAGTGGATGACGATTTCCACGATCCTACCTCCCTTGGTTGACCACCGCGAGCAAGTGCGCTTCGGTCGCGCGCGCGCACCGCTCCCAGGTGAAGGACTCGGCGAAGGCGCGTGCCCTCACCCCCATCTCGTGCACCAACCCCGGCGTCTCCGCCAGCCGCGCGAAAGCCGCCGCCATTCCGTCCACGTCACCGTGCCGCACGAGGAATCCCGTCTCGCCGTGCCGCACCGACTCCCGAATGCCAGGTGAGTCCGACGCGACCACCGGCGTACCACAGGCCTCCGCTTCCACGTTCGTGAGGCCCCACCCTTCCTTGGGTGACGCGAGTGCCACGGCCCACGAGCGTCGCAGCAGCGCCAGCTTCTCGCTCTCGGTCACAAAGCCAAGAAAACGTACGCGCGAACCGAGGGCAAGCGAGTCCACGAGCCGTTCGAGCGCGGGCCGATAGTCGCCCGCCCCCGCAATCTCCAGCACGGCGTCGCTCCGACCGAGCTTGGCAAAGGCACGAATCACGAGGTCCACGCCCTTGTACTTCTTGAGGCGCCCGAGATACGCGAACGTCGGCTGCGCCGAGCGCACGGAGGCGTCGGGCGTGTAGTGGTCAAAACTCACGCCAGGCGGAATCACCACCACCCGATCGCGCGCGATACCGCGCGCCACGAGATCATCAGCCGTGCTCTCGCTGATGGCCTGAAACGGCACCCCCCGATACGCCCACGGAATCGGGCGCTCGGAGAGCCACACCGCCGAGGCCAGCAGCGGATTCAGCTCCTGGAACGCCGCGCTGCCAAAGAGATGCGGCACCACGACCACCACGCGCTGCGGCCCGCTCCAGCGCGTCGTGAACAGCGGCATCTTGTTGATGTCTTCGTAGAGCACGTCGAAGCGCCGCGCCGCGAGGTGACGCTCCCAGTAGCGACGCGCGTGCAGCGCGAACGTCTGCCGCGTGCCCACCCGGTGAATCTCCACGCCGTGGCGCTCGGCGCGCGGTGGACAGCCGGGCCAGCCCCCGCAGAGCAGCACCACCTCGTGCCCCCACGCGGCCAGCCGTTCGAGGATCTCGTGCAGATGCGTCTCGGCGCCACCGCCGAGCGGGTTTTCGAGGTCCTGCCAGTTGACGGCGACGATCTTCAAGCGAGCCGGCCCATTCGGCG
>CAYPYY010000037.1:0-1500 GCA_964414995.1 uncultured Gemmatimonas sp.
ACTCGTCGGCGCCACCTGGGCCCTAGTGACACCGAGCGGCACCGTGATCGGCGCCGCCGGACACAACGACGTCGCACGCAACCGCCCGATGTCGGCTCAGGACCGCGTGCAGGTGGGATCCGTCGCCAAGACGCTGCTCGCCACCGGCGTACTCCGACTCGTGACGCAGGGCCGCGTGCAACTCGACGCTCCGGTCGCGCAGTACCTGCCCGATGTACCAATCGACAATCCCTGGTCCGCATCGCATCCGCTGCGCGTGCGGCACCTGCTCGATCACACCGGGGGACTCGATGATCTCCGGATGTGGCAGGCGTTCAGTCTGCGCGCGCGAGCGGACGCGCCGCTGCGCGATGGGCTCGTGCGTGAGGGAGAGCGCCTCGAGATTCGACATCCGCCCGGCGAGCGATTCTCCTACTCGAACACCGGCTACCTGCTGCTGGGAATGGTCGTAGAGGCAGTCACCGGGCAGCGCTACGAGACCTGGCTGGACGCGGAGCTGCTTGCCGCGCTGGGAATGACGCGGAGCACCTTCGCGTTCGTGACGCAGTCGGGGCCGGGCGCCGACACGACGCTCGCGATGGGGCACTTCGACCCCGGCCATCCCAGTGCGACGGTGGCGAGTTACGTGCGTCCCGCGACGCAGTTCACGACGACCGCGGACGATATGGCGCGCCTTGCACGGTTCCTGATGAGCGACGGGCGCGTGGATGGGCGCGTGCTCGTGGACAGCGCGTTGCTGCGCGCGATGGGCGTCCCGAGCACGACGGAGGCGGCGCGCGCCGGCCTTGCGGTGGGATACGGACTGGGACTCGCGCGCCGCGATCGATTTGGGTTGAGCGGGCGCTGCCACACAGGCAACACGGGCACGTTTCGCGCCGCGCTCTGCCTGTATCCGGCTGAGCAGCGCGCGTTCTTTGTCGCGTACAACACGGACCCGGAGGGAGGCAACTTTGATCGCGTGGACGGAATGCTCGCCGCCGCGCTCGGCGTGACGCCAACTCCGGAAGCGCCGGCCGCGGAGCCGTCAGTGGATCCGGCGGAGTGGGAAGGACTGTATGTGGTGCGTCCGAATCGGTTCGCGCAGTTCGCGTATCTCGACGAACTCGCCGGCGTGACGCGAGTGCGGTGGACGGGCCGCGAGCTGCAAATGCTGCCGCTGCAGGGAAGCGATCGCTCGCTCACGCCGGTCGGCGGTGCGCTCTTTCGCGCGGCGGAGCGGAGGGAAGCCTCGCACGTGCTGCTGCGCTCGGCGGACGGCACGCCGATCATCTCTGACGGGCTGCGCACGCTGGAGCGGGTGCCGGCGTCGCGCGTGTATCTGCGGTGGGCGAGCGCGCTCGCGGGCGTGCTGTCGTTGCTCTACATCCTCGTGGTCGGCGGCGTGCGGAGTGTGGGCGCGTGGCGGCGAGGCGCGTGGCGTGCGGAACCGCTGGCGTGGCCGACAGTCGCGGTGGCGGCACTGTTGCTGGCGCCGCTGCTGTATCTCACGCAGTCGTTTCT
>CAYPYY010000037.1:1600-17366 GCA_964414995.1 uncultured Gemmatimonas sp.
TCGCGGTGGCGGCACTGTTGCTGGCGCCGCTGCTGTATCTCACGCAGTCGTTTCTGGCGATTGGGGACGCGACGGTGGCCAACGTGGCGGTGGCGATCGCCACGGGAGCGCTACCCATCGCGCTGTTCGTTGCCGCGGTCAAGCGCGCGGCGTCCCAGCCGGGCGGCGGCTGGGCACGGCTCGACGCGGTCGCGCTCGTCGGTGCGCTGCAGTGGTGTGTGGTGCTCGCGCTCTGGGAGCTCTTGCCGCTCGTGCTCTGGCGATAACGGCCGTAGCCGCCGCCACGAGCGTCGCGTCAGCAAGCGCGACCTCTTACAAGCGCGAACCCGCCCTCAGCCCCGTGCGCTAGGGATACGTGTAGCTCGCCCCCAGCCCGAGCGGAATCCCGAGCGCCCAGAACCCGATCAGGAACGTCGTCCACACCACCAGCAGCGTGACGGAGTACGGCAGCATCAGCGCCACCAGCGTGCCGATCCCGCTCGACGTCACGAAGCGACGGCAGAAGACGACAATCAGCGGGAAGTAGGGCAGCAGCGGCGTGATGATGTTGGTGCTCGAGTCGCCGACGCGGTACGCGGCCTGCGTCAGGTCCGGCGAGACGCCAAGCTCCATCAGCATCGGTACCATAATGGCGCCGATCAGCGCCCATTTCGCCGACGCGGAGCCGATGAGCAGGTTGACGCTGCTCGAGAGGAGCACGATGCCGATCAGCGTCACTGCCATCGGCAGCCCGAGGTCGCGCAGCGTCTGCGCGCCCATCACGGCGATCAGCGCGCCGATGTTGCTCTGGCCAAACGCGTAGATGAACTGCGCGCAGAAGAACGCCATCACCACGTAGTAGCTCATCCCACTCATCGCCTTGGCCATCGCGCCGATGACGTCGCGGTGCGTCTTGAGGCTGCCTGACACGTACCCGAACACCGTGCCCGGGATCAGGAAGAGGATGAAGATGAGCGGCACGATGCTCTGCATCAGCGGGGCGCGCGCGTGCGTCAGTTCCTTGGTCTCCGCGAAGCGCCACGGCGAGGCCTCCGGCATCGTGGAGAGCACGAAGAGCACGACGGTGACGACCATCGCCAGCGCGGACAGCGTGAGGCCGCGCTTCTCCGGCGCGGTGAGCGCTTCCATCGTGGGGCGGTCGGCGGGATCGCCATCCACGGCGGTGTTCTTGAGTCGCGGCTCAATGAGCAGATCGGTCAGCGCCCAGCCCACGAGCGTAATGAGGCCCGTGGACGCCGTGGTGAAGTAGAAGTTGTTGAGCGGATTCACGACGACGGACGTGTCGCGCAGGTGGGCGGCGGTCTGCGTGAGGCCGGCGAGGAGCGGATCGAGGCTCGAGGGCAGGAAGAAGGTGGCGGAGAAGCCGCCGGAGACGCCCGCGAAGGCGGCCGCGATGCCGGCGAGCGGGTGGCGGCCCGCCGCGTAGAAGATGATGCCGCCCAGCGGAATCACGAGCACATAGCCCGCGTCCACGGCGATATGGCTGAGCACGCCGACGGCGATCACCGCCGGCGTGAGTAGCATCCGTGGCGTCACGGACAACACGGCGCGCAGCGAGGCCTTAATGAATCCCGAGTGCTCGGCGACGCCGAGCCCGAGCATCGCGACGAGCACGACGCCGAGTGGCGGAAAGGTGACGAAGGTACGCACCATCTCTGCCGTGAACGCGGTCAGTGAGGTGCCCGCGAGCAGATTCTTGATGCGCAGCGGTTCATTGTTGCGCGGATCGATGGCGGTGAATGCAACGTCGGAGAGCGCCCACGAGGCGAGCCAGGTGAGGACCATCGCGAGCACGAACAGCATCGCGGGGTCGGGCAGGCGGTTGCCGAGTCGCTCGACGGCGTCGAGGCTGCGGTAGAGCCAGCTGCGGGAGACGGGGGCCTGGGTCGGGGGGACGGGCTCGGCCATCGGGCGGTCCGGGAAGCGAGGGGGGAGGAGTTACCGGCACTCGTGCGCGCAGATAACTTGGCACCACGTCCGGAGGTTGTGAATGGCGAAGCAGAAGGCGGGCATCACGGAGATCCTGGCGCAGCGGTTCGCGGCGCATCCCGAACGGCACCGCGGCGTGGAGTGGGCCGCCGTCGCTGCGCGGCTCGACGCCAACCCGAAGGCGCTGAAGGTTCTCGAGGCGATGGAGGCGACCGGCGGCGAACCCGACGTGATTGCCGTTGACGCGCGCACTGGCGAAGTGACGTTCTGCGACTGCTCGGCCGAGAGTCCGGATGGACGCCGCAGCCTGTGCTACGACAAGGCGGCGCGCGACGAGCGGAAGGAGGCGAAGCCCAAGGGCAGCGCGATGGATCTCGCCGCCAAGATGGGCGTCTCGCTCCTGAGCGAGGCGGAGTACCGCCAGCTGCAACGTCTGGGTGAGTTCGACCTCAAGACGTCGAGCTGGGTGCAGACGCCGGCCGACATCCGCTCACGGGGCGGCGCGCTGTTCTGCGACCGGCGCTACGGCCAAGTGTTCGTCTACCACAATGGCGCGCAGTCGTACTACGCTGCGCGCGGGTTTCGGGGATTGCTCAAGGTCTAGAGTGCGTCCACGCGCCGCACCGCGTTGAGCAGTACGTCCACGCCGCGTGCCACGTCCGCGGCGTGCGTGAACTCATTGGGCGAGTGACTGATGCCGCCCACGCTGGGCACGAAGATCATTCCCATCGGGCAGATGTGCGCGATCTCCTGCGCATCGTGCCCGGCGCCGCTGGGCATCCGCTGGTGCGAGAGCCCGAGTGCGTCGGCGCTGGCGTCAACCGCGTCCATTATGCGAGCGTCCGCGAGCGCGGGCTGGCTGCTCACGGTCTCGCGGAACGCGAAGGTCGTGCCGGTGGCGGTGCCGATCTCGGCGCCCATCTGCTGGAAGCGTGTGGCGAAGCGCTCGATCTTCGCGGCGTCGAGGTCGCGCAGGTCAATCGTCATCACCACGCGACCGGGGATGACGTTCGTGGTGTTCGGAGTCGGAATCACCCGGCCGACCGTGGCGACCTGTCGCCCGGGTTCGCTGCGGATCGCGTCGTTGATGGCGACGGTGAACCGCGCGGCGGCGAGCATCGCGTCCTGGCGCTGGTCCATCGGCGTGGCGCCGGCGTGATTGGCGAACCCGGTGATGGTGACCTCGAACCACTTGAGGCCGACGATCCCCATCACCGTGCCGATGTGGCGCTGATTGCGCTCGAGGGATGCGGACTGCTCGATGTGCAGCTCGAGGTAGGCGTGCGCACTCCCCTTGGCGCGAACGATGTCGCCGAGTCGCTGGACGTTGCCGCCGAGTCGCGCGATGCCGTCGCGGAGGGAAATGCCGGAACGGGCGACGTTGTCGAGTTCGTTGTCGCGCAGCGCGCCGATGGCGCACTTGGAGCCGATGGTACCGCCTTCCTCGTTCGCCCAGACGATGATCTCGAGGGGATGGCGGAGTTGAACGCGTTGCTCGCGCAGGGAGCGGGCGACTTCGATGGCGCCGAAGGAGCCGACGGGACCATCGAAGTTGCCGCCGTTGACAACGGAGTCCACGTGCGAGCCGATGATGATGGGTGGCAGCGCCTCGCGGCCTTCGAGGCGTGCGACCAGGTTGCCGGCGGCGTCGGTGCGTGGGCTGAGGCCGGCTTCGGCGTAGCGTGCGAGCGTAAACGTGCGGCCGGCGAGGTCGGCGTCGGAGTAGGCGACGCGGTTGATGCCGCCGTCGGTGCGGCCGATCCGGTCGAACTCGGCGAGCCAGCGGTTGACGCGCTCACCGTCGGCGCGGAGGGCGTTGCGCGCCTGGGCGCGGCGTAGCGAGGGTTGGACGGCCGGCACCGCGGCCATTGCGGAGAGGCCCTTCAAGAGATCGCGGCGGTTCATCGCTGGCGCTCGGGCTGGAGGAACCAGTTGGAGATGATCTCGATGCGCAGCGCGGACTCCCCCGACTTGAGTCGGATCATCGCGAAGCGCTGGCCGTCGCGGGTGACGTCCCAGTTGGTGTTGGTGGTCCCATAGCTGGTCGCGCGCGAGCCAAAAAGTGCGCGCGCCGGCCCGAACGATGGTTCCGCACCCGGTGTGAACGTGACCGTGAAGACCGTGTCGCGCGCGACGAAGAGCAGCTCGCGCCCATTGAGACTCCAGCGTGGCGTGGCGCCGCCGGAGCGGGAGGCCTGCCAGCGTCCGCTGCCTTCGCTGAGCCGGCGCACGTACACCTGGTACTGGCCCGATTCGTCGCTGGCGTAGGCTAGCCACTGGCCGTCGGGTGACACGTGCGGCGCGGTCTCCGACGCAGCCGACGCCAGCACGGGGCGCGCCGCGCTTCCATCGAGCGGAACGAATGCGATGTCCCGGTCGAAGGATCCGCGCCGGAAGTAGCGAGCCACCAGTCCGCGTCCGTCGGGCGTGGCCTCCATATCGCCCGCCCCGTTGTCCATCACGTCCGTCAGCGAGTCGATGACGCCGCTGCCGTCGGCCGCGATGCGGTAGATGCTGCGACCTCCGCGGCTGTAGTAGATGTGTCGTCCATTGGCGGACCACGCCGTCGCGGCGCTCGTCGAGTCAAAGGTCAAGCGCGAGAGCGTGCGTGCGGCGAGGTCGTACAGCCAGATGTTGCGCTCGGTACGCTGCACAAACGACACGCTGCCCGCCGCGATGCGGCGCCCGTCGGGGCTAAAGCGCAGGTGCGAGAATCCGAGATTGGACGGCGACTGGACCCGCTGGAGCTCGACTCCCGCACGATTGAGCACGACGAGATCGTTCAGCGTGCTCTCATCGCCCGGGAGGAAGGCCACCGTGCCCGAGCGAGCGATCGCGCCCTTGATCGGATACGCGGGCCCGAGTCGCACTCGCTCGGCGATGGGGACGGCGGGGCCCGTGAGCCGGAGCGCCCGGTCGTCGAATGGCGCCGCGACGAGCGTGCCCGAGACCAGCGCATAGGCGATCCAGCCTCCGTTCACAAACCGCGGGTAGAGGCCGGGCGCGCCGAGGTCCACCAGCGTGTCGCGGGCGAGGGAGTAAGCATAGAGGTGAGGCGTGCCTTCACGGACCAGCGTGACCAACACCGCGCGACCGTTTGGCAGCGCGTCCGGCCAGCGCATCGCGATCTGGGCGTCGGGCGGTGCGACGAAGAGCGTGTCCATCGTCCCCGTCTTGACGTTTACGCGGGCGAGGCCGTCGTTCGAGGTCACGTAGAGGTGGTCGTCCGGGCCCCAACTGAACGAGTTGCGATCAATCTCGCCGATGGTGGCGATGTTACCGGACGTGAGATCCAGCGACTTGATACGCCCGGTCTGGAGAAACGCAATGCGTTCGCCATCCGGCGCGAAGGTCGGCGATCCCGCGCCCTTGGTTCCGTTCAGGCGGCGGGGCACCGTGTTATCCATCGTGCGAACGAAGAGCCAATTGTCGCCGATCGAGTCGCGACCCACGTAGACGAGGCGCGAGCCATCGGGGCTCAGGGCCATCGGAGAACCCGCGGCGTCATTGGGCTCGCCCTCGCCGACCGTGGTGATCTGAAACCGCGTCACCGGCGGCACCGCGTCGGCCGCTCCGTTGATATTCGCCACGGTCGCCCACCCGATCACGCCGACCAGCAGCGCCCACGGCAGCGCAGCCAGCGCACGCGCGCGTGGCGTGCCACGCTGGGTCGGCATCGTCGCGGCAAACGCCGCGCCCCCAAACGTGGCGTGCGTAAACGTCGGGCTCTGCAGGGCCTCGCCAAACTCGCGTGCCGTCGCGAACCGATCGGCCGGCAGCTTCTCCAGCCCGCGCGCCACGGCCGCCGCCACGTTCGGCGGCACCGTCTTGCGATACTGCGTCACCGGCGCCGCCGACTCGGTGATGATCTTCATTATGATCTGCTGCGCCGTCGTACCGATGTGCGGCGGCTGGCCCGCCAGCATCTCGTAGAGCACGCTCGCCAGCGAGTACACATCGCTGCGCGCCGTGATCTCCTTCTCGGCGGTCGCCTGCTCGGGGCTCATATAGTGCGGCGTGCCCAGCGAGAGGCCGGTCTCGGTCATTCGCCCGCCGGCCGCCGCGCTTACCGCCAGCGCGATGCCGAAGTCCATCACCATCGCGCGGCCATCGTGCAGGAGAATGTTCTCCGGCTTCACGTCGCGATGGATGATGCCGTGGCGGTGCGCGTAGTCGAGCGCGTCGGCGAGCTCGCGCGTGAGCCGCACCGCTTCATCCACGCCCAGCTGGGTGTCCCTGTTCAGGCGATCGCGCAGCGTCTCGCCTTCGATGTACGGCATCACGTAGAACAGGAAGCCGTCGGCAGTGCCCGAGTCGAAGAGCGGGAGAATGTGCGGATGCTGCAGCGCTGCCGTGGTCTTGATCTCTACCACGAATCGCTCGGCGCCGAGAACGGCGGCGAGTTCGGGCTTCAGGACCTTGATTGCGACCTGGCGTTCGTGCTTGAGGTCTTGGGCGAGGTAGACCGACGCCATCCCGCCCGTGCCGAGGTGGCGCGTGATGCGGTAGCGGTCCGCGAGCGCGATGGACAGCCGTTCGGTGTGGCTCAGTTCATCCTCCCGACCATCATTATGTGCGCCTTTGGCGTGCCCGGAAACATCAGCCACGGACCATCCGCACGCGGCCGCGCCGATAGGCCAGTGCTCTCCGGCGTCGCGCCCGGGATGTAGACGACCGCGAGCAAGCTGGCGTCCTTCACTGTGTTCGTCGCCGGATCAAAGTTCTCGCGCTTAGTCGTGATGGAGTACAGCGTGCCATATGCCGGCAACTTGAGCGTGCCTGCCGCGACCTCGCGATACCGCACCGAGTCCACCTGCGGATCACGGACTCCCTCGGCGCGCAGCGCCCGACCGCGCGCCATAAACGCCTCGAGCCCGTCTTGATAGCAGGCCACGTGGAAGTCCGGGCGATTCGCGTACAGCGCGAGGCAGCGCATCCCGTTGGTGCCGCGGCGCAGCTCGACGAGGCGGCCGGGCTCGCGGAAGCCGAGGACCGTGGCTCCGTCGCGGAGCTCGGCGGGCAGCGGAAGCACCGCGGCGGCGATTTGCTCGGCGACGGGCGGAAGCGAAGGCTGGGCCGCGGCTGCGGCGGGCAGCAGGCAGGCGGCGAGGAGGGAGGCGCGCGCGCAGAGCGACATTGGTCGAGTGGGGCGGGAGTGGGGTGCGGCTAAACTTGCTTCCCAAACCGCCGGCGCGCGAATGCCACGGCGCCCTGCCGGCCGCGGTCCGCTTGAGAGGTGCCGTGCGTCGCGCGTGCGGTTATCGTTTCTGCGATGCCCCCGCACCGCGTCTTCGCGATGAAGTTCTCGAGCGTCTATCCACACTATGTGGCCAAGGCGGAGAAGAAGCAGCGCACCAAGGCCGAGGTGGACGAGATCATTCGCTGGCTGACCGGCTACGATCAGCGCGGCCTTGAGCGCGTACTCAAGGCGGGCACGGACTTCGAGACGTTCTTTGCCGAGGCGCCACGGCTCAACCCGCGCGTCAGCCTGATCAAGGGCGTTGTCTGCGGCGTGCGCGTGGAGGACGTCGAGGATCCGCTGATGCAGAAGATTCGCTATCTCGACAAGCTTGTGGACGAACTCGCCAAGGGGAAGGCAATGGAGAAGATCCTCCGATGAGCGACGACGCGCCGGCGCCACGCGCTCCCGACCCCAGCGACCTTGGCCTCGGACGGTTCGTCGCCAACGCCGTGCGCGGGCGCTTCGTCAACCGCGACGGCACGCCGTCGAGCCGCAAGTACGGGCTCGGGGCGCAGCGCGCCGAGCGCTTCTACCTCGGGGCGCTGCGCGCGAGCTGGCCGCAATTCCTGCTGTGGGCCGTGGGCGGCGTGCTGCTACTCAATGGCGTGTTCGCCCTGGCGTACCGCTCGCTCGGGCCCGAGGCCTTGGCGGGCGGCGAGGCACTCGGCGTGTCGGATCCTTTCTTGCGGGCGCTGGCGTTCAGCGTGGGCACGTTCACGACGGCGGGCACCGGCCCGATGCACGCGGTCGGCGACACGGCGACGTGGCTCGTGGTCTTCGAGTCGCTGACCGGCATCGTCGTCCTCCTGATCATCGCGGGCCTGATCATCGCGCGGCTCACGCGGCCGCGGGTTGCGATTCGCTTTAGCGAGTCGGCGATCGTCGCGCCATACGAAGGCGGGCGCGGCCTGATGTTCCGGATGGTCAACGCGCGCCCGGGTGAACTCAGCGATGTCCGCGTGCGCGTCATCATCTCGTACTTCACCGTCACGGACGGCGTGCGCGAGCGCGACTTCGTGCCGCTGGAGCTGGAACGGAAGTCCGTGGAACTGTTCAATCTCCACTGGACCGTCGTGCATCCCATCACCGTCGCGAGCCCGCTCGCCGGCTTCACGCCCGAAACCCTGCGTGAATCGGAGGCGGAGATCATCGTCTCCGTCAGTGCGCACGAGGAGACGTTCTCCACGCAGGTGCGGCAACGCACTTCGTATCGCTGGGACGAGGTGCGCTGGGACGTGCGCTTCGCGAGCATCTTCACGAGTGCGCCGGACGATGTGGTGGCGATTGACGTGGAGCGACTGAGTCGCACGGAGCCGCTCCCCGAGGGCGCGACGGCTCAACCGGCGGCGCTGGAGCGGCCCTAGCGTTCCTCGCCGGCGCCGGAGCGGATCGCGTCGAGATCCAGCTCGCGCTCGATCGCCATCAGCACCTCGTCTCCGATCGCGTCCTCGTTGCGGAGTCGCACGAGCATCCGGCGTTGGGCGGCGATCATCGCGAGACGGAGTGTGCGGCGCCCTTCGCTGGTGCCCGAGGCCGCTTCCTGCTCGCGGTGGCGCTCGCGGAGCTCGGCGCGCAGCCAGTCCACATCAGCGCGGTCCACGCCGGGCTCGCGCGAGAGATCCTCGAGCGTCTCCGCCGCCCGGCGCGCGAGCTCGCGCCGTGCGAGCCGCTCCTCGGTGTGATGCCCGTGCTCGGGTGCAAAGCGCATCCAGCGGATGATCGGCTCCAACGTGAAGCCCTGCACGACGAGCGTCATCACGATCACGACCATCGTGATGACGATGATCTCCGAGCGATACGGGAATGGCGCGCCGTCGCCAAGCACGCGGGGCAGTGCGAGCGCGGTGGCGAGCGAGACGATGCCGCGCATCGCGGTCCACGAGACCAGGGCGACCGGCTTCCACTCCGGTGCAGGCTCACGACGGCGCACCTCGGCGCTCGTCCAGCGCGGCAGCCAAGTGGCGACCGGCACCCAGATCCAGCGCACGACGATCGTCACGCCGGCAATCCACACGCCGGTCATCGCGACGCGGCCCAGCGATTCCGGCGGCACCGCGTCGAGCAGCTCGGCGAACTGCGCGCCGAGGAGCAGGAAGATGAGCGCGTTGAGCAGGAAGATGAAGAGATCCCAGATCGCGCGACCCTGAATGCGCGAGAGCGGCGCGATGACAGTGGAGAAGTGCTGCCGCAGATGCAGCCCTCCCGCGACGCAGGCCAGCACCGCGGAGACGTGCAGCGACTCGGCGACGATCCAGGCGAGGTACGGGCCGGCCAGCGTCACCAGCGCCTCGGCCAGTGAGTCCTTCGTGCGCGCGAGGACCCAGATGATGACCCAGCCGATCGCGAGTCCGATGCCGATGCCGACGCCGGCATCGATGAAGAAGCGGACGACGGACTCGCCCCAACTGAAGAGGCCCGTGACGGCCGCGGCGACGGCGGTGCGGTAGAGCACCAGTGCGGACGCATCGTTGACGAGCGACTCGCCCTCGAGGATGACGATGACGCGGCGCGGGACGGGCAGGCGCGAGACGATCGCGGTGGCGGCGACGGCGTCGGGCGGGGAGACGATGGCGCCGAGCGCGACGGCGACGGCCCAGGGCAGGTCGGGCAGCAGGAGCCGTGCGACGAACGCGACGATGAGCGTGGTCGCGAGCACGAGCCCGACGGCGAGCAGCGAGATCTGGCGGAGGTTGCTGCGGAACTCGCGCAGCGATGTGAAAAACGCTGCCGCCCAGAGGATGGGCGGCAGGAAGATGAAGATGATGAGGTGCGGGTCGAGCTGCGGAATGCTGATGCCGGGGATTAGCCCGACGATCGCCCCGGCGGTGACCTGCAGGATCGGGGTGGGGATGGGGAGACGCCGCGCGAGCGCCGTGATGGCGACGACGAGGGCGACGACGGCGAGGGCGGGGAGGAGCGAGAGCACGCGTCGGTAGACAATCGTGCGTGGGGTAGGTGCAGGGCAAGGGTGAGCATCAGACGCCGTCCGCGCGGCAGCAGCCTTGGCCGCAGGGGATCCAGAAGCCGTCGTCGTAGGAGATCCAGCGGAAGCGGGCGGTGCCGGGGACGGCGGCGTCGAAGTGCTCGTGGCGGCGGACGTTGGTCCAGACCCTGGTGCCGCTGGTGTTCGAGACTTGCATTTGCCAAGCGCCGCTCACCATCCGAAGCGAAAGTAGGTTGCGACCCTGGCGAATGCCCCACGTCTCATACTGCGTTCCGGTAACCGGCCCCAGAATGTGGAGCGAAGCGACGGCTCGCCACGCCTCACCCGCGTAATAGGAGCTCGGCCGATCGGCGAGTCCGGGCACCGGAATGAAAGTCGCGCGTGGACCCGCGGGCCGGAGCGAGGCGCCGCTGCCGGTTGACAGCGTCTGGAAGTCGTTCCATCCCTTGACGCGTGCGTGCACCGGCGACGCGGCGTTGACCGTTCCTCCAGCGATTGGAACGGGAGCCGGCACCCACGTCGGCGGCCCGCCGGCACTCGTGGGCATTGGCCCGAATTCACACCAGTGGTTGAAGCAGCGCGCACCGAGAAGAGGCCGTCCACCCTGGGTCTGTGAGAAGCGCGCGACTGGAGGCTGATCGGCGAGGTTGTTCACGGCGCTGAGCGGATCAATCGCGACGTGGAGCGGTCGAGACGGCGCTCCGGGGTTGCAGGGCTGGTCTCGTTCGAGCTGGTGAGTCACACGGGCCTTGTATGTGCCGCCTTCAATAGACAGCCAGAGGCAGTTGCGCCCTCCCGCCTGCAGTCCGAGCTCCGTGTAGGTGCTGGGGAGTGCCGACTTCTCTGCGGTGTCGACGAGCACAATCGCCCACAGCGCTCCACGCGTGCCGTGCTCCTCCAGTTGCCACCGATTCGCGAAGCCGCCCACGCTCGGCGACGCAAAGATGTACGACATCGGGCCGAACGTGTTCTCCGCCGTCGTCAGTCGCTGTTCGTCGTGGTACTCCGGGACTGATGACATTTGCTCGCCGACATACTGCATATCGATGCTCACGGTCCTAAGCGCGCGTCGGCGATTCTGGCAGTCGGCGATCGCGAGGGTGCGCTTCGCCGCATCCATCGTCGCCGGCACTTCCTTCGTGCACGCCAGGCTGTCCGAGGCCGTGGCACTTGGACGCTGTACTGCCGAGACGTCGGCGACCATCGCGTCCGAGCCTGCCTCGCAGGCACCTACACTGGCCAACAGGGTGAACACGAAAGTCACGCGGGTCAATCGCCTTCTCCTTCCCTGGGGACGGCGTGGCACATTCATTCTGCTCCTCCGGTGTGGGAACTCCGAATGGCGGCCAACGCATCACGCCACCGCCGGACCGCCGGCGACGAGGCGCGCGATGGAGCGACATTGACGCTCCAATCGAGGATCGTGATCAGTGCCGCGACCGATACCGGGTCGTCGAGCACACTGGGGTCGTGGTCCCGCACCTGCTGCACCGCATCCGCCGCGACGCGCTCCGCCGTCGCAGAGTCGCCGAGCGCGTGCGCGAGCTGGACGAGCGCGAGCGCGAGGTCCGGCGTGCGCGGCGGTTCACCCAGCGGCAGCTCGACCTGGCTCGCCACCAATCCGCGAGCCGCCGCCGTGTCCCCGCGCGCCAGTGCCAGTGCGGCGCGCGCCAGCGGCGTGTCGCTCGAGGCGACGATGCGCTCGAGCATCGAGACGCCGGGCGCCGGGTGCAGCAATGTCGGCCGGTAGAGCAGTACCACGTTGAGCATCGGACCGCGGCCGGAGCCGCCCGTGCGCGCCAACAAATCGGCGCGCGTCGCGAGGCCTTCGATCTCGGTGCGCGTCACCGCGGGAACGCAGCGCAGTGCGATCCGCATCAGTTGCTCCTGCGACCGCTGCAGAATGCTCGCCGGGATGCCGACGAATCCCGCGGCGGGAATGGACGCCACCGCGTGTCGCCCGCCGGCGTCGCAGTCGCCGACCACGGCGGCCATCGCGGCGAGGCGTTCGTGATCGGCCGGCGTTTCGGCGCGGGCGTGGCGGAGCAGGGAGTCGGCGAGCGTGGCCGCACGGCGCAGGGCCGTCGGGTCGTCGGGCAGTCCGAATCGCAGGAGCAGTCGCACTTCGGAGAATGCGAGCGCCAGTTGTCGCGTGGGATCAGTCGAGAGCCTTCGCGCGGCGCGCAGCGTATCAATCGCCGCCGGATTCGCGAGCAGCTCCAGGGCAATCGCCAACGCTTCCTTGGCTTCGCTGCTCCGCGGCAGGGCCAGCGACCAACCCGCGGCGATGGCGCGGAATCGCTGCCGTTGCCGGGCGATGGCCTCGTGAAATCCCTCTGGCACGCCGCCGCCCGCGATAAATGTGGCGAATGGCACGGGCACGAACGCGAGCGTATCGCCTCGCCACGCTGGGCGCGCGAAGAAGCGCGCGCTGTCGGGCAACGAGAATCCCGTCGCGGCACGGTTCGAAAGGAACAACAGTTCACGCAGCCCCTCGAATGCACTTCCCTCGTAGCCGCGGTAGACGGTCGGGAGCAGCGCGAATGCGCGCTCGTACGCCGCGATCGCCGCGTGCCGACTCGCGCGGAATCGCCACCCGCTCGGGCTGGTCGAGTCGCGCACGACGACCCGATCTAGCGTGCGACACTGTCCGAGGCCGAACCACGCCGCGAAGTCGCCGCTGCTGCGCTGCGCCAGTTGCGCATAGTGCCGGCACGCGCGCTCGAAGTCGCCATCCGCGAGGGCCTGTAGCCCCACGCGGAGCACGCGCTCGCGGCTCCCGAGCGCCGTGTCGCCTGCCGTGGCGCGCGCGACGGCGCCGGCCCAGGTGTCGACCGGTCGTCCGCGCCACGCGCGCACCTGGGCGAGCCAGAGCTGTGCCGCGGCATCCGTCGGCATCGCGGCGGTCACCGCGGCGAACTCCGCGTCGGCGCGCGCGAGGTCCCACTCGCGCAGCGAGGCCTGGGCCTGGAGCCACGCCTGCGCCGCAGGCACGCTGCGCGCCGTGCCGCGACGCACGAACGCGTCCACCTCCGGTCCCGGAGCGCGCAAGAGCAACTGGGCCGCGATGCTCTCGAGCGTGCGCGTGGCTTCCGGGACGGCATCGGCGATCGGCGCGCGCGCTTCGAGCAGCGCCACCGGTCCATTGATGTCGTAGAGCACCACCTGCGTGTGCGTGCGACCATCCGTCACCGTCACGCGGCCGCGCACGAACCGTCCCGCCCCAAGCCGACGCGTCAGCGCGGCCACGCGCTCGAGCGTCGGTGGCGCGGACTCGCGCTGCAGGGCGTCCTCGACCTGGAACTGATCGACGAGCTCAACGCCATCCCAGCGCGCGAGCGCGTCGCGCAACATCTGCGTGTGTCGTGCTGCGGCGCCTGCCGGCGCGCCGTCAGCGGCGGCGAACGGCCACACGGCCACGCGCGTCGTGTCCACCGGCGCGGCGTCTGCGCTACCGCGCGAACCAGGCGGCGCGACCACCAGCCACGACGCCACGACGATAGTCGCCGCGATTGCGACGCCTATCGTGCGCAGCCGTCGCGCTCGCGGCGCGGACGCGTCCGCCGTCGGGAGCGGTCGCTCATCCGTCGGCCCCGGCCGCGGCGCCGACGAAGGATCCACCGCCGACAGGTCGCGCTCCAGATCCAGCGCGTTCTGATAGCGGTCGGCGGCGGTCACCCGAAGGCAGCGCGCGACGATGCGCTCGAGTGACTCCGGTACCTGCGGCCGATACACACGCAGGTCGCGTGGCGGGTGCGTGAAGCGCTGCGCCAACACGGCCGCCGAGGTCGGCCCAATGTAGGTGGCCACGCCCGCGAGGGCCTCGTACAGCACACAGCCCAGCGAGAAGATGTCGCTGCGCCCGTTGATGTCCGCCTCGCCCGCGGCCTGCTCCGGGCTCATATAGGCCGGTGTACCGCGAATCAGCGACAGCGACGTGGATGTTTCGTCCACCGTGCGCTCAAGCGCGCGACAGATGCCGAAGTCCGCGAGGTGCGCCTCGCCGTCGTGGAAGAGCACGTTCTCCGGCTTGACGTCCAGATGCACGAAGCCGTGGCGGTGTGCGTGTGCCAGGGCGTCGGCCAGCGTGATGCCGAGCTGCAGCACCTGCGCGACGGGCAGTTGGCGCTCGCGCTGCAGGAGTTCGCGCAGCGTGCCGCCCTGCATCCACGGCATCGCGAACCACACCAGCTCGCCGTCCTCGCCGGCGTCGAGCACCGGCAGGATGCGCGGATGAGCAAACTGGGCGGTGCGACGGATCTCGCGGAGGAAGCGCCCGCGGTCCGTGTCGCGCGCGAGATCGGCGACGAGCACCTTGAGCGCGACCCGCGTGGTGGTCTGCGCATCCGTGGCCAGCCAGACGACAGCCGTGGCACCGCGCCCAAGCAAGCGCTCGAGCGTGTAGCGGCCTGCGATGATGGTGCCGGCGACCAGTTCCATCGGCCCTGGTGGATGGGGCGCAGCAAACGTACGGTGCGCCGACACGGGCTGCCACAAGCCGTGGGCACGGGGGCCGATGCCCGTTAACGGGTCAGGCGGGGCGCACGCCCCTCAGCGCCGCCGCGCGCTCCGCAGGCGCTCCGCCTTCGCGCGGCTCACCGCGGCGAGCGAATCGCTGTATGCCCGCGCCACCCGCGCCGCGATCGCATAGTTCTCCAACGCCGCCGCCGTGTCCCCGGCGACCCCGAGTGCATCCGCGTAGCTGTCGTAGGACTCCGCCACGTACGGGTACGCCGCCACGTTCCGCGCAAAGATCCACGTGGCCAAGCCGGGCATCCGCCACGTGTACAGCGCGAAGTAGCCGATTTCATTGACGATGGCGTGGGGCAAGTGCGGTGCCAGTCCCAACTGCGCCGCCCCGCGTCCATACTCGGCCTCCGACGCCAGTACCGCGCGGACGATCGCCGCCGAGTCGGCACCGGCGGGCAGGCGATAGATGGGCAGGTTCGTTACCGCCAGCGGCGCGAAGGCGAAGCGCAGGCCAGCGATGACACTGGGCAGCGGCGTCATCCCGTGCGCGTCGCCCTCGAGACGCTGGTAGCGAAACCGGCCATCGCTGGGACGTAGTGAGTCGAGGCGCTCGGCGAAGCGCCGCGTCGCCCGGTCGAGCCCGCCCTCGAGCGACCCGCTGGTCACGAAGAGCCGCGGTGGGGTGGGGAGTCGCGATATCGCGTCCGAGTAGCTGACGAGCGCCGTCGAATCGTTCCACCAGATGGACGGACTCATCGCGATCACGGCGCCGTACGTTGGCTCGCCACTCGCGACAACGTGAATCGCGAACAACCCGCCGAGCGAGTGGCCCGCGAGCAGCGTGAGCGCGCGCGTGCGGTACCGTGCGCGGATGTGCGGCAGCAGTTCGGTGGAGAGAAATCGCGCGAACTGATCCGCGCCGCCCGCGGTGGGCATTCGCCGCGCGGTGGCTCCGGTGGCGCGCGGGGTGAGATCGCGCGCCCGGTCAGCGCTGTTCTCCACGCCGACGACAATCAGCTCGAGCGCCTCGGCGCGACTCGCCAGGAATCGTGCATTCGCGACCGCCGACTCAAATAGTTCGCGATCCTGCGCGTCGAGCACGATGAGCACGGCGAAGCTGTCGGGCCGGTTTCGATACCGCTCGGGTGTCGCAATGAGAATGCCGCGCCGTTCGCCGAGGA
>CAYPYY010000037.1:17466-18641 GCA_964414995.1 uncultured Gemmatimonas sp.
CGGTTTCGATACCGCTCGGGTGTCGCAATGAGAATGCCGCGCCGTTCGCCGAGGACCGCGGAGCGGATCTCCTCGCGCACCCACGGGGCCGACGGTGGGCGAGACTGCGCGAACGCGGCGGCGCCCGACAAGGAGCAGATGACGGCGAGGGTAAGGTGGAGCCGGTGAGACACGGGCGAACGGCGGCGGTGGGAGGGCGAGGCGAGGCGCTGGAATCTCCGCACATTACCCGTCGCAACTCAGTTGTGACACCTCCGTCCACGCCGTACGTTCCTGCCGTCTCATCCCTCACGCATCGCAGTGACCGACACGCTCTCCAACCTTCGCGACGCCCTCGCCGACCGCTATCGCATCGAGCGCCAGCTCGGGGCCGGCGGGATGGCGACGGTCTATCTCGCGCACGACGTGCGCCACGACCGGCGCGTGGCGCTCAAGGTCCTCAAGCCTGAACTCGCCGCCGTCCTCGGCGCCGAGCGGTTCCTGAGCGAGATTCGCACCACGGCCAATCTGCAGCATCCGCACATCCTGCCGCTGTTCGACTCCGGTCAGGTGGCAGGCGTCGTGTTTTACGTGATGCCCTTCGTCGAGGGCGAGACGCTGCGCGATCGACTGCAACGTGACAAGCAGCTCCCGATCGAGGACGCGCTGCGGATCGCGCGCGAGGTGGGTGATGCGCTGCAGTATGCGCACGCGCAGGGCGTGATCCATCGCGACATCAAGCCGGAGAACATCCTGCTGCAGGGCGGGCACGCGTTGGTGGCGGACTTTGGCATTGCGTTGGCGGCGGCGAACACCGGCGGCGGGCGGATGACCGAGACCGGGATGTCGCTCGGCACGCCGACGTATATGAGCCCCGAGCAGGCGATGGGTGAGCGCGCGATTGACGCGCGCAGTGACGTCTACGCGCTCGGCTGCGTGCTCTATGAGATGCTGCTCGGCGAGGCACCGTTCACGGGCTCCACGGCGCAGGCAATCGTCGCGAAGGTGCTCACGGAGAAGCCCGCGCCGATGCACGCGCGCCGCGATCGCGTACCGCCGCACGTCGAGGAGGCCGTACTCACGGCGCTCGAGAAGCTGCCGGCGGACCGCTTCGCGACGGCTGCGGAGTTTGTCGCCGCCATCTCGCCGTCGGGCCTGAGCGGCACGATCTCGCGCGTGCCGACGGTGCTCGTGCG
>CAYPYY010000037.1:18741-20454 GCA_964414995.1 uncultured Gemmatimonas sp.
GCCGACGGGCGTGACACCGTGGTCTTCCCGTTGGGGGTGATGCAACAGGTGCTCCCAGGCGAGAAGTACGCGCTCGCGGTGGGCTCCTACTTCGGGCAGTCCTCGGGGCCGGCGATTGTCTTCGACCTGGAGACTGGCGAGTCGCACACCGTCCTGGACGAATTGGTGGTGGAGGCGCGCTACGCGGCCGGTTTCCTGTATTGGGTGCGTCCGGACAACGCACTGCACGCGGCGCCGTTCGACCTCCGGCGCCGGGCCTTCACTGGCGAAGCCCGCGAGATCGCACGCGATGTGTCCGTGACGGGATCGGGATTCGCGCAGTGGGATGTGGCGTCGAACGGGACGGTCGTGTATCTGCCGGCGACGAGCAGCGAGCTGGTGGAGGTCTCACGCAGCGGTGTCGTGCGCGTGGTCTCGACCGGGCAGGGCCGCTATCACAGTCCTCGCTTCAGTCCGGACGGGGCGCGGGTTGCGGCCGATGTCGTGCGGTCGGAAGGTCGCGACGTGTGGCTGTTCGCGCGGGCCGCCGGCGATCCGGTGCGCGTGACGCTGTCGGGCAGCGGTCACGATCCCGTGTGGACGCGCGACGGTCGCGAACTGCTCTATATGGCGAGTGCGGGACGGAACGTCGAGATGTACAGCACGCGGTTGGGTAGCACGACATCGCCGCGCGCCGTCACGTCGCGGCTCGTGCTGGCGTACACCGGGCAACCCATCGGGCGCTCGACGGACTATCTCGTGATGGTCGCCGGCGCACGCGGTCGCGGCAATGACATCGCGCGCCTCTCGGGCGACAAGCTCGACACGCTGGTTTCTGGCGATGCCGACGAGATCTATGCGGCGCCGTCACCCGACGGGCAGTGGTTCGCGTTTGTCTCGAGCCGCGGCGGACGACCGGAGCTGTTCGTGCGTTCACTGCGCGGCGAGGACGTCGAGCTGCAGGTGTCATTGGAGGGCGCCACGGAGCCCGTGTGGTCGCCCGATGGGACGGAACTGTTCTATCGCGGCATCACCCCGCGCGGCCCTCGCCTGATCGCGGCAAAGCTCCGCCTCGGCGCGGCACCCGCCGTGCTCTCACGCACCGAGCTCTTCGAGATCCTGCTCTACGACAGCGCCACCCCGCACGCGAACTATGACATCAGTCCCGACGGCCGCCACTTCATCTTCGTGCGACGTACGGGTGCCTCCGGGGTGGTCGTGATCCAGAACGTGCCCGAGCTGTATCGGCGGCTCGTCGCCGGCGTGACGAAGTGATGGTGCGGTGAGCCGACTGCACCGCCTGCTGCGCAAGCCGTTCTTCGGGCGATTTGAAGTCGCGTGGACCTGGCCCGAGGGCAGCGATCCGCGCGACTGGGAGCGCGTGGAGGTTGCGAGCGCGAGCGGCGCGATGCTCGCAGGCCTGTGGGGTGCAGCGCACGGCGTCGCGCGCGCGACGCTCGTGCTCGCGCATCCGATGGGCAAGGCCGCGAAAGGATTCTGGCTTCGCTACGGGCACGCGGCGCTGTTTCGGCGCGAGGGATTCAACGTGGTGTTGGTGGATGCCAACGGATTCGGCGAGAGTGCGCCGGCGTCGTTCGATTATCCATCCGATTTTCTCGGCGCGGGTCTCTATGCACAGCGGCGCGAGCCGCGGCTGCCGATCGGACTCGTGGGTGCCTCGTTCGGCGCGGGCTGGGGGCTCTGCGCGATGGCCCGCGAGGCGAGTCCGTTTCG
>CAYPYY010000037.1:20554-24361 GCA_964414995.1 uncultured Gemmatimonas sp.
TGGGACTTCCTCTGGGGCACGCTGAACGTCACCGGTGGTCCAGCCAGCGCTCCGCCCGTGGACTTCGCCAGCGAGCTGGTGGTCGTGGCCTTCCCCTCCGGACTGGGCGGGTATCCGGGCTCGGTCGTGCTTCGCCACACCACGCTCGTGCGCGACACTCTGTTCGTGCTCGCCTCGGTGACCTCGCCCGACGGTGACTGCGCGACGCCGAGCGAGGGGGTGAAGCGTCTGGATGCGCGGGTCCTGCCGGTGACGCTGCTGCCAGTGGAGTTCCTAGTGGAGCAGCGCATCCTCGAGTGCGGGACGTTTCGCGTACGGGTGGTGTGGTAGCCGCTGCGGCGACGCTTTTAATGAATGACTGTCGCAAAAAGCGACGCTGGTAAATTTCTGCGCTGACACCCAGATTCCGCCGACTCACTTCTGGAGCGGGGATGCGGCGTTTGGGGCGGCAGGGATTTACGCTGATTGAGCTACTCGTGGTGGTGTCATCATCGGCGTCCTGGCCGCGATCGCCATCCCCAAGTTCGCCACGTCCAAGGAGCGCGCCTACGTGACGTCGATGCGCAACGACCTCCGGAACTTGCTCGCGGCGCAGCTCACGTATCACTCGAATCAGGATCCGCAGGTCTACGCGGGCGCGCTCGCCGACCTCGGAAACGAGTTCCGGCTCTCTGCGGGTGTGAGCATCGCCATCGCCGACGCCACGGCACAGACGTGGAGCGCGGTGGCCACGCATTCCGCCACCGCGAGCAAGTGTGCGGTCTTCGTGGGCACGGCGGCGGTGCCACCGGCGACCGTGGACGGCGAGATCGCCTGCGACTGAGACATCCGGTGGGTAGCGCGTCGGGGAGCGTTTGCCACTTTGTGGTGCAAAGTACTTGACATTCGTCGCCCGCCGCCGCATCTTCCGCCAATGCGATCCGCCCTCAAGATGGCCCTCACCTGGGCCGCCGCCTGGTTCGCTGTCGGCGGCGCAATCGAACTCGGTGCCAACCTCTGGCCGGCGTTCCCGCTCGCGTCCCTCGTGGATATCTGGCCCTTCGTCCTCGCCGTCCCGGGGTTCGTGGCTGGCGCCCTCTTCGCGCTCCTCGTGCGCCTCGTGGACGGACACCGCCGCTTCGACGAACTCTCCCTCGCGCGCTTCGCCCTGCTCGGCGCCGCCAGCGGTGCCGCGCTCATCGCCACCGCCGCCGTGCTCGGGTTTGAGAGTGGCTCCATCGCCTTCGCACTCCGTCGCGCGGTGCTGGTCGGGCTGCCGATCACCGCGCTCTCCGCGCTCACCGCCGTCGCGACGCTCGTGCTCGCGCGCGTGGCCGACGGCGGACTGCTCGCGGTGCCGCGTGCGTTCGCCCGCGGCGCGCTACACTGGGACCAAGCCGCCGCAAGAGGCGAGTAACGCCTGCGGGCGATTGTCAGCCTGCGGTCCGGGTCGCAGTTTGTGGGGGTCCCTCTCCCCGGCACCCGTGTCCACCTTCTTCTTCACGCTCCTCGTCATCGGCGGGGGCGCCCTCGCGGTCCAGCTCGCGCTCGGGGTCTTTGGGCTTGATGGCGAAACCCCGGGGGACGCGGATCCCGCGGGTGGCCTCGACCTGTTCACGATTCGCGCGCTCTCCGCAGCCGCCGCGTTCTTCGGTCTCACCGGCCTCGGTGCGATGCGGCTCGGGCTCCCGGGGCTCCTCGCGTTTCCACTCGCCACGGTTGCCGGCTTCGTCGCCGCCAGTGGCGTCGCCTGGACGATGCGCTCGCTGCGGCGCCTCGAACAGGACAAGAGCTTCAACGTGCACTCGGTGATCGGCCTGCAGGCGACGGTGTCGCTCGGCATCCCCGCCGGCGCCGGCGGCACCGGCAAGGTGCATCTGGTCGCCCACGAGCGCTTCCAGGAGTTCGATGCCGTCACGCGGGGTGACGCGATTGCCTCGGGGACCGTGGTCTACGTCGTAGATGTTCAATCGTCCGACACGCTCGTCGTGTCACGTACCGCCAGTCTTCCTGAAGAGTGAGGATGTCCGTGGACTCGATGCTGGAAGGAGTGAATCTGTTCGGCCTGGTCTTCCCCGCGCTTGCCGCCGTGCTCGTCGCGGGTATCGTCGTGCTGTTCGTTTCGCGATACCGCCGCTGCCCGGCGAATCGCGTGCTCGTGATCTCTGGCCGCGTGGGCGGTGACGGCGCGGCCAAGTGCATCTCTGGCGGCGGCGCCTTCGTGTGGCCGGTGATCCAGGAGTACGCGTACCTCAGCCTCGAGCCGATCCAGATTGACATCCCGCTCAAGGACGCGCTCTCGCTCGAGAACATTCGCGTGGCAGTGCCGTCGGTGTTCACGGTGGCCATCGGCACCGACGCCGAGGTGCGCAGCAACGCCGCGGTGCGTCTGCTTGGCCTCACGCACGAGCAGATCAAGCGGCAGGCGCAGGACATCATCTTCGGTCAGCTGCGCCAGGTGATCGCGTCGATGCGCATCGAGGAGATTAACCGCGATCGCGAGGCGTTCCTGCACCGCATCCAGACCTCGCTCGAGCCCGAGCTCAAGAAGATCGGCCTCGTGCTCATCAATGTGAACATCACGGACTTGAAGGACGACTCCGGCTACATCGAGGCGATCGGCAAGAAGGCCGCAGCGATGGCGGTGCAGCAGGCGCGCGGCGACGTCGCCGAGCAGGAAAAGACCGGCGAAGTGCGCGTGGCCGAAGCCGAGCGGGAGCGCTCGGTGCAGGTGGCGAGCGCGCTCAAGTTCCGTGAGATCGGTGTGCGTGAAGCCGACCGCGACAAGCTCGTGCGCATTGCCGAGGTGGAGAAGGAGCAGGCGGTCGGCGAGCAGACGGCGGCGTTCCAGCGCGAGGCGCTCATCAAGGAAGCCGAGCGGCAGCAGGCCGTGCGGATGGCGGAGCTCGACAAGGAGCAGCGCGTCGGCGAGCAGCGCGCGGCGTTCGAACGCGACGCGCAGATCAAGGATGCGGAGCGGGCGCGGCGTATCGCGGTCGCCGAGGCGGAAGCCAAGGCCATCGAGGGCGAGGCCACGTCACAGGCACTCGTGGCGACCACGCGCGCTACGCTCACCGTGCGCGAGGCCGAGGCCTTCCAGGTCGCCGAGACCAAGAAGCGTGAGGCCGAGGCGGCGGTGCAGGAGGCGGGCTTCCGCGCGATGGCGCGCGCGGCGTTGGCCGATGCCGAGCGCGTCGAGGCCGAGGAGCGTGCGCGGCTCGAGGCCACCGCGAAGGCGGCGAAGGCACGCACGATCGTCGAGGCCGAGGCCGCGGCGGAGAGCCGTCGCATCGAGGCCGAGGCGGAGGCGCGCGCCATCTTCGTCAAGCTCGAGGCCGAGGCGCGCGGCCAGTACGAGATCCTCGCCCGCAAGGCGGAGGCGATGAAGGAGATCGTCGCCGCGGCCGGTGGCGCCGACGAAGCGTTCAAGCTGCTGATGGTCGAGCACCTCGACACGCTCGCCGAGACCTCGGCGAAGGCCATCTCGAACATCAAGTTCGACAAGGTCGTCGTGTGGGACTCGGGGCAGGGCGGGAAGGGCGGTGCCAGCGGCTTCCTGCAGAGTATGGCCGGCACGCTGCCGCCGATGATGAACGTGCTGCGCGATATCGCGGGCGTGGAGCTCCCGGGCTACGCCAGCGAACCGCCCGAGCGGCCCGAGCCCGCCAAGCCGAAGTAGTCGCCGAGCTAGAGTTCGTTGAGTGCCATCGTGCCGACCGTGCCAGAGGTCGGCGCGACGGCGCGGCGATGGTAGTCCACTTGGCCCAGGTGGTACGCGAGATGCGACGCGAGGTGCGTGAGAAACCGCCCCGTCGTGAACCGGTGGCC
>CAYPYY010000038.1:0-18232 GCA_964414995.1 uncultured Gemmatimonas sp.
TTACCGAGCGGTTGGTGCGTCGGGCGGAGCAGGTGCTGGCGGGGCTCAAGCCGTTGCACTTCCCGGTGGCGTTTCCGCGGGTGTTTCTCGGGGAGCGGCCGGGGTTTGATGTGATTCTGGGGAATCCGCCGTGGGAAGAGGCGACCCTTGAGGAAGATGCGTTCTGGGCGCGTCACTTTCCTGGATTGCGTGGTCTCTCGCAGCGTGAGCAAGAGGCTCTCAAGCAGCGGGTGCGGTCTCAGCGGCCCGATTTGGTGCAGGAGTATGAGCGCGAGGTAGCTCAGGCTGAGGTCTTGCGTAACGTGTTGATTCACGGGCCATTCCCCGGAATGGGTACTGGCGATCCGGATCTCTACAAGGCTTTTGCGTGGAGGTTTTGGAGCCTCGTCGCAGAGCAAGGTGGTCGAATCGGGGTTGTGCTACCTCGGAGCGCGTTCGCTGCAAAGGGCTCAACCGAATTTCGTCGAGCACTTTTCGAGCGCGCTTCCCTCCTGGATTTGACGCAGTTGTTGAATAGCGGCGGGTGGGTTTTCGATCAGGTGCATTATCAGACCACGGTCACTCTGGCGTCGATCACTCGTGGTCCCCGCTCCGGATCCAACATTGTTCTTGATGGGCCTTACGCGTCATTAGAACGCTTTCGGGCACGTCGCGTTGCGGAGCGGCGTGCCTTTGATGGCGGTGACGTGGCGCGCTGGAACGATGCCCTCTCGTTGCCGCTCTTGCCGAGCGAGGAGTCGGTTGAGGTCTTTCTTCGGCTGCGTAAGGCCCCTCGGCTTGATCTCGACGATGGGAAGACCTGGCGCGCGCGGCCGCATACCGATTTGCATGCAACCAGCGATAAGGACTGGATGGATCTTGAGTCTGCGACTAGGCCTAGAGGTCATTGGCCGGTCATGAAGGGGGAATCTTTTGACCTATGGACTCCCGATACGGGCAGTTACTACGCCTGGGCTGATCCGAAGCCTTTGCTTGCGCACTTGCAGGAGAAGCGGGTGCGCTCGGCCCGTTCTGCTAAGTCGCCCTTCAGCGGTCTCCCCAACGCGTTTGTCGCTGACTCGGGAACACTACCGTGCTACAAGCCCCGAATCGCGTTTCGCGACATCACCAATCGAACCAACACGCGTACGATCGTGGCTGCCCTCGTGCCGCCAAAAGTGTTCCTCACGAACGCTGCGCCGTACGTTCTTTTCTCGCGCGGTACTCTTGTTGACGAAGCCTTCCTGCTGGGCTGCCTCTGCTCACTTCCACTCGACTGGTACGCCCGGCGGTACGTCGAGACCCACGTCAATTTTTTCATCTTCAATCCGTTCCCGATTCCGCGGCCAGGTCCTGAGTCGGGGCTGCGCCAGCGAGTGGTGGACATCTCCGCCCGCCTCGCCGCGCCCGACGACCGTTTCGCAGAATGGGCCTCCCACTTCGGCCTCGAGCCCAAGGCCCTCGCCGCCGACGAGAAGGACGACCTCATCGCCGAGCTCGACGCCGCGGTCTCCTTGCTCTACGGCCTCTCCGAGTCTGACGTCCGCCACATCTTCGAGACGTTCCACGTCGGCTGGGACTACGAGGACCGCCTCCGCGCTGTGCTGCAGCACTTCAAGCGCCTGACGAAGATTGGGTAGTCGTTTGCTTGAAATATAACTTTATGTTATATATTGAGTGTTGCTTAAAATATAACATTATGTTATACTTCAAGTATGGAAAGCATCAGCCTCCGGGCACTCTATGAAATCGCCGAAGACCAAATGGGCTTCGTCACCTCCGCCCAGGCGGTGGACGCTGGCGTGCGCCCAATGGCCCTCGTGATGCTCGAACGCCGCGGCCGCATCGACCGCGTCAGCCACGGCGTGTATCGGCTCAAGGAGTTCCCGGTCTCGCCGCTCGCCCAGTATATGCAGGCCATCCTCTGGCCCCGCGGCCCGCGCGGCGTGCTCTCCCACGAGACGGCGCTTGCCCTCTACGAGCTCTCGGATATCGACCCGCCGAAAGTCCACATCACACTCCCCCCGCACTTCCGCGTGCAACGCGAAGTGCCGAGCTACCTCGTCGTCCATCGCGCGGCGTTGAGCGAGAGCGACGTCACCCGCTTCGAAGGGATGCCGATTACCACACCCGCGCGCAGCATCCGCGATTGCATCGCCGCACACGTGGGCCCCGCGATCATCTCGGACGCCATTGAACAAGCCAGCCGCAGCGGAATGATCAGCCCCGCTGAGGCGGAGCGTCTCCAGACGGAACTCCGCACACCGGCAGAGTACGTGTGACCGCGCCAGTCACCGTCGCGCCACCGGCATCGGCAGGCAAGCTTGAGAAGCTCGTCCTCGCCTACGCCAACCGCGAGGGCGTCGCGGTCGGGCGCGTACGGCACTGGATCTCCTTTATGATGCTCAGCGGCGCGCTCGATCGCGCAGCGAGCCGCCCCAACGGCCCCCGCTTCGTGGTCAAAGGCGGCGTCGCCCTTGAACTCCGCCTTCCCGGACGCGCCCGCGCTACCGATGACCTCGATGTCGTGGCCATCTGCGACGAGCAGGATCTCGTCGTCGCCCTCGATGACGCGCTCCGCGAGCCGTACCACGACTGCAGCTTCTCGCGCCGCGCCGAGACCAAGCCACTCGGCGAGCACGCCGTGCGCGTCTACGTCCAGATCGCCTACCGCTCAGTTCGCTGGGGCACCATCCAAGTGGACCTCGCGCGCCCCGACGGAGACCTCACCGAAACGGAGCGACTCCCGAGCCTACCGCTCGCGGCCTTCGGCCTGGTTGGGCCCGTCGATGTCGCCTGTCTCTCGCTGCGCTACCAGATTGCGCAGAAGTTCCACGGCCTGACCAAGGTTCTGCCCGATGGCGCCGAGAACGACCGCCATCGCGATGCGATTGATCTCCTCGTGCTCCGTGACTTGGTGGACGCCACGCAACTCCCTGACCTGCGCGAAGCCTGCGAGGCCACCTTTCGCAGTCGTGGCGCGCAGGCCTGGCCGCCCACGATTGAACTCCCGCCGAGTTGGCGCGACCCCTTCGTTGCTCTGGCGGCCACCCTTGGCCTGAGCGTACAATCGCTGGCCGAAGCCGAGCGAGAGCTCCGAGATTTCGTCATCGCCATCGTCGCTGCAAGGCCTGACTCCGAGCCTCCCGAACCGAATGCCGATGCCTAACCACACGCCGCAGCCGGAATTCGTCGACAACCGCGACGGCAATACGCTCCAACGCGCCCTGCTGGCCCGACTGGAATGGCTCGCGGCGAATCTTCGCGAACCGACGGACGTCTCCATCGCCACGGGTTACTTCAACCCCGAAGGCTTCGGCCGTGTCGCGGAATCGCTCGAGAAGCTCGGCAAGGTGCGGCTCCTGCTCGGCGCCGAGCCGGTGACACCGCCTGCGCGACCAGTGCGGCATCTCCAGGATCCCCGTGGCGAGCGCTTCGAGGCCAAGCTGCTGCGTGATGCTCTAGCGCAGAATCAAGAGGGGCTGCTCCGAGACCGCGACTCCCTGGCCTTTGCGCCGGCGACTGACCGCGCCATCAAGCGTCTGCTCGAGTTCCTGGCCTCCGGTAAGCTCGAAGTGCGCCGGTACGAGAAGAGATTCCTGCACGGCAAGGCATTCATCTTCCAGAACGGGCAGGGCGTACTCGCAGGGTCCTCGAACTTCACGGCCGCTGGGCTGGCATCAAACCTCGAGCTGAACCTCGGGCAGTACCAGCCCGGCGTGACGCAGCAGGTGGAGCAATGGTTTGAGGAACTCTGGGCGGAGGCGGTCCCGTACGACTTGGCGGCGCTCTACGAAGCGCGCTATGAGGAGTACGACCCGTACATCATCTATTTGCGGGTGCTCTGGGAGCGCTACCGCACCGAGTTAGACGCCGAGCGTGGGCGCGACGGGATCCTGCACCTGACGCGCTTTCAGACGGACGGCTTGGACCGCGCGCGCCGCATTCTCGAGAAGTACAACGGCGTGCTGGTTGCGGACTCTGTTGGACTTGGCAAGAGTTTCCTCGCTGGCGAGTTGCTGCGGCAGACCATCGAACGCGATCGCAAGCGAGCTCTGCTGGTGGCGCCGGCGGCGCTGCGCGATGGCTCGTGGGCCCGCTTCAAGCACCGGTTCCAGCTCGGAGTCGAAACAATCTCCTTCAACGAGCTCGCCGACGAGGCAGCGCTGGGCGGCCGCACGCCTCAGCTCAAGAGCCGGCCCGAGGAGTACTCGTTGATTGTCGTGGACGAGGCCCACGCCCTGCGAAACGCAGATACCAAGGCTGCGGCCGCCCTGCGACGGCTCCTGCAGGGCGATCCACCAAAGCAGCTCGTCTTGATGAGCGCGACGCCGGTCAACAACTCGCTCTGGGACCTCTACAACCTGCTGGTGTTCTTCACGGGCCACGACGCCGTATTCGCCGAGCTCGGGATTCCGTCACTGCGCCGCAAGTTTGAGAATGCGATGAAGGAAGATCCCTTCTCTCTGAAGCCCGACGTGCTGTTCGATGTGCTCGACGCCACCACGGTGCGTCGGACGCGACACTTCGTGCAGCGCTACTACCCGAACGATCGGGTCAAGGTCGGCGACGAGCTGCAGACCATCCAGTTCCCGCGCCCGCACGTGCGATCGCGCAGCTACGACCTCGAAAGGGTGCTGCCGGGCTTCTTCGCCGAGTTCGCGGAGACGTTGGCGCCCGAGGAGGGGGAACCCTTGCTGACGATGGCGCGCTACGCGCCCTCGCGGTACAAGCGCTCGGCGCCGCCGGACGCCCGCGAGCTTTCGTTGGTGGGGCTCATTCGGTCCGGCCTCCTCAAGCGCTTTGAGTCATCGGCGCACGCCTTCGGGAACACGCTCGAGCGGATGATCGCCGCGCACGACTTGTTCCTGAAATCGCTCGATATGGGGGTCCTACCGTCGCCGGAACTGCTCGGGGAGTTGCTGTCCGTGGACACGGATGAGAGCTGGGACGACCTCTTGGCGGCGGGCGAGCCGATCGACGGTAGCGAGTACGATATCCCTGCGCTGCGGGCCGCGGTGCACAGCGATCGCGAGATCCTCGCGCGCTTCCTGCGTCGTGCGCGGTCGGTGAAGCCGACAACCGACCCGAAGCTCGATCTCATCGTCGACGAGTTGGCCGCGATCGCCGCCGAAGCGGAGAAGGAGGGGGTCGGCGAGCAGGACACACGTAACCGGCGCAAGGTGCTGATCTTCAGCTACTTCGCGGATACGGTGGACTGGATTGACGCCTTCCTGCGCGAGAAGATTGCGGTTGACCGTCGGTTGGCCGCGTATCGCGGCCGCATCGCCGCGGTTCGGGGGACGGAGGGCGTGGCCGGCGTCGGGCGACAGCACGCGATCTACGGATTCGCACCGCGCTCTACGGATGCACCGGCCGGCTTCGATGAGGACAAGTACGACATCTTGGTATGTACGGATGTGCTTGCCGAGGGCCTCAACCTCCAGCAAGCCTCGCGCATCGTCAACTACGATCTGCCGTGGAACCCGATGCGCTTGGTGCAACGGCACGGGCGTATTGACCGCATCGGTAGCCCGCACGCGGATGTGTGGTTGACCTGCGTCTTTCCCGACGAGGCGCTCGACAGGATGTTGCGGTTAGAGGAGCGCATCCGCATCAAGCTCGCTCAGGCCGCGGCGTCCGTGGGTCTCGATGCGGAAGTGATTCCGGGCATCGAGATCTCGGACAAGAACTTCGCGGACTCACAAGAAGAAATCGCGCGCATCCGCGGAGAGGATGCGTCGCTCTTCGAGCGGGGTGGCGAGGGGGCGACGGCGCATTCAGGGGAGGAGTATCGGCAAGAGTTGCGCAAGGCGATTTCGCTGGGGCTCGAGTCGCGGATCCGCGCGCTCCCCGGCGCGGCGGGCTCCGGGCTGGCGGCGGGCGATGAGCGGGGACACTTCTTCTGCGCGCGTGTAGACGACAAGGTCCTGCTGCGGTTCGTGCCGGTGGATGTGAGCAAGCCAGTCGTCCGCGATGCGTTGGGTTCACTACGTCGCATCACCTGCGTCGCCGAGACGCCGCGCCTGATGCCCGAGGAGTTGCGAGCCGGCGCGTACGACGCGTGGATGCGTGCGCGCGACGACATAGTCTCGGAATGGCAGTGGGCCACCGACCCGGCCAACCTGCAACCGCGCGTTCGCCCGCTGTTCCGTGAAGCCGCCGCTCACGTCAGGCTTTGGCGGCCAGACGAGATGTCGCTCGAGGAGTGCGATCGCATCGTCGCCGCCCTCGAGGCGCCGCGCGGAATTCGCGAAGAGCGAGCGCTTAGAGCGATCTTCTCGAGCGAGACGGCTGACGGGATTCGCTCGTCTCACGCAATTGTCGACTTTGTACGCGAACGCGGGCTGCAGCCGTGGAAAGCGCCGGAGCCCCTTCCTCCAATCGATGCCTCCGACGTCCAGCTGGTCGTCTGGATGGCGGTTGAGGATGCAGGCAAAGACCAGCTCTCCGGTTAGCTTTCGGGGTCCCTCCTGCGAGCCGCCAGATGCCCTCCGATCTCGATACCCAAGCCTTCCTCGCCTCGCCGCAGCTCAAGCCGCGCGAGGGCGATCTCTTCAACATCGATGCCGCGCTCACCGAAGAAGAGCGCGCCGTCCGCGACTCCGTCCGCGCCTTCGTGGACGAAAAGGTCCTGCCCATCATCGGCCAATGCTACGTGGATGGCCGATTCCCAAAGGAGCTCATCCCGGAGATGGGCGAGAACGGCTACCTCGGCGCGAACCTGCCCGAGGAGTACGGCTGCGCGGGGCTCAACAGCGTTGCGTACGGCCTGATCAACCAGGAACTCGAGCGCGGCGACTCGGGCATTCGCTCGTTCGCGTCGGTGCAGAGCTCGCTGGTGATGTACCCGATCTATGCCTTCGGCTCCGAGGAGCAGAAGCGCCTCTGGCTTCCGCAGCTTGCCAAGGGCACGAAGATCGGCTGCTTCGGCCTCACTGAACCGGACTACGGCTCAAACCCGGCAGGGATGATCACGCGTGCGCGCGAGCAGAAGGACGGCACGTGGATCCTGAACGGCGCCAAGATGTGGATCACGAACGGGTCCACCGCGCACATCGCCGTGGTGTGGGCCAAGACCGAGGACAACGACGACGCGGGCAAGAGCATCCGCGGCTTCCTGGTGCCCACGGATGCCAAGGGCTTCAAGGCGAACGGCCAGAAGGGCAAGCTCTCGCTCCGCGCCTCGGACACCAGCGAGCTCGTGTTCGACAACGTGCACCTGCCGGCGGACGCGCTGCTGCCCAAGAGCGGCGGTCTCAAGAGCCCGCTGATGTGCCTCACGCAGGCGCGATACGGCATCTCGTGGGGCGCGCTCGGCGCCGCGATGGCCTGCTACGAGGAAGCGCTCTCGTATTCCAAGGAGCGCGTGATGTTCGGACGTCCGATCGGCGGCTTCCAGATCCAGCAGGTGCGGCTCGCCGATATGCTCACCGAGATCGTGAAGGGTCAGCTCGTGTCGTTGCACCTCGGGCGAATGAAGGACGCCGGCACGTTCACGCCGCAGCAGGTCTCGCTGGCCAAGCGCAACAACGTGAACATCGCGACCGACATCGCCCGCGAGGCGCGTCGCCTACTCGGCGGCAACGGCATCGTGGCCGAGTATGCCTCGATGCGGCATATGGCCAACCTCGAGAGCGTCTACACCTACGAGGGCACCCACGACATCCACTCGCTCATCCTCGGCCAGGCGGTGACCGGGATGAACGCGTTCGGCGGCTAGGCCTTCCGGCCTCGCCAGATGAACGGCGTCGCCGCGAGCGTGAGAAGCACGAGGGGCCAGAGCCGCCCACGCCAGAGCGCGTAGTTGCCCCATAGTTCGGCCCAGCTCTTGCCCTCGAGCCGGCCGAACGTGAGTTCGAACGCGACGGTCATTCCGACCAACAGGAGACTCATCGGCACGAGATCGCGCATTGGCGTCTCGGGCGCAATCCGGTAGATGCCGCGGGTGATGAGCAGGATGATCGTGATGCCGAGCACTGCGCTGATCACGTCAGCGACGCCGTGCGGCATCACCGTCTTGAGCCAGAGTTCGCGGAACGCGCCGTTGAGCGGCATCGCGAGGGCGAGCACGCCCCACGCGGCGAACAGGCGACGATAGGTCATAGGTACTCCTCGTGGACGTCCCGCGCACGATGCCGACCGCGGCGGGCCGCGTCAGTCGGGGAGTGGCCGCATCGTCGTCAGGGAAGCCCGCGCAGCCGCCGGCTGAGCGAGTCCAGGTGCCGCATCGCCGCAGTCGAGTCGCGTCCTGAGAGCCATCGGGGCGTGAACGTTGCCGCGAGCGGTCGCATCGTGAGCGCCGGCTTCGCGCCGCGTACGAACGTGAATTCGGCAAGAAACCCCACCTGCGTCCACGGATCCCGCTGCAGGAAAACCGTGTTCCCCAGCGAGTGAATCACTGGCACATCGCCGATGTACTCCACACCCTGCGGCACGTGTGGATGATGCCCGATCACGGCGTCCACGCCGCTGCGTGCGAGCGCGCGCGCATACTCGCGTTCCGCGCGGCGGGGGACGCCGACGTACTCGGTGCCGTGGTGGATGGACACCAGCACGATGTCCGCACCGATGGAGTCTCGCGCCGCACGCACCGCGTCGCGAAGCCGCAGTGAGTCGCCCCAGGCGATGCAGCACTCGGCGGGATGCCCGGCGATCTGCAGGCCGGTGGCGTTGAACACGCGGGTCACTGAGAAGATGGCGATCGTCCATCCCTTGGCGCGGAACACCGCGGGGCGCCACGCCGCGTCGAGGTCGGGGCCGCTGCCCGCGTGTGCGATGCCCACCCGCTCAAGGTGCGTGAGCGACTCGAGCAACCCATCGCGTCCGAAGTCCCAGGTGTGGTTGTTCGCCGTGGTAACCATATCGAAGCCGGCGTCGCGCAGCAGCTCCGCACCCTGCGCCGGCCCCGCGAACACGAACGTGCCTTGCGGGTCGGCGAAATCGCCACGGTCCATCAGCACGCTCTCGAGGTTGCCGATGGCGATGTCGGCGGCGCGCAGGTGATCGCGCAGTCCGGCGAAGATCGTGTCGCCCTTGCCGGGCAGGATGTACCAGCGTGCCGCGTTGCGGGCGAGGTTAATGTCGCCGATGTGGACCACGCGAAGGGTGTCCTGCGCGTCGAGCGGCGCCGCGAGACACGCGCCGAAAGCGGCGAGCAATGCCGAAGCGAGCGTGCGACGGGCGGCGAACATCGCGCGCTACAGCCGCGCCTTCGAGTACCGCTCCTGCAGTTTCCGGCGGATCCACAGCGGCATATGCCGTAGCGCGAAGACGGTGAGTCGGTAGCGCTTGCCCGGGATGTACACCGTGGGACCGCCGGCGAACGCCGACTCGAGCGACTCGCGCACCACCCGCTCCGCCTCGAGCCAGGCCCAGCTCGGGATGCCCTTCGTCTTGTCGATCTTCATCCGATCGTGGAACTCGGTGTGCGTGAAGCCCGGGCAGAGCGCCTGGATGTGCACACCGGTTCCCGCCAACTCCATCGCGACGCCCTCGCTAAACACCCGCTGGTAGGCCTTGGTGGCGCAGTAGTTCGCGTTGCCGCGCGACGCCGTGAACGACGCCACGGACGCGACGTTGATGACGATGCCGTGACGACGGTCGATCATTCCCGGCAGGGCCGCCCGCGTGAGCAGCATCGTCGCCATCACGTGCAGCTCCAGCATTGACGCCTGCTCGGCCACGGGTCGCTCGGCGAACTTGCCCTTCGTGCCGAAGCCCGCGTTGTTCACGAGCACCGCGAGTCGCGACTCCTTGCTCAGTCGCTCGGCCAGGCCGCGGGTCGGTTCGTCGCGTGTGAGGTCCGCGACGTGCGAGGTCGCCTCGATGCCGTAGGTGCGCGTCAGCTCCTCGGCAAAGGCGGCGAGTCGGTCGCCATCGCGCGCGACGAGGAGGAGGTCGTGGCCGCGCGCCGCCAGTTGCAGCGCGAACTGCCTGCCGAGCCCGGCCGAGGCGCCGGTGACGCAGGCCAGGGGGCGGGGAAACGCCTGATTGGTATTGGTCACGCGGATAATCTAGCTTTCGCGGCCGATGGGCATCATCCAGGCCTCGATTCCGCTGTTCTTCCTTCTGATCGCGCTGGAACTCCTCTGGAGTCGCGTGACGGGGAGGCGCGTGCTCCGGATGAATGACTCGCTGAGCGACCTGAGCTGTGGCATCCTCAGCCAGCTGGCTGGGATCTTCACCAAGCTCTTCACCGTCGGAATCTTCATCTGGATCGGCGAGCGGTACGCGATCCAGTACTACGTGCCGGCGGTGCCTACCTGGGCCGAGCGCGCCCCCTTCGGTGCCGCCGCGGCGTTCCCGTGGTTCTCGGTGGACGCGGGCGCGCTCGCCAGTTGGGCCGCCGTGTTCTTCCTGGTGGACCTCTGCTACTACTGGTCGCACCGCTATGCACACGAGGTCAATGTGCTGTGGGCGGGCCACGTGGTGCATCACTCGAGCGAGGAGTACAACCTGCCGGTCGCGCTGCGGCAAAGCGCGCTGCACGGCCTGATGAGCTGGGTGTTCTACATTCCGCTCGCGTTCATTGGCGTGCCGTGGCGGATGTTCGTGGCGACCAACGCGCTCAACCTCGTCTACCAGTTCTGGATTCACACGCGCGCCGTCGGCAAGCTCTCGCCGCTCGGCGAACTCGTGCTCAACACGCCCTCCCATCACCGCGTGCACCACGGGGTGAACCCGAAGTACCAGGACAAGAACTACGCCGGCGTGTTCATCGTCTTCGATCGCTGGTTCGGTACGTTCGTGCCCGAGGAAGAGGAGCCGGTGTACGGCATCACGAAGCCGCTCAAGAGCTGGAATCCGCTCTGGGCGAACGTGCACGTCTTTGTGCAGATCGCGCGTGATGCGTGGAAGGCCCGGCGGTGGCGCGACAAGCTGCGCATCGTGTTCGGCCGCCCTGGGTGGCGCCCGCCGGAACTGGGTGAGATCGAGCGTCCGCGCGAGGTGAGTGCGGAGACGTTTGAGAAGTTCGACCCGCCCGTGCCGGCGCCGCTCGCGTGGTATGGTTTTGCGCAGTTCGTGGTGGCGTTGGCGGCGGCCTTCGTGCTGCTGCAGAGCGCCGACCGGCTGCCAATGGCACAGAGTGCAGCGGCCGCGTTCTTCATTGCGGTGGCCCTGGCGGGCGTGGGCGGCGTGTTTGAGAGCGCCAAGTGGGCGGGCACGCTGGAGACCGCGCGGCAGCTCACGGTGGCCGCAGTCTGCGGCTGGCTCCTCTGGACGGGGCTCGGACCGACGGCACTGGCGGTTGCCGGCCTGGCGTTCACCGCGGTCTCGCTCGCGATTCTCGTGCGGTACCGGGGTGCGCTGACGGAGACGGAGCTGGCGCCGCTGATGTAGGCGTTCCGCTTTCTTCCCCCGTGACCCGCGGCTAACTTTCAGAGGTCCCAACACCCTCGGATCGCCAGTGAAAATCGCCGTCTGCATCAAGCGCGTCCCCGATATGGACGTCCGCTTCAAGATCGCCCCCTCCGGCAAGGCCGTGGATGAAACGGGGCTCAAGTTCGACATCTCCGACTTCGATGGGTACGCCGTCGAGGCCGCGCTCCAGATCAAGGAAAAGCTCAACGCCGGTGAGGTCGTCGTGATCTCGCTGGGCGGCGACGTCGTGCAGGAGACGCTGCGCAAGGCGATGTCGATGGGCGCCGACCGGGCGGTTCAGCTCAAGGCCGATGGCGCGCCGGTGGACTCGTTCGCCATCGCCACGGCCCTGGCCGCCGAGCTCAAGGATGGCGGCTACGACCTCGTGATGTTTGGCCGGATGAGCATTGACACGGCGCACGGCGCCGTCGGTGCCATCACCGCCGAACTGCTCGGCTTGCCCTGCGTCACGGCGATCTCCAAGCTCGACTTCGACGGACGGACGGCGAAGATGCGCCGCGAACTCGAGGGCGCCTACGAACTCGTCGAGTGTGCGTTGCCGGCCGTCGTGACGATTGACGAAGGCATCGCGCGACCGCGGTATCCATCGCTCAAGGGCATTATGGCGGCCAAGAAGAAGCCGCTGGACGTGAAGCCGGCGCAGTTGCCGGCGCAGCGACTCTCGCTCGATGCGATGGCGCTGCCGCCGGAGCGTGCGGCGGGCAAGATCATCGGCGAAGGCCCCGACGCGGTGCCGGAGCTCGTCCGTCTCCTCAAGGAAGAGGCGAAGGTTCTCTAATGTCGAACGTGCTTGCATTTGCCGAGACGCGCAGCGGCGAGCTTCGCCGCGCCGGACTCGAGGCGGTGGCGGCGGCCCGCGTGATCGCCGACGCGAAGGGCGGGGAGGTGCACGCGGTGCTGTTCGGTGCGCCAGGCGTTGGCGCGCACGCCGCGCAATTGGGCGCGCACGGAGCCGACAAGGTGTTCGTCGTCGAGCACGCCGCCTTCACGCACAACAACCCCGAAGCGGTTGCCGCCACGCTCGCGGACAAGGCGAAGGGTGGCTACGCGGGCGTGGTGCTCGCCGCGAGCGCGACGGGCAAGGATCTCGCCCCGCGCGTGGCAGCCAAGCTCGGCGTGCCGCTGGTGTCGGACGCGACGGCCTTCACGGTGACTGCCAACGGCATCTCCGCGACGCATCCTGGCTACACCGGCAAGGTGCTGCAGACGGTGACGCTCACGGCAACGCCTGCTGTGGTCAGCGTGCGTCCCGGTGCGTTCCTGCCGAAGGCGAACGCCAAGGCCGGCGCCTCGGAGGCGCTTGCGCCGGCGGCTGATCCGTCGGCGAGTCGCGTCAAGGTGACGGAGACCGCCGTCGGCAACACGGCGAAGCTCGACCTCGGCGAGGCACCGGTCATCATCTCCGGAGGCCGCGGGCTCAAGGAAGCGGCCAACTTCAAACTCGTCGAAGATCTCGCCGCGGCCTTTGGCAACGCGGCCGTGGGTGCCACGCGCGCAGTCACCGACGACGGCTGGCGCCCGCACTCGGACCAGATCGGACAGACGGGTCGCCTGGTCTCGCCGGATCTCTACGTGGCCTGCGGAATCTCGGGTGCCATCCAGCACCTCGCCGGAATGCGCACGTCCAAGACGATCGTCGCGATCAACAAGGACAAGGACGCTCCGATCTTCAAGATCGCGGACTACGGGATCGTCGGCGATGTGCTGGCCATCCTGCCGGTGCTCACCGAGGCAGTGAAGAAGGCGAAGGCGTAGGCCGCGCTCAACTGCCCCACTCGACGACCTCGAGTGCGGGCACGCGTCGAAACTCGCGCACGTTCCCGGTCACGACCGTGAGAGCGTGCGCGAGTGCCGTTGAGGCGATCACGAGGTCGCGCTCGCCGATCGGCGTGCCCGCCCGTTCAAGGGCGAGTCGCGTTCGCGCGTGAACGTCCGCGGCGGCGCCATCGAATGGCACGACGTCGAGCGCGGCGAGAAACGTGGCCAAGCGCGCGCGTGCGCGGCTCGGCGTGCGTCCCTTCAACTCGCCGAATCGAAGCTCGGCGACGGTCATCGCGGAGATGGCGACGTCGTCGGGGCCCAGGCGCGCGAAGTGTCGGAGCGTCGCCTCGTCGGCGCGGAGGATCTGGACGCAAGTGCTGGTGTCGAGGAGAAACCTCACGGCTCGTCGAGGTCGACGTCCGTGCCGCCCGGCGGGAGTGCCGCCGGTACCTCAAAGTGCGCGAAGTGGCGCGCGTCCCTGCGAATGCCCTCGATGAAGCCGGTCGGCCACGCACGGCGGCGCAGGGGCTCAAGAATGACGGCGTCTCCCTCCTGCCGAATTGCCACTTCGTCTCCTTCAAACCTGAATGCCTTGGGCAGGCGGACCGCCTGCGAACGCCCGTTCCAGAAGAGCTTGGCGCGCATCGGGGACGCGTCCTCATCACGCCGGCGTGACATCGGGACTCCGAGGGAAAGTAGGTGGTATCTATCAGTATATATCACCTCACTTTCCCGCGCCTGTCAGCGTCCCGCCGCAGCGGGAACGGCGCTCGGATCTGTCGTCGTGGTGGTCGCTGACGACACGCCGTAGCTTTGCCCGATGCCCACAACCACCGCACGACTCCTCGCCGCGCTTGTCCTCGTGACCGCCTGCGGCCGCGACCCGGTCGCAAGTGACCGCGACTACCTGTACCTCTGGACCGCCTCCGCGGACTCCACGCAGCCCGATTTCCTCGCGGTCCTCGACATCACGGAGCCCGCCGACGACTCGACGCGCTACGGCGACGTGGTGACCACGCTCGCGGTCCCCGGGCTCGGCAACCGGCCGCACCACACCGAACACGAGATGCCCGCCGACGGCCAGCTGTTTGCCAACGGCTGGGCCACGGGCCGCTCCTGGGTCTTCGATCTCACGACGCCGCAGGCACCGCGCATCGCGGCCGCCTTCGAAGACCTCGCGGGGTTCTCACACCCACACTCGTTCCTGCGGCTCCCCAACGGCAACGTGCTCGGCACGTTCCAAATGACCCACGACGCCGATGGGCGGATGCGCGCTGGTGGGCTCGTGGAGATGACACCCGCCGCCCAGGTGGTGCGCTCCGCCTCCGCGGATTCTCCCCAAGCGGACTCCGGTCTCCGGGTGTACAGCGGCGGCATCATTCCTGCGCTCGACCGCATCGTCACCACGTCAACCGATATGGAAGCGGACTTCCCCGAGGCCTCACGGACGCTGCAGGTCTGGCGCCTCTCGGATCTGCGGGTGCTGTCTCAGCTCACGCTGCCCGGCCCCAACGGCGCGTACACCGCCGAACCACGGCTGCTCGCGGATGGGCGCACGCTCCTCGTGTCCACGTTCAGCTGTGGGCTCTTCATCATCGACGGACTCGACGGCGACTCCCCGACCGCGACGCAGGTCGCGTCGTTCCCGGAGAAGCCGCGGACCAACTGCGCCATTCCCGTAATCGTCGGCAACTACTATCTGGTGACCGTGCCGGCCTGGAGCGCCGTGGTCAGCCTCGACATCAGCAATCCGCGCGCGCCGCGCGAGGTGAGTCGCGTGAGCTTCGACTCAACCGATGTCCCGCATTGGATCGCGGCGTCCCCAGACGGTCGGCGCGTGGTCGTGACGGGCTACGGCTCGATGCGACACCGCGTCAATCTGCTGCACTTGGACCTGAGTAGCGGCGCCCTGACGCTCGACTCGCGATTCCGCGATGCCGGGAGCGGAACATCGGGCGTCAGGATGGACAACAAGACCTGGCCCCACGGGGGCGCGGCGCCCGGCGTCCCCCACGGAGCCGTGTTCAGCCGCCGCTAGCGCACTATCTTCTTGACTATGCCCCCCGTCAACGCGCTGTTCCTCACGGTTCTCGCCCTCGCGCTGGGCTTCTTCAGCTACAACGTCCAGCGCCTCATCGGCTATCTCCGACTCGGCCGCCTCGACGACGTCCGCTGGACCGAGATTCCGACGCGCATCGGCAACTTCCTGCGCATCGGCATCTTCCAGGAAAAGATCTTCCGCGACTCGGTCGCAGGCCCGATGCACGCCCTGATCTTCTGGGGCTTCCTCGTGCTCGGCGCCTCCACCACGGAGATGCTCATCGCGGGCGTGTTCCCGTCGTTCGGGTACGAGCACTTCCTTCCGGACGCGCTGTACCGGCTGTACGTTGCCAGCCAGCAAGGGATGGCCGGCGTTGTCCTCGCGATGGTGGGCTTTGCGCTCTGGCGTCGCCTCACGAAGCGCGTGAAGCGCCTGCAGGGCGCCGAGACGCACCAGAACGATCCGCTCCTCATCCTGTCGTGGATTGCGGCGCTGATGCTCACGATGTACGGCGCCGAGGTGTTCGAGCACCTGATGGCTCCGGGGCCGCAGTCGAGCGCGTTCCTCGTGTCGTTCCCGATCGCGGTGGTGCTGTTCAACCTCGGCGTGTCGCCCGACAGCGCCGCCGTGCACCTCGCACACGACGTGTTCTGGTGGGCACACGCCCTCCTCGTGCTCGGGTTCCTCAACTACCTGCCGTTCTCGAAGCACCTGCACGTGGTGGTGTCGCTGCCCAACACGTTCCTCTCGAACACCAGTGGTCCGGGCACCGTGGGCACGATGCGCCCGCTCGACTTCGAGGGGCGCGACGCCGAGCAGTTTGGCGCGGCAGACGTCGAGCACCTGAGCTGGAAGTCGTTGCTCGACGGCTATGCCTGCACCGAGTGCGGCCGCTGCACCAGCGTCTGCCCCGCCAACACGACGGGCAAGCTGCTCAGTCCACGCAAGATTATGATCAACGTCCGCGAGCGGCTCGAAGCCAAGATGCCGTGGATGGAGCCGGGCGCCGACGGCGGATTCGCCACGCTGCGCGCGGACGCACCCGCAGCGCTCGCCGAGAAGCCGTTGCTCGGCGGCTACATCACGGACGAGGAGCTCTGGGCCTGCACGTCGTGTCGCGCCTGCGTCTACGAGTGCCCGGTCTCGATCGACCAACTCAGCGTCATCAACGAGCTACGCCGCAACCTCGTGCTCGCCGAATCGCGGTTCCCCGAGGAGATGATGCCGGCCTTCGAGTCGATGGAGACCAGTGGATCGCCCTGGGCCTTCGATCCCGGCGACCGCGGCAAGTGGGCCGAGGGAATGCAGATCCCGACGATGGCCGAGCTGGCCGAGCGCGGCGAGCGGCCCGAGGTCCTGTACTGGGTCGGCTGTATGGGGTCGTTCGACGATCGCGCAAAGAAGACGACGGTTGCGTTCGCACGAATCCTGCAGGCCGCCGGCGTGAAGTTCGCGATCCTCGGGCAAGAGGAGAAGTGCAACGGCGACCCCGCACGCCGGATGGGCAACGAGTACCTCTACCAGATGCTCGCCAAGGACAACGTGGAGACACTCGGGCGCTACGGCGTGAAGACCGTGGTGACCGCCTGCCCGCACTGCTTCCATCAACTCGGCAACGAGTATCCGCAGTTTGGCGGCGAGTACGACGTCATCCACCACTCGACGTACATCGAGCACCTGCTCGCCGAGGGCCGCGTGCCCATTCGCGAAGATCTGCACGCGCCGGTGCGCACCTTCACGTACCACGACTCCTGCTACCTCGGGCGCTACAACGACGTGTACGATGCCCCGCGCGAGACGCTGCGGCGCGCACTGCCGGTGGTGAACCTCGTGGAGATGCCGCGCAGCAAGGACAAGGGCCTGTGCTGCGGCGCCGGTGGCGGGCGGATGTGGATGGAGGAGAAGGTCGGCAAGCGCATCAACGTCGAGCGCGCCGAGGAAGCGTTGGCCACGAGTGCCGAGGCCGTCGCGGTCGCGTGTCCGTTCTGTATGACGATGATGGCCGACGGCGTGAAGGCGCAGGGCAGCGAAGTGCCCGTGTACGACATCGCCGAGGTTGTGGCGCAGCAACTCGCGTAACTTCGTATGAACGACTCAAGCACGCCGTCACTGGTCGAGCTGCCTCCCGACCATCCGAACCTTCCGATCAAGCCGCCGATCATCTTCTTGGTGGCCACCCTGGCGGGGTACTTCGTGCACTGGTTCAAGCCGGTCTCGGTGCGGCCGGATGCTTGGGCCGGACTCGGCGCGATCTTCCTTGCGATGGGAGTCGGGCTCTGCGCGTGGGCCTGGTTCGCACTCAAGGCGCACCACACCGACGTGCGCCCGTGGAAGCCGACGACCGCGATCGTCACCAGCGGTCCGTACGCGTACACGCGCAATCCGATCTACCTCGGCTTTGCGCTCGTACAGGTCGGCATCGGGCTGTGGACAGATCGGCTTGCGGTGGTGTTGCTCGCCATTCCGGCCGTGGTGATCACCAACAACGTGGTGATTGCGCGCGAGGAGACGTATCTCGCACGGAAGTTCGGCGAGCCCTACGAGCGCTACCTGGGCGCGGTGCGCCGCTGGCTGTAGCGCCCGCGGCACGGCGTGATCACTTGGCGCGCCAGCGCAGCTCGTAGATCGTGATGGTCGGCGCCGTCACGCCCTCGGGCGGTGGCACGCAGCGCGTCACGGCGTGCGCCAGCCCGCGTTGCGCCGCCTCCTCGAGAAACTGCCCGAGCGCGATGCGCCCCTGATCGGCGAGCACGAACACGCCCCCCGGCGCCAGCGTTCGCGCCACCGCATCCGCTACGAGTGGTGCGTAGCGCATTTCGTACAGCACGTCCGCGGCGAGCACGAGCTCGAATCGGCCGAGATCGTCGGGCAATGCGGTCCAGTCCACCATCCGCGTGTCGACCGCGCTGCCGAGCGCGCGCCGACTGTTCTCGCGCACGAACAGCAGCGCGTCGTCGTAGTAGTCCGTAGCCAGCGCCCGAAACCCAACGCGCGCCGCGGCGATGGACACGAGCCCGAGACCGCAGCCGAGCTCGAGTGCTCGCGGAGCCGACGCCGCTCCGTCGA